>NZ_JBHVGU010000016.1:0-80245 GCF_042800575.1 Streptomyces sp. NPDC057616
CTCAACCTCGCCGTCGGCGGCTACTGGCCCGGCGACCCCGACACCTCCACCGCCTTCCCCCAGCAACTCGTCGTCGACTCCGTCTCCGTCACGACCGGCAGCAGCTCCGCCGGCGCACCGATCAGGGGCCTGGCCGGCAAGTGCGTGGACGTCGCCGGGGCGAACTCCGCCAACGGAACCCCCGTACAGCTCTACGACTGCAACGGCACCTCCGCCCAGCAGTGGACCGTGGGCTCCGACGGCACGATCCGCGCGCTCGGCAAGTGCCTGGACGTGACCGGCAACGGCACCGCCGACGGCTCCACCGTCCAGCTCTGGGACTGCACCGGTGGCCCCAACCAGAAGTGGGCCGTCAGCGGGGCGAACGACATCGTCAATCCGCAGGCCGACAAGTGCCTCGACGTGACGGGCAACAACTCGGCCAACGGCACCCGGCTGCAGATCTGGACCTGCTCGGGCGGCGCCAACCAGAAGTGGACGATCGGCTGAGTCTGCGATGCCGGCAAGAGGGCTGTCGCCTGGCCTGCCCCTGCGTACGACAGCGGGGCCGGCCGGTGACGGCCCGGCCCGTCAGGGCTGCACGTTCTCCAGATCGTCGAGCAGGCCGGTGTGCGTCGGCCGCCAGCCGAGGGCCTCGCGGGTGTGGGCGCTGGACGCCGGCTGGTCCATGGCGAAGATCGGGCCGAACGGGCCGAAGTTCTCCTGCGGAACCTCCTCGACCGGCAGGCCCAGTCGCCGTCCGATGACGGTGGCGATGTCCCGCACCGCGTCGCCCTCGTCGGCGACGGCGTGCCAGGACGTCCCGGCCGGTGCCGACTCCAGCACCAGACGGAACAGGACCGCCGCGTCCAGCGCGTGCACCGCCGGCCAGCGCTGGGTGCCGTCGCCGGGGTAGCCGGACACCCCGGTGCGGCGTGCCGCGTCGACGAGCAGGCCGGCGAATCCGCCACGGCCCTCGTTGTGCACCGTGCGCGGCATGCGGACGGCCATGCTGCGCAGGCCGCGTGAGGCGAGATCCAGCAGGGCCGTGATCGAGCGGCCCCGGCCACCCACCGGTCCGTCCGTCGGCAGCGGATCGGCCTCGGTGGAAGCGCGGCCCGGCACCCAGGGCGTACCCGAGACCGTGACGATCGGACGGTCGCTGCCGATGAGTTCCTGCCCCAGCGCGGCGAGCGCGGCGCTCTCCTCGTCGATCGCCCGCGCGAGCGCGTCCGGACTGCTGTAGTCGCGCCCGAAGGCCAGGCTGATCACGCCGTCGGCCTGCGCCGCGCCCGACCGCAGGACGTCGAGGTCCGCGAGATCTCCGCGCAGGACCTTGGCGCCGGCGTCCTCGAGGGCCTGCGCCGAGCGGTCCGAGCGGGCCAGCGCGAGGACGGTGTGGCCGTTGCCGAGCAGTTCGGCGACGACGGCGGAGCCGATGGTGCCCGTACCGCCGGTGATGAAGACGTGCATGAGCTCTCCCCTGAAGGTGATGGGACCTTTGTCCCATCACCGACCCTACACCGTGATGGGACAAAGGTCCCATCGCCTATCCTGGTCCCATGGCTAGATGGCAACCAGGGGCGTCCCAGCGACTCGTCGTCGCGGCCGTCGACCTGTTCACCGAGCAGGGGTACGACGCCACGACGGTGGCGCAGATCGCCGAGCGCGCCGGCGTCACCAAGAGCACGTTCTTCCGGCACTTCTCCGACAAGCGCGAGCTCCTGGTCGCGGGCCAGGAGACGCTCAGCAGGCTGCTCGCGGAGGGCATCGCCGAGGCGCCCGCGAGCGCCGGCCCCCTCCAGGCGGTGGCCGCCGGCCTCGAGCGCGCATCGGGCGCCATGGGCCCGACGAACCGCGAACTCGGCCCCCGCCTCAAGGCCGCCGTGGCGGCCAGCACCGAACTGCAGGAGCGCGACGCCCTCAAGAGCGTCGGTCTCGCCGCCGCCATGACGGACGCGCTGATCGCCCGCGGAGTCCCCGACGCGACCGCGCATCTCGCGGGCGAACTGGGAGTCCTCGCGTTCAAGCGGGGCTACGCCAAGTGGTCCGGGAGCGATCGTGTCGACGGGGAAGGGCTCGCGCCGTACGCACTCGCCGCCTTGGAGGACCTGCGGGCGGCGACCGCGTCGCTGGGCTGACCGGGAGTCCGCCGCGATGCTCGCCGTAGTGCTCGCCGTAATTGAGGTGCGCGAACGCCCAGTCGTTGGCACCCTGCCCCGGTGAATCGCGAACAGATCTCCCGCATCGCTCATACCGAGCACCCCATCAAGTCCCCGCTCGGCGACGACTCGGTCCGCCGCCTCCTGGAACGCGGTCTGCCGACCGGCGAGGAGCGGGTGCTCGACCTCGGCTGCGGCGGAGGCGAATGGCTCCTCCGCGCCCTGGCCGGACGGCCAGGTGTGCGGGCCGAGGGCGTCGACATCTCCGAGGACGCGCTGGCCCAGGCCGCCGCCGCGGCGGACGACCGCGGCGTGCGGGACCGGCTCGTCCTGCACTGCACGAAGGCCGAGGAGTTCGTGTCCGAGGAGCCGTTCGACGTGGTCCTCAGCTTCGGGGCCGCGCACGCCTTCGGCGGCCTGCTGCCCACCCTCGCGGCGGCCAGGGCCCATCTGGCCCCGGGCGGTCGTGTCCTCGTCGGCGACGGGTTCTGGGCGCGTACGCCGTCCCAGGAGGCCGTGGAGATGCTCGGGGACTTCGCCGACCTGGCGACCACCGTGGAACGTGTCGAGGCGGACGGCTGGACCCCCGTCGACGGGCACGTCAGCACGCGACAGGAACTCGACGACTACGAGTGGTCGTGCTGGGGTTCCTTGTCCGCATGGGCCCTGGACCACCCCGACCATCCGGACAGCGCGCAGGCACGCGAGACCGCCGCGCTCCGGCGCACCGAATGGCTGCGGGTGTACCGGGACACGTGGGGCTTCCTCTCGCTGGTCCTGCGCCGCACGCCCGACACGGCCTGACCCTCAGCCCGCGACGAGTCCCACGACCAGGTTGATGGCGGTCGCGAGAATGCCGGTGCCGAACACGTAGGACAGCAGGCAGTGGCGCAGCACGATCCCGCGGATCACCGAGCTGGAGACGTTGGTGTCGGACACCTGGTACGTCATGCCGAGGTTGTAGCTGAAGTAGAAGAAGTCCCGGTACGCGGGCGGCTCGTCGGAGTTGAAGTCGATGCCGCCCGAGGCCTCGTAGTACACGTAGGCGTAGCGGGCGGCGTACATCAGGTGCAGGGCCGCCCAGGCCAGCGCCACGCCGAAGACCGCGAGTGCGGCGCCGACATGCTCTGTGTCGGACGGTCCGACCAGGAGCAGCAGCACGATGGCCAGCAGACCGCACGACGCCACGGCCACGACGACCAGCTCCTCGACGAGGGGCCGGAAATCCTCACGCCGGGCGTTCCGCCTCGTGTCGGCGGCGTCCATCGGCCACAGCACGGTCCATCCCGCGGCGACGAAGGCGAGTTGGGTCACGGCGATCCCGGCCAGTGCTCCGCGCGCGGCGCCCGCCGCGAATCCCACGATCGCACCGGCCACCGCACCCAGCACTACGGCGCCGGACAGTCGGGGCATGGCATCCACGGGCAACCTGGTCTTCATGGAGCAGCACAGTAGTTGCGCGGGCGACGACCCATGCGGCGGCGCGTGGTGATGTGCCGAACCGGACCTGATCTTGTCACCACCGGGTCACAGCCGGACGACCTGGGAACCCTTGGGCCTGCGCCGTCCTCTCCCTCGACGAGTGCCGGCACGGAGCCGGCCCAGTGCAATCCGATATCGGGGGCGTCATGCAGTACGGAAAAGGCATTCGCAGAGCCGCGATGGCAGTGGCCGCAGTCTCGGCGGCGGTGGCGGTGAGCGCGTGCCAGCCTGGGGGCGACACGGCGGACGCGGGTTCCTCGCCGTCCGGGGCGTCTACGTCGGCCGGCGCGGGGCCGTCGTCCGCGGCGCCCTCTGCCACGGCCTCGAAGCCGTCCGGTGCGAAGACGTCGACGGCACCGTCCGCGAGCGCGTCCCCGGTCTCCCGTCCTTCCGGGGCATCGGTCACGACATGCGCACCGAAGGCCCTCAGCGTGACGGCGTACCAGGCCGCCGTGCGTCCTTCCGGCACCGGAACCGGCGCGGCGATCGTCGAGTTCACCAACACCTCGGCTCAGTCATGTGTCCTCAAGGGCTACCCGACCGTCGCTGGGGCGGCCAACGGCTCCCCGCAGCACAACTCTCCGCTGACGGTGACCCGCACGGGCTCGTCGTCGTCGGTACGCGTGGCGCCCGGCGGCAAGGCCTGGGTGAAGCTGACCTTCGTACAGGTCCAGGGTGAGGGCGACGGCTACTGCAAGTCCGGCGCTCAGCCCGTCGTGTACCCCACCATGGTGATCGGCCTGCCCGGCTCCGGCCAGCATCAAGTCGCCCTGAACGACGGCCAGTTCGCCGAGTGCGACAACACGGCGACCGTCACCGCGGTAACGGCGGTCAAGCCTTCGTAGGACGCACCACATCCACCGGCCCAGCGGAGTCAGGCGTCCGCTGGGCCGGTGCCGTCTGCAGGGTTTCGGCCAGGTACCTGAGAAGATTTCTCAGACATTCCGTACCATCGCTCAGACACGACTGTGCGAGAGTAACTGCCAAGGCCCATAGGGCACCTGGCAGAAGAGCACACACATTCGACTTCGCATACGCCACGGGCCCGCCGCCCAACGGCCGTAGCACCCAGGAAGGGTGTGAGCACCATGTCCGAAACCCCGACCACGACCACCGAGTTGACCTCGCAGTACAGCAACCAGGTGGCTGACGACCTTGAGCGCAATCTCAAGGAGCAGGACCGCCTCGCCGGTGAAATCGACGCGCTGCAGGCGCAGTTGGCCGCGCTGCGGCACGACAACACCGTGCTGGTGAGCATTCAGCAGGCGCTCGGAGTCTCCGCTCCCCCGGCGGCCGAACCCGTCGCGACCGTGCCCGCTCCTCGCAAGAGGCAGAAGCCCGCCGCCAAGCCTGCCGCCAAGGGCGCGGCGAAGCGGAAGCCGGCCGAGAAGGCCGCCGCGCCGGCCGGGAAGCGGACCGCGAAGAAGGCCGCGACCAAGACGCCCGCCGCCAAGAAGCCGGCCACCGCCGCGTCCACCCCGTCCACGTCCTCCACCGCGCCCACGCTCGTCGACCTCGTACGCGAGCACCTGGCGAACCAGAAGGAACCTCGCTCGGCAGCCGAGGTCGCCACCGAACTGGGCCGGCAGCACCCCGATCGCACCGTCAAGACCACCGTCGTGCGCACCACGCTCGAAGGGCTCGTGGCCAAGGCGCAGGCCCAGCGCTCCAAGCAGGGCACGTCGGTCTTCTACACCGCGCCGGAGTCCGCCGGATCCGCCCCCCAGGGTGAGTCGGCCGCCGAGCCCTCCGCCTGAACCCAGGGAGGATCGGTGCCCGCGCCCGTGGCGCCGGCATGAGTCAGCGTGCCGGGCGCCACATGGTGGTGACGACGTGGCCCGTGGCGATGGTGATCGTGTCGCGCGGGGCGAAGCCGACGCTCTGATAGCGATCGATGTTCGCCGGGTTGGACGATTCCAGGTAGGCGGGCGCACCGAGTGCGTCGACGCGGGCGAGGCACTCGGCCAGCAGGCCCATGCCCAGCCCCTTGCCGCGGTGGTCGTCGTGGACACCGAGCAGGGAGAGGTAGAAGCAGGGCTCGTCGGGGTGGGCGGCGTCCAACTGGTCGTAGATCTCCAGGATGGACTTGGCCACGTCGGGGCCCGCCGCCGTGGTCAGCAGGGCCCCGAGGCCGTCCTCCTCCTGCGGGGTCAGTTCGGTGCCGCCCGGCGGGATCCATACGGCTGCCGCTTCCACCCCTGGCGTCACGAGGGTCCAGGGGTAGCGCAGCGCGGAGGTGACGCACTGGCGCCACATGGCTGCCGCCTGCACGGCGCGCCGCTGTTCGTCGGGAAAGGCCGGACCCCACAGCGGGTCGCGGAAGAAGGCGGTCGTCAAGGTGTCGACGATGGCATCGACGTCCGCCGGGGTGGCGGACCGGGCGGGGAAGGCTCGCTGGGTACGCATCACCCTCCCACGATATCCGTCCCCACCCGGCTTTTACGCGACGGATTTCGTCGTCTTACCGCCTCGGCCTTCAGGCGACAGGCGGTGCCACCGTCGCCGTTCTCCCGCTCCTCCTTGAGAGCTTCGCCGACCGCGGCGTCAGCGTCGTCATGCGGTGAACACGAGGAAACAGGCCGAGCGGAGAACGGCATCCGCCCGCAGGCGTTCCCAGCTCCTCACTGAGCTCGCGAGCAGCCGCCCCCTCATAGGACTCGCCGACTCCTGCGGCGCCCCCGACCCCGAGTTCGTAGTGCCCTGGGAAACGGGACAGCTGCTCCGCGCGTCGATGGACCAGGAAGCGGTCCTGCCCATCACGGCACACCACTACGGCAACTCGGTGCAGCCGGCGCTCCCGAACGGCCTCCCACCGACTCACCACCCCCAGCACACGGTCCTGAGCGTCAACGCGTTCCACGAGTTCATCCACGACGCACACCATCGCAGAACCCACTGACACCCGCCCGCGGTCCAGGACCGTCACCCGTCGCCCGCCGCCCGCCGGGCCAGGAGGTTCGTGACCAGTGTGAGCGGCGACCAGGCCATGCGCCCGGGGCGTGCGACGGCGTAGGCCCGCAGTGTCACCTGTGGATCGGTGAGCGGAAGCAGGTGGACGCCGGGGATCGTCGGGATGCCGACAGGCAGCAGTCCCACGCCGAGCCCGGTGGTGATCATGCCTTGCACCAGGTCGAGACTGTCGACCTGGTGGGTGATGCGCGGGGTGAAGCCCGCCATGGAGGCCAGCGTGCGGATGACTGTTTCGTCGGCGGTGTTACGGGAGTTGACGATCCAGTCCTGTGCGCGGAAGCGGGCGAAGACGTCCACGGTGTCCCCCGCCTCGGACACCGCCGACCCGGCCTTGCCGCCGGCGTCGGCATCCGCAGGGACGCCCAGGCCCCACGCCGCGGTCCACAGAGCCGTGCTGTGCAGTGCGGGGTCGGGTTCGACCGGAGCCAAGTTGTAGTCGTAGGTCAGCGCGAGATCGGTCTCGTCCGCGGCCAGCAGTTCCAGGGCCTCGGCAGGCTCGTGTTCGCGCACGAGGACATGCAGCCGGGGGTGGCTGGCGGTCAGCTCGGTGATGAGGGGCAGCAGGTGGGCGCGGATCGCGGTGGAGTAACCGGCCACGCGCAACGTCCCGCTGGGCTCGGTGTCGGGGGCGAGGTCCAGGCGTGCTGTCTCTACGGCGGCGAGGATCACCGTGGCGTGTTCGGCCAGGCGGCGGCCGGCCGGGGTGAGCCTCACCCGCCGCCCGTCCGGTTCGATCAGTGCGGTCCCCATCTCCCGTGCCAGGACGGTGAGTTGCTGCGAGACCGTCGAGGTGGTGGTGTCCACCGCTTCGGCCACCGCGCGCATCGATCCGAGCCGGGACAGTTCCACCAGCAGCCGCAGACGCCGTGTCTCCATCGCCCCATTCTTCAGGTCACTCTCCAGGATCGGCGAACGGTGCGGATGCCACCGGCCCCGGCCGGGGCGAACGATGCACTCGGCCCTCGCCCGGCACCCTGCACACGCGGCAGCCTCACGCAGGCCCAGACCCAGGCCCCGTCCCCGCACCCCCCGCACTCGTCAGAATCGCGCCAGCCACCACGTCGAAGAGATGATCGGCGCGCGGTGCGAGCGAGGGCTGGTCGCCGAGCCACGCGAGCATCGCCACCAGCGCGAACAGTTCCGTGCCGTCAAGATCGCCCCGCGCTCCCCCGGTGGCCTGCGCGCGGGCGAGCAGACGCGCACCGGCCGTCCGCAAGGTGACGCACGAGGCATGGAGCGCGGACTCCGCATCCTCGATGGCGGCCGCCATCAGCACCGTCACGCCTCGGTACTCGGTGGTCCACGCGACGCATTCCCGCAGCCACGTGACGAGTGCGTCCTCGGGAGAGGCGGACTGCTCCAACTCCTCGGCCCGCGCCGTCAGTTCGTCGAAGCTCGTGCGGAGCAGGGCGTCGAGCAGCGCCTCGCGCGTCGGGAAGTGCCGTAGCAGCGTCGCGAGCCCGACATCGGCCCGGCGGGCGATGTCGCGCAGGGACACCTCCACGCCCTGCTCACCGATGGCGGCGCCCGCCACGTCGAGCAGGTGGTCGCGGTTCTTCCTGGCGTCGGCCCGCATCGGTCTCCCTTGACTATCCGGATCAGTGGTCCATATATTCGGATCAGTGGTTCACTTATGTGGAGCACTGATCCGAATAAGACTATCCCGCGGGCGCGGGCAGGAGAAAACGATGGCGACCCAGACGATGGGGGCGGTCCGCCTCCATGAGCACGGCGGCCCCGAAGTGCTGCAGTACGACGTGGTGCCGATCCCCGAGCCGGGGCCGGGCGAGGTGCTCGTGCGCGTGCGCGCGGTCGGCATCAATCCCCCGGACTGGTACCTGCGCGGCGGGATGACCACGATGCCCGGAGAGACGGAACCGACGGTCAGCCTGCCCGTGATCCCGGGGACGGACGTGTCGGGCGTCGTCGAGGCCGTCGCCGCGGACGTGGACAGCCTCTCCGTGGGTGACGAGGTATTCGGTCTTCTGCGGTTTCCCGGCTTCCGTGGCAGCGCCTACGCCGAGTACGTGGCCGCGCCCGCGGCGGACCTCGCGCGCAAGCCCGCCGGCATCGATCATGTCCATGCCGCCGGGGCGCCGATGGCCGGGCTGACGGCGTGGCAGTTCCTGATCGACGTAGGGCACGACCACCCCTCGCCCTTCCAGGAGAAGCCGCACCGCCCGGTGCCGCTCGGCACCGGCACGACGGTGCTCGTCAACGGCGCCGCGGGCGGCGTGGGGCACTTCGCGGTCCAGCTGGCGAAGTGGCAGGGCGCGCGCGTCGTCGCGGTGGCGTCCGGCGCGCACGCCTCCTTCCTGCGCGAGCTCGGCGCCGACCGGTTCATCGACTACACCGAGCACCGCGCCGAGGAACTCGTGCACGCCGCCGACCTCGTTGTCGACACCGTCGGTGGCGCCGAAAGCCGGCGCTTCCTGCGGACACTCAGGCGCGGTGGCGCCCAATTCCCCGTGATGCCGGGGGTGTTCGACGAGGACGAGATCGCGAAGCTGGGTGTCAGCGTCTCGAGCGCCCAGGTGCGCTCCAGCGGTGCGCAACTCGCCTCGCTGGGGCGTCTGCTCGATGCCGGCACCGTGCGCGTCCAGATCGACAGCACGTTCCCTCTCGCGGATGCCCGCGCGGCGCACGAACGCGCCGCGCGCGGACACGTCCAGGGCAAGATCGTGCTTACGGTCGGCTAGGGGGCGGACAGGTGCTCGACGACCTGGCCGTCGGCTGGGGCAGCCGCTCCGCGGCAGAACTTCTCCCGTGGGCCCGTCAGTCCTTGTGATCGGGGGCGATACGGTCGACGAGCCGGAGGAGTGCGGACCAGGCGAGGTCGTAGGCCCGGTCGTCCTGGAGGTCGGATTCGTGGTCCTCGCCTGCCAGTTGGCGGGCGGTGAGTTCGCGGACCTCGGGGGTGGGGAGGACGAGCCTTGCGCCTCCGGCCATGGCGGTGGTCTGGATCTCGCAGGCCTTGTCCAGGTAGTACATGCGCAGGAACGCCTGGGCCGGGCTCTCGCCGACGGTCAGCAGGCCGTGGTTGCGCAGGATCATCGCGGGGTGGCCGGCGAGGTCGGCGACCAGCCGCCGTTGCTCGGCGAGGTTGAGCGCGACGCCTTCGTAGGAGTGGTAGCCGAGCCTGCCGTAGAACTCCATGGAGATCTGGTTGAGCGGGAGCAGGCCCTCCTCCTGGGCGGCGACCGCGCACCCCGCCCTGGTGTGGGTGTGCAGGACGCATTGGGCGTCGGGTCGTGCGGCGTGGATCGCGCTGTGGATGACGAAGCCGGCCGGGTTGACGGGATATCGGGTCTCCTCGACGGGGTGGCCGGACAGGTCGATCTTCACCAGGTTCGAGGCGGTGATCTCGTCGAAGAGCAGACCGTAGGGGTTGATCAAGAAGTGGTGTTCCGGGCCGGGGAGCCGTACCGAGATGTGCGTGAAGATCAGGTCGGTCATCCGGAAGTGGGCCACCAGGCGGTAGACGGCGGCGAGTTCGCGGCGCAGACGGAGTTCTTCCGTCGGAGCGGTGGGCATCGAGGGCCTTTCCATGGCGTACGGCACGTGCGGGTGCGATGTGGTGGGTGTCAGGCCGGGCTGAGCTCCGGGCCCTTGGCGGCCGTCGCCGGGACCGGGGCCGGCTCGCCCGCCAGACGGCGGCGCCAGGTCTCCAGGACCCGCTCGTCGGTCGGACGGGTCACCAGGCTCACGGCGACGTAGGCGACCAGGCCGGCGAGGAGGCCGTAGTAGATCGGCTCGTTGGCGAGCAGGCCGTCGGTCACCATGAAGGTGATCACCGTCGTGCCGCCCGCGATCATCGCGGTGAGCGCGCCCGGCAGGTTGCCGCGCCGCCAGACCAGGCCGCCGAGGATCGGGACCAGCAGGCCGCCGACGAGCAGGTTGTAGGCGACGGTGAGCGCCTCGATGACGTCGCTGAGGACACAGGCGATCACCATGGCGGCACCGCCCAGGACGACGATGGCGAGCCGGTTGGAGCCGACCTCGTCGTGGTCCCCCGTCGGCGTACGTCGGCGCAGCCGGGCCCAGATGTCGTTGTTGGCCACGGTCGCCGAGGCGATCAGGGCGCCGCTGGCGGTGGACATCATCGCGGACAGGGCGGCGGCGAGGACCAGCCCGCGCACGCCGGTCGGCAGGACGTTCTTGACGATGGTGGCGAACGCCTGGTCGGCCTCGGCCAGGTTCGGGTAGAGGGTCTTGGTCGCCATACCGATGAACGCGCCGGCCAGGGCGTAGACCAGGCAGTAGGCGCCGGCGCCGGTCCCGCCCCAGGACGCGATCCGGTCGTTGCGGGCGGTGAAGACGCGCTGCCAGATGTCCTGCCCGATCAGCATGCCGAAGGTGTAGATCAGCACGAAGGTGACGATGGTCTGCCCGCCGATGGAGGTGAGGGAGAAGTAGCCGCCCGGCAGCCGGTCGGCCATGGCGCCGAAGCCGCCCGCCTTCACCACCGCGATCGGCAGCAGCAGCACGAGCACGCCCAGGCTCTTCACGACGAACTGCACCATGTCGGTGAGCGTGATGGACCACATGCCGCCGAGCGCCGAGTAGCCGACGACGATCGTGCCGCCGATGAGCACCGCGCCCCAGCGCGGTACGTCGAACAGGACGTCGAAGACGCTGGCGTACGCGATCGTCGAGGTCACGGCCAGCATGAGGGTGTAGATCCACATGACGACGCCTGAGATCACGCTCGCAGCGTCGCCGTAGCGCAGCGACAGCATCTCGGCGACCGTGTAGACGCGCAGCCGGGAGATGCGGGCCGAGAAGAAGACGCTCAGCGCCAGCAGCCCCAGGCCGATGGCGCCGACCATGGCGGCACCGGAGACGCCGTACGTGTAGCCGAGGCGCACGCCGCCGATGGTGGAGGCACCGCCGAGGACGACGGCGGCCATGGTGCCGGTGTACATGAGCGGACCGAGCCGGCGCCCGGCGACCAGGAAGTCGCTCTTGGAGGCGGCTCGGCGTCTGCCCCACCAACCGACACCGATGATGCCGAGCAGGTAGGCGGCCATGACGAGATGGTCGACGGTCACGGGGACCTCCGTGGGAGGGAGCGGGAGGGGGGTGACATGACCGTAGCCACGGGATGTAATCGGACTGAAGTGCTGCTTCTGCCCAATCTGGAGACCCGCGTTGGATGAATCCGCCAACGGCGACCTGCCGACCGTGCCCCTCGGCGTACTCCTCGCCGCCCCGGCCCTCGGTCTCACCCAGGTCGCCGGACCGCCGGCCGCGGACCGGATGGTCGGCACGGTGGGGACGACGGAGATCGAGGACCCGACGCCGTACCTCGTCGGCGGCGAACTCCTGCTCACGGCAGGTGTACGACTCCCCGGCACCGCGGACGGCATCGACACCTACGTACGACGGGTGGTCGCCGCCGGAGTGGCCGCGCTCGGCTTCGGCGTGGCCCCCGTGCACGCGGACGTACCGCCGGACCTCGCCCAAGCCTGCGACCGGCACGGCCTGCCGTTGCTGCGCCTCCCGCCCGCCACGCCCTTCGTCGCCGTCGGGCAGGCGGTCTACGCGGCGATCGCCGAGGCCCGCAACCGCGAGTTGCGGGAGATCTCCCGGGCCCAGTCGGCGCTGGCCTCGGCCGCTGCCCGCCCGGACGCCCTCCGGTCCGTCCTCGGCCAGCTCGCCGCCCACACCGGGGCATGGTCGGTCCTGTACGACGCCCAGGGCACCGAACTCCTCTCGGCGGGCCGGCGCCCGGCCTCCCCCCAGCTGCTGCGCGATCTCGCCGTACGCGCCCTGCGGCGGGACGGCGGTCCCACAGCGGCCGCGGCCCACGACCCCGACGAGGGCATCCACCTGACGGTCCACACCCTGCCCGCAGGCACCGGCCGCACGACCACCGCGACGCTGGCCCTCGGCCAGGCCGCCACCACACCCCCGACCGCCGTGCACCATCAGGTGACCGGCACCGCGACGGTTCTGCTGGCCCTGCTCACCGGTCCACGGCACGCCCTGAGCACCGACACCCACAGCGTCGGCGCGCTGGTCCAGCTCATGCTCGGAGCCACGCCCGCGGAGGTCGCACCCGCTCTGACATCCGACGAGGGGCCGGCGGACGGTCACTGGACGGTGATCCACGGGCACTACTCCGACGGAACGCCCCCGGCTGCCGAACCGGCTCAACTGGCCACCCTGGCCAGCCTGTTGGGCACCCCGTACGTGCACATCGACGGCTCTGCACTCAAGGCCCTGGTTCCCTGTGCCGCCGATGCCCGTCCCGCGGTGCCTGACCGGGCGGCTGCGCTCGGCTGGATCCTCGGCTACAGCGCACCCGTCCCGGCGGGCGATCTGCCGCTCGCGGACACGCAGGCGCAACGCGCCCTGCAACGCGCCCTCGCCGCCGGCGCACCCGCCGTCGTCCACACCACCGACCCGCTCACCCTCCACGCGCTCGTCGCCCCGACCGACGCCCGTGCACTCGCCCACACCCGCTTCGCCCCACTGGACCGGGCCGGTCCGCCGGGCGCTCAGGTACTCCTCGACACCCTGCGGACCTGGCTCACCCTCCACGGCAGCTGGGACCGCACCGCGGCGCTCCTGGGCATCCACCGCAACACCGTGCGTCACCGCCTGGCCCGGGTGGGCGAGTTGCTCAACGTCGACCTCCAGGACCCCGGAACCCGGATGGAACTGTGGTTCGCGCTGCAATGGCTGCCCGGGGAGGCGCCGAACGAGCGCTCCTGATGCGAGGGTTCTGTGCGGCAAGGCATTTCCCGGTCACGGGACCGCCGTGAAACCGGGAGGGTATCTCCCCTGCGCTCACCGCCCTGGAGATGATCCACTGACGGCATGACCCAAGAGCCACTGAGTGTCCCCGTGCCTTCCCCCTCGGCCGGCCCGCTCGTCGAGGACCTGTGCGCCGCGCTGCCGCAGGGCAGTGTCGTGCTGGACGCAGACGTCATCGCCGGTCTCAGTCACGACGAGGCCGAGTGGGCCCCGGTCGGCCGGGCGGCCGCCGTGGTCCGGGCGCAGAGCACCGAGGACGTCCGTCGCACTGTCGACATCTGCCTCCGCCACGGCACCCCGGTCGTCGCCCGAGGCGCCGGCACCGGGCTGTCGGGCGGCGCGAACGCGGTGGTCGGCTGCGTGGTGGTGACCCTCGACCGGATGGCGTCGATCCTGGAGATCAACCCGCTCGAAGGACTGGCCGTCGTACAGCCCGGCGTCGTCAACGACGACCTCCGCGCGGCGGTCGCCGAGCACGGCCTGTGGTACCCACCGGACCCGGCGAGCTCGCCCTGGTCGACCATCGGCGGCAACGTGGCCACCAACGCCGGCGGCCTGTGCTGCGTGAAGTACGGCGTCACACGCGACTACGTCCTCGCGCTAGAGGTGGTCACCGGTACCGCCGAGGTGGTCCGCCTCGGCCGCCGTACCGCCAAGGGCGTGGCGGGCTACGACCTGGCCGGACTCGTCGTCGGCTCGGAGGGAACGCTCGGCATCGTCACCGAGGTGACCGTCCGGCTCCGCCCGCTGCCCGCACCGGCGATCACCGTGGCCGGGTACTTCTCCGACGTGGTCACCGCGGGCGAGGCCGTCCGGGCCGTCGCGGCGGCGGGCATCACGCCGTCGGCGCTCGAACTGGTCGACCGGCACTGCCTGCGGGCGGTCGACGCCTGGAAGAACATGGGCCTCTCCGTCGAGGCCGACGTCGTACTGCTGGCCCGGGTCGACGAGCCGGGCGAGAGGGGCGAGGGTCTGGCCGACCAGATCGTGGGCTGCTTCCGCGGTGCCGGCGCGACCTGGGCCGAGCGGTCGACCGACCCCGAGGAGGCCGAAGCGCTGTTCGCCGCACGGCGGTTGGCCTATCCGGCGCTGGAGCGGCTCGGCCCGGTGCTCACGGAGGACGTGTGCGTCCCGCGCCGGCATGTCCCCGCGATGCTCGGCCGTATCGAGGAGATCGGCCGCCGCCATGACGTCACCATCGCCAACATCGCGCACGCCGGCGACGGCAATCTGCACCCGCTGCTCATCACCGACCACGGGGACGAGGCGGCCCGCGCCCGGGCGCAGCTCGCCTTCGAGGAGATCCTCGACGCCGCGCTCGCCTTCGGCGGGACGGTCACCGGCGAGCACGGCGTCGGCATCCTCAAGGCCGACGGCCTCCGGCGCGAGCTGTCGCCCGCGGTCCTCGCCATGCACCGCGCCGTGAAGAGCGCGCTCGACCCGCACGGCATCCTCAATCCCGGCAAGGCGTTCCCGGACGCAGAGTGACCGCGATGGTGTCCGTGACCGCGGACGACACCGCAGACGCGGTGAGCGAGCGCGGCTCGTCGGCTCGATCAGTGACCTGAGGCCGCAGGACTGGCGCTGGGGTCGGGTACGCGTTGCGGCGCGGGGGCGGCGTGCTCGGTGTCCGGGCGGCCGCCCGTGCGGGTCGCGCCGACGCCGGCCGCCACGACGAAGGCGATACCGAGGGCGGACAACAGGCCGGGCGTCTGGCCGAGCACGACCAGTCCGATCAGCAGGGCGATGGCCGGTTCGAGACTCATCAGTGTGCCGAAGGCGGAGCTCGTCAGGCGGCGCAGGGCGAGGAATTCGAGAGCGAAGGGCACCAGGGGGCTCAGCACGGCCAGCCCCAGCATGGTCGCGGCGGCCGGCCAGGTGAGGCGGGTCGCGAGGGTGGGTGTGGCCACGAGCATCGTCAGCAGGCCCGCGACCGGCATGGAGACGGCCAGCCCCTTCAGGCCGGTGACGCGGTCGCCGACGCGCTGGGTGAGCAGGATGTAGGCGGCCCAGCAGGTCGCGGCGGCCAGGGCGTAGCCGACGCCGATCAGATCGAGGCTGCCGCGCCAGGGCTCGGTCAGCAGGGTGACTCCTACGGCCGCCGCGGCAGCCCATGTCTTGCGGTCCGCGCCGGGCCCGTAGAGGGACACGGCCAGCGGGCCGAGGAACTCCAGGGCGCTCGCGGTGCCCATGGGCAGCCGGGCGATGGCGAGCATGAAGAAGAGCATCATCCCGGCGGTCGCGACGCCCAGGACGGCACAGGCCAGCAGGTCGGCGCGGGCGAAGTCGCGGCGGCGGGGCCGTACGAGAATCAGCAGAAGCAGCCCGGCCCAGCCGAGGCGCAGCCCCGCCGCGCCCGCCGCGGTGAGCTGGCCGAACAGCGGAACGGTCAGGGCGGAGCCGAGCTGGACGGCGGACATGCTGGCCAGCGCCATGAGGAACCCGGCCTCGGCGCCGCCCGGGCGCGGGGTGCGGAACGACTTCTGCGGACTCATGGCCCCCAGTAGAGGGGCACGGCATTGTTCGTGTCCACGTGCCGATCATGAACGTACCGTTCGGGAAAGCTGGACAATCGGTCCATGGGCCTGCCGTCCCTGACGCTGCAGAGACGGGCTGAGGCGTTCCGCCGCCGTGGCGGGGTACCGCATAGACTCGCGGTCCGGATCGACGTACGCGGGGGGGGTGTCGGCCGTGCCGACCGGAGACAGAGGGAGAACCGCCCTTTGGGCGAAGGTTCTGGCGGGCATCGTGCTGCTCGTTCTTCTCCCGCTGGTGGTCTGGTTCATGGTCTCCCTTCCCCGCGGGCACGGCATCCCTTGGTGACGGATGCCGCTGGGTGACCTCGCCCGTCCCCCTCCCTCCGTCCCTCCCCTTCCGGGCGGCGCCGCGTACCGCTACCGGCGCGGGTCCGCCGGTGGCGCCTGGGTGGTGCACGTCAGGGGGACGCCCGTGGGCACCAGGCGTTCGACCGAGCCCGGATTGCCGTGCACGGTGGCCAGTTGGGACTTGTTCAGGAAGCCGATGAACAGCTGCGTCCCGGACGGCATCGCCGACGGGGTGAAGACGAACGTGACCTTCCCGTTCTCGCCCCGCACGCCCTTCATGACCTTCCCGACGCCGGGCCCCACACCGCTGGGGTCGAGCGTTCCGGGGTCATGGGGCCCCTTGCAGAACTCGCCCTCCTTGATGAGCACGGGGAAGCCCGCCCTGCGCAGGGCGGCCTCCAGGCCCGCGTGGTCGGTGAAGTACCGCTGCTTGTCGAAGGTCGCGTGCACCGTGCCGTCCTTCTTGGTGTCCACGGTGTACGCGGCGGTGCGGATGTGCACGGCGCCCGCCCCCGTGCTGTCGGCCACCCCGGTGCCATCTCCCGCCGCGGGCGGGGCCGTTGACGGGTTGCCGTACGTGGGCACGCCGAGCGCGAGGCCCGCGGCCGCCGCGACTCCCGCCGTCATGCCCACGATGCGGCGGCGCCGCCGGCGCGCCCGGCCCGCGGCCTCGATCCGCTCGACCGGGGTGTCCATGGTGATGCCGTCCAGCGAGTCCCTCAGCGCATCCAGTACGTCCGTGTCGTGTTCCCTCATTGCCCAACCTCCGGCGTGTCCGCGGTGACGAGGTGGCCGCGCAGTGTCGCGACCGCCCGCGACAGATGGGCGGTGACGGTTCCGGGTGCGATCCCGAGCGCCTTCGCCGTGGCCAAGGTGTCGAGGTCGAGGAAGACCCGGTACGCGATCACTTCCCGCTGCCGCTGCGGCAGTTGACGCAGCACGGCGAGCAGCGCGGGGTCCAGGCCGGGGTCGCCGGGCCTGCCGGCCGGGACGTCGGGGACGCCGTCCAGCGTCACTTCCCGGCGCCGCCGACGCCACCACGAGACCCGGGTGTTGAGCGCCGTACGCACGATCCATGCGCGCGGCGCCGGATGGCGGCTGACCTTCGGCCACGCCGTCCAGGCCCGGGTGAACGCCTCGGCGACCAGGTCCTCGGCCAGCTGCCGGTCACCCACGCTCGCCAGGACAGCCCGCAGGCATGCGTCCCGGCTGGCTCGGTAGAAGTCCTTGAACTCCAGCTGCTTCACACCCCCTCTACGCCGCAGCTGTCCGATCCGCTTACCTGAGGGGCTCTCCGTGAGCGGTTCGCCGGGTTCCAGGGTGCGGTGCGCCCGGGCGCGGGTCGAGCACGCCGCGGCATCCGGCCCGCGGCGGCCCGCGGTTCAGTCGGCGGCCAGCAGGTGGGCCGGTGCGATCTGGGACAGCCTTCTGATGGGCACCGTCAGGGCGGCGCCGACGAGGACCGTGCCCGCCAGTGTGGCCAGCAGCGCGGCGCCGGTGACGGCGAGCAGGTGTCCGTGCAGGACGCCCTGTCCGAGCACGACCACCGCCGCCAGTCCGGCCGCGGCACCCGCCAGACCGCCGAGCAGCGCCAGTCCGATCCCCTCGTAGACGGTCAGCAGGGCGAGTTCGCGGTTGGTCCAGCCGGTGGCCCGCAGCACCGCGAGATCGGCCGCGCGTTCACGCTGCGAGAGCACCAGGACGTCGACGGCGCCCGCGGCGCCGAGTGCCAGGGACAGGGCGACGCTGAGGTAGTCGGCCGTGCGCGCCTGTGCCACGACGGCGTTGCCGAGCAGCGATCCCGCCACCTCGCCCTGGAAGGCCAGGGTCAGGGCGAGGAGCACCGTGAAGGCGGCCACGCCGAGCGCCAGACCGGCCGCGCCGAGCACCGTACGGCCGCGCACCCGAAGGAGGTTGAGCACGGCCAGCCCCGCCACCGAACGCACCGGGCGGGCCCGGCGGGCCGCCGTGACCGGGGGCCGGACGGCCTGCATGGGGCCCAGCCGCGTCGCGATCCAGGCCGGGACCAGGCCCGCGACCGTGGCCAGCAACAGCGCCACCGGCAGCACCAGGAGCGACCGGACACCTGCGTCCGGCTGGCCCAGCAGCCGACCGAGGCCGTACGCGAGCGTCGCCCCCACCGCTCCGGCCGCGAGACCGATCACGGCGAGCTCGCCCAGCACCAGCCGGAGCACCTCCGCACCGCTCCAGCCCACGCAGCGCAGCGTGCCGATCTCGGTGCGGCGGGAGCGCACCGAGGCCAGCGCCGCCTGGCCGAGGAACAGCGCGCACACCACCAGGACCAGCGTGAAGAGGATGGCGCTCTTGGTGTCGACCGCCTTGAGGATCCGCAGCGCCACGCCCTTGTCCACCCAGCGCTCCGTCACCCGCGCCGTCGCGCTGAGCGCGACGGTCCGAGGAGTGGGCGAACTCCCCACCGTCACATCGACCTGGAGCCTGGGATACGCCGAACGGATCGCGCCGGCCACGGCGTTGACCCGCGCGCGGGAGGCGGCGTCGACACCCGTCACTCCCGCCACCCGCAGCCTGATCGCACTGACCGGTGCCGCGTCCTGCAGGCCGGGGGTCCGGCGGCTCTTGATGAGCGCGGTGACGGAGTCCATCGTGGTGAGCATGGTGGGCGGTGGGGTGAGGTAGCCGCCCAGATTGCGGTCGGGCCGCAGCGCCTTCCCGTCGAGTGCCGCGCGGGTGGCCTTGTCCGCGCCCGTGACCTGCGGCGGCTGATAGGTCTCCAACGGCGCCTCGGACAGCGGCGAGAAGCCGGGCAGCTTGCCGGTGTCGTAGCGGCCGACGACGTGGATGAGCGGGTTCGGCAGGCGCCCGTAGTCCTCCTTCTCGCACACGCCCAACCCGTTGCAGAAGGTGGAGGGGTGGCTGATCACCTTGCGGTACTGCGGGCCCGTGTTCTCCTCGGGTACGTCCGCCACGGGCTGCCGGTTCAGGTTGGTCACCCACAGGCCGGGCTTCTGCGGCGCCTGCGGCTGTACGGCGAGGTCGCCGTCGGAGGTCCGGCGGTAGGAAACCGGGCCGACCGTCCAGTAGTTGGTGGCGTCGACGCCATAGGTGGGCACCGCCTTGCGGTAGCCCTGGGCGAGGTCGAGACCGACGTGGCCCACGGGTGTGCCGCGCAGGTGCTTCACGAACTCGGCGGCGGTCGGATTGCCCAGCCGGGAAGGCAGCGTGGCCGGATCCCCCGTGTCGAGTCGCTCGACGTTGGCGCTGATCTTCCCTGCGGTCAGCGGGCGGTTGCTGAGCACCACCGGGACGAACGTCTCCCGCTGCCCGTCGGGGTTCTTCTCGGGCGGCACCGTGTGCGGCCGGTCCTGTTCGGTGAGCATGCGGCCCGAGGTGACGGTGCGGTCCAGGCCCACCAGCCGGTCCTCGGCCTTCGGGTCGATCGCGGACAGCAGGACCGGGTACGCGACCGGGATGTCGATGGTGGCCTTGCCCTGTCCCGACTGGCAGTTCAGCCGCGAGTGCAGGTCGGGGTCGAACGCAGACCGGTCGCTGAGGTCCTCGGCGATGATGCTCTCCATCATCGGCAGTTCCAGGTTCCACTTGGTCTTCTGCGTCTTGTCGCCGTTGAAGTAGAAGCACACGTTGTACTTCCCGTTCATCAGGTACTGCCGCGTGCTCCGGTCGACGGCGCCCTTCTCCAGCGTGTCGGACTCGAACACGCCATGCTGCTTCCCCGAGGTGAGCCGGCTGCGGGTGAGGTAGACGTACTGGTCCGCGGCCCGATAAGTGCTCAAGCCCGCGCTGAGCTTCGGGACGATCCGCAGGATCTGCCGCGACGCCGTGCCGTCGAGGAACCGCGACACGTCGACGGAGACCGTGTTGTAGACCATCAGATAGCCGATGTTGGCGACCGGCGCCGCCACCCCGACGCCGCTCATCCGGCGGATGCGCCGGTACTGCTCCATGGTGATGCCGCCGAACGTGCCGGACAGGAAGTTCGGCGCGACCAGACCGCTCTGCCGCTCCACGTCCGTCTGCGCGTCGGGCGGCCGCACCAGGACATCATAGGCGGACCGGGCGTTCTTCCGTACGGTGCCCACGGTCGTCGCCTGGCTCGTCTGCACCGTCGAGGTCAGCAGGGTGAAGCTGGTCGCCGCCACCAGGATGCCGGCCGCCAGCGCCATGGCGCGCCCGCGTCGGCGCCGCAGCTGCCCGATGATCATCGCTATCACGGGCGCAGGCCCCCCAGCCGGTCCAGGACGTCACCGGACGCGGTGATCCGCCGGTCCGAGGTGATCCTGCCGTCCTGCAGGCGCACCACCCGGTCGCCGTTCGCGGCGACCTCCGGGTCGTGGGTGGCGACGAGCATCGTCATGCCGTAGCGCTCACGCAGTGACATCAGCAGATCCATGATCTCGCGGCCGATGACGCTGTCGAGATTGCCGGTCGGCTCGTCCGCCAGCAGCAGCCCCGGCCGGTTGATCAACGCGCGTGCCACGGCGACGCGTTGCTGCTGGCCGCCCGACAGCTCCGACGGCAGGGCGTCGGCCCGCCCGCCCAGGCCGACCGCCTCCAGCAGCTCCATGCCGCGCTCGCGCCGGTCGAAGTCGACCCTGCGGGGAAGGACGGGCGCCAGTACGTTGTCCAGCACGGTGAGCGCGGGCAGCAGATGGAAGCGCTGGAAGACGAACCCGATGCGCCGCCGGTGGGCGTCCAGGTCCCGGGGCAGCAGCTTCTTCCCGTCGATCTCGACGCCGCCTTCGTCGGGCCGGTCCATCCCGCCGGTCACGTGCAGCACGGTCGACTTCCCGGCCCCGGACGGCCCGGTCAGCATCACCGCCTCCCCCGCGGCGACCTCCAGGTCGACCTCGTCCAGGGCGATCAGCCCCGGGTAGCGCCGGCTCACCCCTCGCAACGCCACGCTCACAGCCATCGAAACAGCCCCCACTCCCCTACATTGCCGCAATGCAACGGTACATTGTCACAATGCAGGAGGGAGGTCCATGCCGCTTCAACATGCCGTGCTCGCGCTCCTCAAGCAGCGGCCGAGCCACGGTTACGAGCTCAAGGCCCAGTTCGAGGAGACCATCGGGCCACAGTGGGGAGGCCTCAACATCGGCCACCTCTACCAGATCCTGGAACGGCTCGTCCGGGACGGATACGTCACACGCTCACAAGTCACGCAGAGCGACCGCCCCGACAAGAACCTGTACACGCTGACCCCCGCCGGCGACGCCGAGATGCGCGCCTGGGCGACCACCGCGTGGGTCCGCACCGGTGGCTTCCGCGACGAGATCTTCCTGAAGCTCCTCGGCGCCGCCGCCCTGGGTACGGAAGCGCTGGCCGCGCTCATCGACACCCAGCGCCAGACGTACCTGTCGGAACTCGCGGGTCTCGCCCGGCAGCGCCGGGCGCATGCCGCCGAGCCACTGGTCGCCCTGCTGATCGACGCCGCCGTCGCGCACACCAAGGCCGACCTGGGGCTCCTCGACAGCGCCGAGCGGCACCTGAGCCCGCTTGCCGCGGCACAGGGCGTGCATGACGCACAGCAGCCGCAGCAGCCGTCGGCAACGGAGCACGGTCAGGACGACCACGGCGGAGCCGTCCGTCACGGCGACCGGGAGACGAGGCCCTGGTCGGACTCCGCCTAGGCAGCCGTCAGCACGACACCGGCTTCCCGCCTGCGCGGCCCCGCGCGCCGTCCGCGTTCCGGCCGTCCCGCGCTCCGCGCCGCGTGAACCGATGCGTGCCGGGTAGGAAAGGGTGGCTCGGGATGACAGGCCAGGTCGAGGCGCACGACGGGCCGGGTCGAGGTGACGAACTGTGAAGGGACGGCTGGGCCATGACCATGGAGCAGGCTTCCGAAGGTCCGGTGGACGCGGTCGTCGAGTACGCCGGCCGCGTACTGCTGGTGAAGGCCGGGGACGACTGGAAGCTGCCCTCGGGCGACCCGGAACTCGCCGAACCGGCGGCGGCCACCGCGGCCCGCGTGGTCTACGAGCTCACCGGTTACCTCGTCGACGGCACGACACTTCTGGCCCCCGACGGTACGGGCGCGGCGGACTCACGCCCGGCCGTGGTGTGCCAACTGCTGAGCGAGACCCCCTCGGACGACGCGCGGCTCGGCCGGGACGAGCTCCACTGGGTGCCGATCGCGGAAGCCGTCGCCGCCGGAGTCCCGCACGCCGTACGCGTGTACCTGGAGGGCCACACGCCCGCCTAGTCACCTGCACCCCCGGTCACCTGCGCCCCCGGGCCGGCCGCCCAAGTCGCCGATCAGCCGCGGATGTCGACGGCGACCTTCCCTCGGGCCGTCCCGCCCTCGACCGCCGCGTGCGCGTCCGCCACGGTGGAGAGGTCGTAGTGGTGCGGGTCCATCAGAGGCCGCAGCTTGCCCTCGTCGGCCAGGGCCGCCGCGTCGCGCAGAATCTCCCCGTGATGCTCGCGACCCTGCCCCGTGAGCAGCGGCAGGAGCGTGAACACACCTGAATACGTGGCTCCCTTGAACGACAGGGGCGCCAGGGCGTGAGTGCCCCAGCCGAGGGCGCTGACCACATGGCCGGTGTAGGTGCGGACCGCTTCGAAGGAGGCGTCGAGCACCTCGCCGCCGACGGTGTCGTAGACGACGTCGAATCCCGCGCCGCCGGTGTGTTCGGCCACGTAGTCGGCCACGGGCTGCCTGTAGTCGATGGGCACGGCCCCCAGCCGGCGGAGGACGTCCGCCTTGCCCGCCGACGCGGTCGCGAACACCTCGGCCCCACGGGCCAGCGCGATCTGCACCGCCACGCTGCCCACGCCGCCGGCACCGCCATGGATCAGCACCTTCTGCCCGCTGCGCACCTGGGCCCGGTCCACCAGCCCCTCCCAGGCCGTGATCACGGCCAGCGGGAGCACCGCGGCCTCTCGCATCGACAGCGCGGCGGGCTTGCGGGCCACCAGCCGGGCGTCGACCGCCGCGAACTCCGCCAGCGATCCCTGCAGGTCGCCCACGCCGCCCGTCAGGCCGTAGACCTCGTCGTCCACCGCGAGGCCGTCGACGCCGGGTCCCGTCTCCACCACGCGCCCCGCCAGGTCGAGGCCCAGCACCGCCGGCAGCTGCGAGCGGGCGTGTCCGGCCCGGCCCGCCCGGATCTTCGTGTCCAGCGGATTGACCCCGCTGGCGTGCACCTCCACCAGCACCTGCCCCGATCCGGGCACCGGCTGGGAGATGTCCCTCAGCTGAAGCGGCCCGCCGAACTCCTCCACCACCACCGCGCGCATCGCGCACCTCATCTCTCGATCACCAGCGTCAGTCCATCCTGCGCTGATAAAACAGACTAGTCTGTCCGATTAAGAAATGCCAACCGTGGTTTCCGGTCATCAGTCGAACGAACTAGTCTGTCCGGTATGGCGACGCGCGTACGCAAGACCAACACGGAGCAGAAGATCCTCGACACCGCAGCCGGCCTCTTCCACCGGCACGGGCTGCGCGGGGTCGGTGTCGACCAGATCATCGCGGAATCGGGAGTGGCCAAGTCGACCCTCTACGCCCACTTCCGGACCAAGGACGACCTCATCGCGGCCTACCTGCGCCGCACGGACGAATCCTGGATGCAACGCCTGCGAGCGGCCGCCGAGGCCGCGGGTCCCGAACCGGTGGAGCAGATGGCGGGCCTCTTCGACGCACTGCTGTCGTCCTTCGACCGGCACGGGTTCTTCGGCTGCCCCTTCGTCAGCGCCGCCGTCGAGGCGGAGCCGGATTCCAAGGCCCACGCCGCCGCCATCGCGCACACGCAGCGCCGGCAGGAGTGGCTGAGGGGGCTTGCCGCCGCGGCCGGTGCCGGCGAGCCCGCCGAACTGGCCGCGCACCTCGGGCTCTTGATCGACGGTGCCCTCGCCTCGGGACGCCTGCTCCAGGACCGTGCCGTCGTGGACGCCGCCAAGACGGCGGGCCGTGCGGCCGCCCTGTTCCACACGGGCGGCAAGGGCGCCTGAACCGTAGAGGAAGGACGGTCAGGGGGCGCTGACGGGAGCGGCGCCGCCTCCCGCGCCGACCCAGCGGTGATAGGCGTCCACGTCGACATTGCTGCCGCACACGATGGTCACGACATGGCGGCCGGCGAATCGTCCGGGGTCTTCGAGGAGCGCCGCGACGCCGAGCGCGGCCGACGGTTCGACCACGAGGCCGGCGCGGTCGAAGAACAACCGCATGCCCGCGACGACCGACGACTCCCGCACCAGTACGGCGTCGTCGGCGACCAGGAGAAGATCGCCCAGGACGGCCGGGATGGGCCGCCGTCCGACGACTCCGTCGGCGATGGACTGGGCGAACTCGGTCACCACGACGCGCCGTTGGTGGTACGACCGGGTCATCGCCGGTGCGCCCAGCGGCTGGACGCAGATCACCTCGACGCCGGGCGCCAAGGTCTTCAGGACGTGTCCGACACCGGTGGCCAGCGCGCCGCCGCCGAGGGCGACGAGGACGGCGTCGAACCCGGCCGACGGCAGGGCGTCCACCAGCTCGAGGCCGATGGTCGCCGCGCCCTCGCAGGTCTCGATGTCGAGGCTGTCCTCGACCAGCCGGATGCCGTCGTGCCGCGCGATGTCCGCCGCCCGCTCACGGGCCAACTCATGATCCCCATCGACCAGTTCCAGCCCGGCGCCCAGGGCGCGGATGCGATCGAGCTTGGCCGCGGTCGCATGGCGCGATGCCACGACGGTGACGTCGATCCCCCGCCCGCGCCCGGACCAGGCGAGGGCCTGGCCGAGATTTCCGGCGCTCGCGCACACGGCGGCCCGCGAGCCGTTGCCGGCGAGCAGGCTCGTGACCACCTCCGTGCCGCGGCCCTTGAAACTGCGGACCGGGTTCGCCGTCTCGAGCTTGATGCTCACCGTGCACCCGAGATCGGGCTCCAGCGCCTCACACCGGTAGAGCGGGGTGTCGCGGAACACCGGGTCGATCATCCGGCGTGCCGCCCGAATCCGAGCGGTGTCGAGACGCGTCTCCTGCATGACGGAGCAGCGTAACCTCACCCGCCCCGCCACCACGCCGGGCCGGCGGCCACGCTCCTGGGCGCGCCGCGGCGACCCCGCCACGGGCGGATGGCGGGGTCCGCCTGCCGCCTCAGATCCGGCCGCCGGTCATCCGCGTGATCGGACCGTGCGTACGACGTCCCGCCCGTCGGCCTGCCAGGTACGACGTGGCACCCAGCGCCGACACCCCCGCGCCCACGCCGGCGGCGATGAGCTTGCGCTGGGCGATCACCGTCCACGCCGTCTTGGCGAGGGCCGCGGCCTGGCCGGAGGCGGCGACGACGGCCTCACGACCGGCCTGCACACGCTCGGCAGCGCCGTGCACGACCGCCGAGGTCGCCTCGGCCGTACGTCCGGCCTTGTCAGCAGCCGCCGACGCCACGTCATCGGACTTCTCGGCGGCCTTGTTCGCCGCCTGTGACGCGGGGGCGGTCGCCTTCGACGTGGCCCGCCGAGCCTTGGAAGATGCACTCCGCTTCGCTGCGGAACCTTGGTTCGTGCCGCTGTTCGATTGACTCATGAACTTCGCGTTGCCGCTCGCGTCCAAGGCAAACACGATCCGCGCGGACGGTGTGCGCGGACCGGGATCGGCCCGACGCACGACCGCGGGCCGACCTCGCCCTGGGCTCGGCCATCCGCTTCGCGACCGCCGCCCCCGGGTGCGCGAGACGGCGATCCTGATCGTGGCACCCGTCCGGAACCTACGCCGCTTCGCCATCCCCGCGCGTGGACAGTCCGAACTAGGACGCCTGGCCGAGGTGTTCGGTGAAGAAGTCCGCGAGGAGGCCGACGGCGGGGTCCACGTACTGCTTCTTGTCGTAGAGGTCGACATGGCTCGCACCGTCGATCCAGTGGAGCTGCTTGGGCCCGGTGGCCCGCTGGAAGGCGTCGACGCTCATCCAGGCGGTGACGGCGCGGCTGCCCGCCAGCATGAGCAGGGGCCGGGGCCCGATCAGCGGGACGGCGGCGAAGGCGTCGAAGGTCGCCATCCTGTCGACGCTGTTCCAGGTGAAGTAGCTTGCCGCGCGCGGGTGTTGGGCGCGCGGCGTGCGGTAGTAGTCGAACCCCTCGACGGCGTGTTCCCCACCGAGCGCGCGGGCCTGCTCGGCGGTGTCGGGGAAGAGGGTGAGCACCGGCGGCTGCTCGCCCCGGGCCTCCGCGGTGCGTGCCTGGGCCGCGGCGTCCAGCATGGCCTGGAACGCGGCCGGGTCCTGGGTTCCGTCGGCGCCGAGCCGGAACTGGCGCGCGACGTCCACGGCGCTGACCGTGCCGACGGCCTTGATGCGGTGGTCGCTCGCGGTGGCCGGGAGGACGTAGCCGCCGGACGCGCAGATACCGAGTGCCCCGATGCGCTCGGCGTCGACCTCGCCGCGGGTGGTGAGGAAGGAGACCGCGGCCTTGAGGTCCTCGACGCGCTGGGCGGGGTCCTCAAGGCCGCGCGGCAGGCCACCGCTCTCCCCCTGGTAGGCCGCGTCGAAGGCCAGCGTGACGAGACCGCGCTCCGCCAGGCGCTGCGCGTACAGACCGGCGGTCTGCTCCTTCACGCTCGTACCGGGATGACCGACGACGACGGCCGGGCGGGGACCCTCGGCCGGTCCGTCGGGGAGGTAGAGGTGCCCGGCCAGGGTGATGCCGGCACTGTCGAAGGTGACGTCGGTCCTGTTCATGTGGTTCTCCGCAGATGGTGTTCCGGTCGGGCCGCACCGTCGAGGTGGGCCTCGGACCCGGCACTGCGCCGGGCTGATCTCCACGTTCGCCCAGGTCCCAGACGTGCAAAAGCAGCACGTTCTTGCCCGGGAAGGAATCTGCCCCCTCACGGCACCGGGTCCGAAGGGACAATGGGAGACATGACTCCCGCACCTGATCGCAACGAGCTGGCCGCGTTCCTCAAGGCCCGCCGGGCACAGCTGGACCCGGCCGAGGTCGGCCTTCCCGACCCGGGTACGCGCCGCAAGGTGGCGGGCCTGCGCCGCGAGGAGGTCGCGCAGCTCGCGGCGATCAGCGTCGACTACTACACCCGGCTGGAACAGGGCCGCGTACGGGCGTCCGCGTCGGTGCTCGCCACCCTGGCGCGCGCGCTGCGCCTCGACGACGACCAGCAGCGATACCTGTACGAGCTCGCCGGCAAGACCGACGCCCGGCCACGCCGGCGACGGCCCGCGCAGCGTGTGCGGCCCGCGATGAGGCGCCTGCTGGACCAGCTGACGCAGACACCGGCCATCGTGCTGGGCAAGCGCATGGACGTCCTCGAGTGGAACGCCGCGGCCGTGGCGCTCTACGTCGACTTCTCGCAGCTTCCGCCGGACCGGCGCAACTACGTGAGCCTCCTCTTCACGGACCCGGTCATGCGGGGCATGCACCAGCAGTGGGAACACGACGCCCGCGATGCCGTCGCCGCGCTGCGCATGGAGGCGGCCGCCGACCCGGACGACCCCGAACTCGTCCGCCTCGTCGGCGAACTGTCCGTCCAGGACGCCGACTTCCGCACCTGGTGGGCCGAACACCGCGTCAACACCGCGAGCTACGGCACCAAGCACTACGGGCATCGTCTGGTCGGCGACCTCACGCTCGACTGCGACACCTGGGCCAGCCCCGACGGCTCGGGCCAGCGCCTCATGGTCCTCACCGCCGAACCCGGCAGCCCGTCGCACGACGCCCTGCGCATCCTGACGTCCTGGACGGCGGACCAACCGGGCCGGGGCGGTGACCGGGGTGGCCTCGTGGAGGGCCCGAGCACGTGACGCCTGACCGCCCTCGGAGTGCCTCAGGCGCGGGGAGGCAGCACTTCGACGACCTTGGCCGTACCCGCGACCGGCGCGCCCTCGTGCATGGTGATCACGTCACCGACCCGCACATGCCGCCATTGCTCCGGGCTCAAGGGGGCCAGCCGAACGTCGGCGGTCTCTCCGGGACCGAGTTCATCGGCGTCTTCCACCCACAGCGTCGCGACGTTCAGAGATCGCCCGCCGTCCGGTGCGCGGTTTCCGATGTCCCACAGCGGCCTGAGCCGGCCGTCCCCGGAGAAGGCGGTGCGCCGCGGGCCTTCGTCCGCCTCCGGCAGGCTCAACGTCGCCCGGACCATACCGTGCCGGACCTCCCACGCCCGCCACTCGCACCAACGGCGGCCGCGGTCGAGCATCATCTGCCGGGCAGCCTCGGCCAGGAACTCCCAGTACTCCTCGGACATGGGACGGGCATCCGCGATCTCGACGAGAAGGTCGAGCACCAACTCCCACTCCTGGCACCGGATTTCCTCGCGCACGTCCGCGACCGTCAGGCCCCCGCGCACGGCGTCCTCGGGCAGCAACTCGACCGCCTGCCCGAGCAGGGTGAACGCGTCCTCCATGGTGGGGATTGTCACCCCGGGCTATTGCCTGCGCCCACCACCTGTGCGGATAGGGTTGATCCGTGCCTGAGTTGATGCGACTGGATGCAGGTCATGCGCCCTCGGTCCTCGCCTTCGAGTTGGCGAACCGCGACTACTTCGCCTCCTCGGTCACCGACCGCGGCGACGCGTACTTCGCCGAGTTCACCAAGGGGTTCAGTGCCTTGCTGGCCGAGCAGGAGGCCGGCATCTGCGCCTTCTACGTCCTCGTCGGCGAGGACGGCTCGGTGCTCGGGCGGTTCAACCTGTACGACCTCTCGGACGGCAGCGCCGAACTCGGCTACCGGGTCGCGCAGCACGCCTCCGGGCGCGGCGTCGCGACCGCGGCCGTACGCCAGTTGTGCCGGCTGGCGGTGGAGCGGCACGGGCTGCACACCCTCAGGGCGGCCACCTCGCATGAAAACGCCGCGTCCCAGAGGGTGTTGGCCAAGGCCGGGTTCGTCCCGGCCGGGCCGGCCGGGCCCTCGGACCTCGGCGGCAGGACGGGCACCTGGTATCGGCGCGACCTGACCCTCGAGAAGTGAGCCGCGCTCCGGGCGAACGACGCGGCGGGCCACGGCAGAGAGTTTTACGTGCCGACAGGTTGACACGCGCAGGGGATGGAGCGTTCGAACGTTCAGCGGACGGTAATGTGTTCGAGGCTTGAACGGCCCATCGTGGCGCTTGCATTGGCGACCGCGATGGGCATGTCGTCCGTCTGAGCCGCCTGCACGCGACCTCTGAAAGTGGAGTTGATGAACGTGTCGACCGGCGGCAGACCGCTGCGGAGTGGGGCCAACTTAGCGGCAATCGTCTGTGCGATCGCCCTGTTGCCCAGCCCGAGTTACGCGGCCCCGAGCACACCCGACCGACAGGACGACAAATCGATCGAGCAGATCCGCGCCGAACTCGACGGCCTCTACCGCGAGGCGGAGGTGGCCACCGAGGCGTACAACACGGCGAACGAGAAGGCGGCCGCGCAGGAGAAGCGGCTGACCTCGCTCCGCAAGGACCTGGCCCGTACCGAGGGCAGGGTGAACGATCTGCACGACCTGGCGGGTGCGGCCGCCCGTACGCAGTACCGCGGGGGCGACCTCGCCTCCACGGGCATCCAGTTGCTGCTCGGCGACCACCCCGACCAGGCCCTGGACGAGGCGTCGCAGGCCCGTCAGGCGCTGCGGAGCCTGGTCAACGTCTCCGAGACGCAGAAGTCCGCCCGCGCGGAGGTGAGCCGGCAGACCGACGCCGCCGCGAAGAAGCTGCGGGAGCTGAAGAGCACCCGCGCGGACAAGGCCGCGGCCAAGAAGAAGATCGAGACGAAGATCGCCGAGGCCGAGCAGATCGAGGCCGGTCTCCAGACCCGGCAGACGCGCAAGCTCGCCCAGTTGGAGAAGGAGGACACGGAGAAGGCCAAGTCCCGGTGGACGGGCTCCGACGGGGGCGGCGGCACGAAGGCGACGGGGGCGGCCGCGAACGCCGTCGACTTCGCCATGGCCCAGATCGGCAAGCCGTACGTCTGGGGCGCCGTGGGCCCGTCGTCGTACGACTGCTCCGGACTCACCTCCACGGCCTGGGCGGCGGCCGGCCACCCCATACCCCGCACCTCGCAGGCGCAGTGGCACGGGCTGACCCGGGTCAGCCTGTCGTCCGCGCGACCCGGGGACCTGATCATCTACTTCGGCGATGCCACGCACGTGGGCATGTACATAGGGGGCGGGCGGATCGTCCACGCGCCACGGCCCGGACGCACGGTCACGATCGCGCCGGCCGCCTCCATGCCCATCCTCGGCGTCGTACGGCCGGGAGCCTGAGCGCATGACCCACTCGCTGACACCCCGCAACGAGCAGAACCTGCCCGCGCTCGCCGCACCGCCGCTGATCCGTCTCGACGCCTACGTGGCCGAGGACGGTTCGACGGTGGTCAACGGCCATCTGCTGGACATGGGCGGCGTACGCCAGCCCAACGAGGCGATCCTCGACGCCATCGCCATGTTCGCCCGCACCCTGGGAGCGCCGGTGGCGGCCACCGTCATCGACCGCAGCGTCATGCAGGTGGCACGGCTGCGGGTGCACCCCGACGGCTCCAGCCGCACCATCGCCGACGAGGAGGACCTGCCGCCCGGGCGCGAGCGCACGGCCGCGGAGGAGGCGGCGTTCCCGCCGCTCGCCCGTGTGGAGCGCATCATCCAGCACGCGCAGCGTGACGAGCTGCATGCCGCGTTCGTCCTCGCCAGCGCGCTGCGCGAGCACCTCACGCTGCGCAGGGGCGCGGAGGACGAGCTGTCGATGGAGGCGCGGGCCATCGAGGCCTACCTGGCGTACCTGCGCGGCGACTACATGCTCTCCACGGTCCTCGCCCTGACCGTGGCGCGCATCCGCTGCCGCACCGACCTGAACCGGGCGGCGCCCGAGGTGGCCCGCGCCACCGCGGCGTGGCAGCGGCTGCTGGACGAGCGCCAGGTGGTCACCCGCGGGCAGGAGCTGCAGCACATGTGGGAGCGCCTCTCCGCGGAGGGCCTGCTCCTGGAGCCCGCCCACCAGGCCATGGCCCGGGCCGTCCGAAGTCGGCTGGAGCGGGGCGGCGAACCCGTGACGCCCCCGGCAGAGGCGCCGGCTCTGGCCGCGGGCGAGGGGCCGGTGGCCCCCGAGGACAGGCCCCTCAGGCCCACACGGCGCGGACTGCGGCGGTTCACGCGCCGGCCCGGCCGGTCCTCCGAGTCACCGCCCTAGGGGGTCCGGCGCCCCACCTTCCGGCTTTGCTCACCCTTTACCTCTACGGTGAAGGCGGCGTTTGTGTTATCCAAGAGGTGTGCGGTCAGGGATCTCGGGGCTCGATCGCACGGACTCGGGACTGTCACTCCGGCCTGCGCCGGAGTAAGCGAGCTGGGTGAGCTGCATGGATCCCACGCCCTCCTCATCGTCTTCGCCGTTCGACATGGTCAGCGGTGCCCTGTCGGACTACATCCCCGCGGGCGGAACCGCGCAGGCCACAGGTCCCGGCGCCGCGCGGAACCCGAGTCGTGCCCGTCGGCCCGCGGGGGGCGACCAGGAAGGCGGAGGCCGGGAGGGTGGAGGCCGCGGAGGCGGAGGGCAGGAACCCGGCGGGCAGGAGCAGATCCTCGGGGTCGTCACGCTCGACTGGGATCTGAGGATCACCAGCTGCAATCTGAACGCGGCCCCTTTCGCGGGGGTGCGTGCGGCGCGCGGGATCGCGTTCGCCGAGCTGCTGCCTCCCGGGGACGTGGCGACGGTCAGCCAGCGTCTGCGGAACGTCCTGGAGACGCGCGAGGCGCATGTCGCCCGGGTGCAGCGCCTGCGCCGGCAGGACGGGACCGAGATGGTGGTCTCGATGAGCATCCTGCCCGCCAGGGCGCCTTCGGGCGGTCTGACGGTCTCCCTGATCGCCATGGCCAAACGGCTCCACCTCTACGCCTCCGCCGCCGCGATCGGGACGTCACTGGACATCGGCGAGACCGCCCAGTCCCTGGCCCAGTCCCTGCTGGCCTGGGGAGACGTGGCCGCCGTGGACCTCGACTTCGCCGTGTGGACGGGGGAAGCGGTCACCGAGCAGACCCATGAGCGCATCCGGCTGCGACGGGCGGCCCTGGTGCCCGACCGCGCGTGGCCCGAGGGGTATCTGACCTGCGGGGACAACCTTCCCCGCGAGGCGAGCCGGCTGTTGGTGGGCGCGGTCACGCGTGACGACATGCCGCGTGCCACCGTCATCCCCGACCGCGAGGCGATCGAGCAGGTCCTGAGCGAGCCACGGCTGGTGCGCGCCCTGGTACCCGGCGACCGGCCGGCGACCGTGGCGTGCGTACCGCTCGTCGTGGAAGGCCCCGAAGGAGCGCCGGGCCCCATCGTGCTCGGCGTGACCGAGGTCTGGCGGCGGCCGGAGCGCCCCTTCCGCGACAGCGAGCTGCTCGACCTGCAGGAACTCGTGGCCAAGACCGCCCGTCACGTGGACCTGGCCCGCCAGCACCAGCGTGAGCACGCCCAGGTGCTGGCATTGCAGCGCCGGCTGCTGCCACGGGCCGGCAGCGACACCATCGAGGTCGCCAGCGTCTATCTGCCCACCACCCCGGACAGCGCGGGCGTCGGCGGCGACTGGGTGAACAGTTTTCCGCTGCCGGGCGACCGGACCGCGCTGGTGGTCGGCGACGTCGTAGGCCATGGTCTTGGAGCCGCTGCGGCCATGGGCCAGCTGAGCATGGAAGCCCGCGCGCTGCTGTCGGCGGGGCTCGGTCCCGGGGAGGTGCTGGAGCGCCTGGACGAGACGGTGACCCTGCTGGACGACACGGACGCGGGCCTGGCCGCCGGCTACAGCGCGCTCGGCTCGACGTGCTGCATCGCGGTCTACGATCCGGTCGACCACCGGGTCGTGATGTCGAACGCGGGCCATCTGCCCCCGATCCTGGTCCACCCCGACGGGTCCGCCACCACGGTCGCCGCGCAGCCGCACCCGGGCCTGGGGGCCGAGTTCGCCGTACGGGAGCCGTTCGACGTGCAGGAGTTCGCCGCACCGCCGGGCTCGATCCTCGGCCTCTACACCGACGGCCTGGTCGAGGATCCGGCGGCCTCCATCGACGACGGCATCGCCCGGCTCACCGACGCGGTACGCCGGATCCACCCCTGGGACGATCTGCAGAAGACCGCGCGTCGCGTGGTCTCCGATCTCGCCCCGCAGGGCCGCCTGCGCGACGACGTGACGCTGCTGCTCGCCCGCATGACCGGCCGCCGCAGCCGGGACACCGCGACCTGGCACCTCTCCGCCCGCCAGAACACCGCGGCCCGCGCCCGCACGCTGGCCCATTCCCTGCTACGGCAATGGGACATCAGCGCGCTGGCCCTGGACAATGCGCTCCTGGTGATCAGCGAACTGGTCACCAACGCCGTCCTGTTCGGCGCCGAGCCCGTGACCGTACGGCTGGTGAAGGCCGGGGGCCGCCTCACGTGCGAGGTCTGCGACACCGGCAACGGCCGCCCGCGCCTGCGCCACGCCGAGGCACTCGACGACAGCGGGCGCGGCCTGCACGTCATCCACAAGCTCACCACGCGCTGGGGCGTGCGGTGGACCAGCACCGGCAAGGCGGTGTGGGCGGAGCTGGACGTGTAGCCCCCACGGTGACTACAGGTGACGGCCGTCACCGCGGTGACCGTCCCTCAGGGTGAGGAAGCGGGCGTCAGAGCCACTCCCCCTCGATCGCCGTGGCCGTCAGCCCGGGCGCGGCCGCGTACAGCACGGTGCGGCTGCCCGTCTTCTGTCCGGCGTCGTGCGCCCGCCGAAGGATGTCGAGTACGGCCGCACCACCCCGGTTGCCGGTGGTGTAGCTGTCCCGGCTGTAGTCCAGCAGCCCCTTCGGCCACCCGTCGGGCATCGTCTGCTCCATGTACTCCATCACCCGGGTCCCGCCGGGATGGGCGAGCAGCAGGTCGGGGTTCCATGGGTGCGCGTCGTTCTCGTGGCGCCTGTGCAGCCAGGTCCACATCTCGGTGACGGTCTCCTGCACGGCGCGCGGTCCGCGGCGGTCCATCACGAAATGCGTGCCGTCGGCCCGGGTGTCCAGCCAGTGCAGGTCCGAGGTTCCGGGGAGCGTGTGGTGCCAGGCGGCATCCAGGCGCAGGATCGATTCTGCCCGGGGGCGGCCGGTGACCACCGCGGCGACGGCGGTGTCCGCGAACAGCAGGCGGACGATGAGGGATTCCAGCGTGTCGTCGGCGGGCTGGTAGGTGGTGCTCAGCGCCTCCGATATGACCACCAGCACGACGCGGTCGGGGTCCGCGGCGACGAGATCGGCCGCCAGCGCCAGCGATCGGGTCCCGGCGATGCAGGCCCACTGGCTGGCCGGCAGCAGCAGTACGTCGCTGCGCAGCGGGAGCCGGTTCAGCAGCGACAGGTCCAGTCCCGGCAGGGCCGGGGTGGTGGAGTGACTGGTGATCAGGCAGTCGACGTCCGAGGTCGCCAGCCCGGCGATCTCGAGGGCCTCGCGGGCCGCGTGCTCCGCGTACCTCTGGACGGCGGCCCAGGCGGGCGCGGTGCGTTCCTGGATGGTCTGCGGTGCCGGTATCGCCTCCAGTGCGGCGATCGCACGGTCCACCTCCGCGTCGCCGAACCCGCTGCGGGCCAGTGCTTCACGGGCCGGACCGGCGCTCGGAGTTCGCAGGCCGCTCCCGCTGCTGGGTGCGACGGCCGTCTCCAGCGGCAGCATCCACCCCCGTGAGGTGATCCCCGTGCTCGCGGCGATGCCGTCGATGCGCGGCAGCCACGACGCCTGCGGATGCCGGCTTCGCACCTCGTCCAGTATCTGGTTTGTCCTCACGGCGTGTTCGCCGTGCACTACAGCGGGAGGACACAGGTAGGCGTCCACATTCCGCCCCTTTCCCGGCAAACCTTGTCGGCCTGAAATGGCCGAAATCTGCCTGAATCGGCAGTGTGGGGTCAAGGTGCCGCAGGAGCACTGTACTTCGCATCGAACGTCCATTGGTTGAATTCACGATGAAGCCATGAGGTGCGCATACTGGGCCAATTGCCCATCCCGCGGAGATGCCGGCGGTGAGAAATCCGCACATTTCGCGTCCCGAAGATGCCGTACGACGACGGCGACCGGGCCCGGGCATTCAGCCCGGACCCGGTCGATCGGCAGACGGTACCGGCCAGTTGGGATTCCCGATCACTCGGCCGATCGAGCTTCGCCTCAGCGGCACGTCCCGTCGCAGTCCCAGATCCAGAACTCCCCGCAGCCGCCGTCGGAGATCGTGCATCCGCCGCCGATGCAGTCGCTGAAGAGGCACGCGTCCGAGAACGAACTGCAGGCACAGTCCTGCGCCAGGACCTCCGACGGTCCCAGCGTGGCCAGCAGTTGCACGGCCTGCTCCTTGCCGAACGCCGCGATGGCGGATTCGGTCAGGTCGCTGTGCAGGGGGCGTGCGAGCGGGCGCCGATGGAAGGTCGCCGGGTCGGCGGCGGTGGTGCGGGCCCGTGCGAGGACCGTGGCCTGCCTGGCCGTGGGCTGCGGATGGGCGGTGCGGAAGCGGTCGACGTGCTCCACCCACAGGCGGCTGCGGGCGGCCGGAGGAAGTGCCGCATGGACGGCGCGGCGGTGAGCCAGGGGCAGGGCGGTCACGTCGGCATAGGTGGTGGGCAGTCGCCCGGCGTGCGCTTCGACCCATTTGTCCGCGGCCGCGGCGTCCTGCCCTTCGGCGAACGCGGGTGTACCGCCCTTGAACAGGATGGTCGAGGCAACCGCGAGCCCTCCGGCGACGCGCAGGAACTGCGCACGGCTCGCGCCCGTGCCGGCCGGTGAGCCGGTGGTCCCCTCACGCGCCTCCCCCAGCGCCCGCAGGACGCGGACCGTGGCCCGTGGGCCGAGGCGTCGTAGCAGCTGGAACGTCATCGACGGGCCGGTCCAGGCACGGACGGACTCGCGACCTCCGGATGTGGATCGCTCCGGCGCCTCCGCGAGGTCGCCTGTCCTGGTGGTGACCTTCAGCAGAGTCGGCGCCCAGGGTGCGTCCGGCCCCAGGGCGCCCGCACGCCAGGCGCGGACGTCGGCCCGGCCGAGCGCGACCACCTCCAGCCGCGCCGCACAGGCGTTGAACACGATCGAGGACACGGCGCGGCACGTCGCGCACGACGCGTCGAAGGCCAGCATCCAGCGGACGTCGGACTCGTGAGAGACGTGTCCGTCGGTGGTGGGCATCTGTGGAGTCTCCATTCCCCCGCGGTCAGGTGCGGGCGCCCGGCCAGGGCCGTGTCTGGCCCGCGCCGGCGGCACCATCCTGCTGGCGCGCTCCACGGCGAAACAGCTCACGAACCGTTCACGTATGACCGGTACGGGAGGTCACTGCGCGCGGTCCGGTCCGTCCTGTTCGCCGCGGCCGTCGAGTCCGGCGAGGCCGTCGAGCTGTCGCTCCACCTGGTCGGCCTCCTCGTCACGCCCTTGCTGCCGGAACAGGTCCCGCGCCTCCTGCCACACCGTGCGGGCCCGGTCGTGGTGGCCGAGGGCGGCGTGGGTGTGGCCGAGTCGCTCCAGTGTGTCGGTGGTCTCGTAGGTGTTGTCGAGGTCGCGGTACAGGCTGATGGCCTCGCGGTAGTGCCGGACGGCGTCGTGGTGACGGCCGCTGTGGTGGTCGATGTAGCCGAGGCTGTCCTCGGTCTGCGCCTGGCCGTTCACGTCCTGGTGCTGCTGGTACAGGGCGAGCGCTGCCTGGCAGTGCTCGCGGGCGGTGTCGTACTCGCCCAGGCGCGCGGCGTACCAGCCGACGGCGTTGAGCGCGTTGCCTTCGCGGATCGGCTCGTCGAGCCCGCGGTAGAGGTCCAGCGCGAGTCTGGCGTGCTCCAGCGCCCGCCGGCCGTCGGGCCAGATCGACGCGAGCGTGTAGTGCGCGTGGGCCTGGAGGGCCCGGTCGTTCTGCTGCTCGCTCAGGGCGAGTGCCTGGTTCAGGGAGCTGATCGCTTCCTCGTGGTGCCCGAGGACGACATGGGCGCGGCCGAGCAGGCGATGGCTGAGGATCTGGGCGTCGGGGTCGGGCACCCGGCCCGCGGAGTCGACCGCGATCCGCCACACCGCGAGCTGATCATGGCGGTGGCCTCGCCGGTAGTGGAAGTCGTTCAGCGTCCACGCCAGTTGCCAGGCCGTGCGGTGCAGTCCGTGGGCGGCGGCGGTGCACTGCGCGGCGAGCAGATTCTGGTGCTCGGCGTCGAACCACTCCATCGCCGCCGGGATGTCGGACAGGGGCTGCGGATGGCAGGCGGCCGCCGGCGGGGCGAGGTCGATGACCTCGCGGTGGGAGTCAAGCAGGCGGGCGCCGGCGTGGGCCGTGTGCGTGTAGAAGTCGAGGACCCGCCGCAGCGCCGCCGCCCGCGTCTCGTCGCCGAGGTCGTGGGCGGTGCCGGCGTAGCGGCGGATCAGGTCGTGCATGCGGTAGCGGCCGGCGCCGTCCTGGTCGATGAGCGAGGCCTGTTCCAGTCTGCGCAGCAGGGCCCGGGTCCGGCTTCGGCCGCGGCCGGTGAGGCTGTCGGCGGCAGCAGGACCGATGTCGGGTCCGGGCGCGATCGCGAGCAGTCCGAACACCTCGGCCTCCTCGTCGGTCAGCGCGCGCTGGGACAGGGAGAGCACGGCGGGCAGGCTCGCGGCCGGGTCGGCGTCGTCGAGCACGTCGAGTGCGCCCTCGCGCAGTTCGTCGGCGAGCTCGGAAAGCGGCAGACGCGGGTGGGTGTGGGCGCGGCTGGCGATGATGCTCAGCGCCAGCGGGAACCCGCCGCACAGCCTGACGAGTTCGTCCGCCGCGGCCGGTTCGGCGTCGATACGTGGGCCGCCGAGCCGGGCGACGAGGAGTCCGCGGGCCTCGCTGTCGGTGAGCGTGTCGACGGACAGGTGATGGGCGCCGTGACCGGTGATCAGACCGGACAGCCGGTTGCGGCTGGTGACCGCGACGGTACAGGTGTCGCCGCCGGGCAGCAGGGAGGCGATCTGGGCGGTGTCCGCGGCGTTGTCCAGGACCAGCAGCATCCGCTTGTCCGCGACCAGGCTGCGGAACAGGGCCGCCTGGGCGTGTGGCGCCACAGGGATACGGCCGGGCTCGACGCCCAGCGCGTCGAGGAATCCGCGGACCGCCACGGCCGGATCCATCGGATCGCTGTCGGGGCTGAATCCCCGTAGGTCCACGAAGAGTTGACCGTCCGGGAAACGGTCGGCATTGCGGTGCGCCCAGTGCAACGCCAGCCACGACTTGCCGACCCCGCCGGCACCGGCGATCGCGGAGATGACCACGGTGCCCGCCGCACCCGACCCGGCCCCCAGCGCGGAGTCCAGCCGGTCGAGTTCGTCCTGCCGACCCACGAACGGCGCCGGTGGGGCGGGCAGTTGGCGAGGCACCGGGACAGCCGGGGACTCGGCCGCACCGGTCGCCGCCGCCAGCAGCCCGTCCCGTTCGGTCGGCCCCAGGTCCAGTGCTGCGGCGAGTTGGCGTACCGAAGCCAGCTGAGGGTTGCGGCGTTTGCCGGTCTCCATGCCGCGGATCGTGCTGACCGACACACCGGACCGCTCGGCCAGTGCTTCCTGGGTCAGCCCCGCGCGTAATCGGTACCGCCGGATGGCCACGGCGAAGAGATCGTCCACAGGAACCTTCCTACCAGGACGTTCGACCGGACGTGACCTGTTCGGAGTGAGCGGTGCACCATGTGCACGGCCCACCGACCCGCCGGCCCCCCCAACCCCGACCCCCGACGCCGGCTACTGGATGCTCCAGTCGTGCGGATGGCCGGGATCGTCGGGGCAGGCGAAGATGTTCAGCTCGCCCCACCGGCCCACCGTGACCTCGGTCGGCCTGGCGTGCAGGTGCGTGGCCAAGTCCCGTTCCTCCAGCGGCTTCCAGCTGCCGCTGCCGCCGTCCCATTCCGAGCTGTCGACCGTCAGCAGCAGATGCATCGGCGCCGCGCAGGCCCGGCAGGTCATGGGGGCCGGGTCGGTGGTGTGCCAGGACGCGAAACCGCCCGCGCGCCAGCCGGGCGGGATGGACAGGTCGTACTGGTACCCCACCGGATCCGGCTCGTCGTCGGCCTCCGATTCCTCGGCCTGCTTCTCCAGGCCCTCTTCCCAGGCGTCGATCCGTGTCCGCAGCTCGTCGGGAAGCAGACCGGCGAACGGGTAGGTGGTCACCCGCTCCGGATGCAGGACGCACGGTTCGGGTACGTAGCCGTCGAAGCCGACGACCCGCGGCCGCGGCGGCGCGGTCAGCAGGTCGATGACGTCCTCCGAACGGCGCCAGCGCAGGTCGATCAGCATGCCGTAGCCGGTCGGCCCGTGCGCGTCGAAGGGGCACCAGAACACCTGAAGCAGATCGCGGCCGTCCGGACCGGCGGGCAGGTCCGGGACGTCACGTCGGTACAGCTGCGCGACGCAGATCATCGGCAGCGGATCGTCCGCGGCGCTCCCAGCGACGACGTGCTCGTCGTCGAGCGCGTCCAGTTCTTGCCGTTCCGCTTCCGTGGGGCCGGAGTCGGGGTGACGGAGCCACGCATCGGCCAGGATCTGCCGCCGTCGGCGGATGTCGGCCGGGCGCTCACCACGCGCTCGCTCGTGCTGCTCGGTACACACCGGCCAGGGTTCGTCGGCCGGCCAGAGGACCGGGCCGCCCACGGAGCTGTCCGTCACGTCCGGTTGGCCCGGGCGCGGGTGCAGCCGGGTGGTGGTGCCCCGGTGGGCCGCGAGCTCCGGGAAGAGCGCTTCGACGTCGACGGGGCGCGGGGGCGTGGTCCTCGGCATACACGGAACCCTAGACAGCTGCCGGACCCGCGGTGTCGGCGCGGTAGCACTCAGGGCGCGGCACGAGGGATGATGCCCCCGAGCACAGGGGGAAGCTGATGAAAACGCGCCTGCGTCAGATCCACGGCGGCGGACCACGAGTCGCTGCCGACCACACCCGGACATCCGAGATCCTGCTGAAGTTCTTCGTCCTGGCCGGCCTGCTGTATCTCGTGGTCCGCGTCTTCCAGTGGGGCGCATGGATCGCGTTCGCAGGTGCGAGCGTGTACCTCCTCTGGGAGATCACCCGTATCAACGGCGCCCTGGGCGAACTCGCCCGCCTCCGCGACGAGCGGTCCCTGCCACGGCGGCAATCGGGGCAGCAGCCCCAGTAGGGCGCCGGCGTCACACTGCGGCTACCAGCCGACCGCCACCAGCAGCCACTGCGGACTGGCGTGCGAGATGAACGAGGACTGGCCCGCCACGTCGTCGTACGGGAACCCGTAGGCGAGTTGGTTGATCGCGTTGTCGTGCCAGAACTTGGCGTAGTAGTTCGCCGGTGCCGCCTTGTAGAACTGGGCCGGGTCGGACTGCTGGGAGGCCGGCAAAGCGGCGACGTGGCGGTTGAGTGCTGCGCACATGTTCGGGTTGCCCGCCAGCGAGGCGGCGCAGCCGAAGATGTCGGAGGTGGCCGCGTTCACGCCCACGGACTGGGCGTACGCGGTGAAGTAGTTCGCGTTGGCACCGCCCGCGCGGAAGCTCGGGTCACTGCCGGGCGCGATGATCCGGTACGGGGCCTGGGTCTGGGCCAGCACCTTGAACTGGTCCGGGACGGCCGCGATGAAGCGCTGGAAGGTGCTGGCGCGGTCTTCGGCGAAGGTCTGCCGGTTCTCGCCGACCTCGACGTCGTAACCGTCCTTGGAGTGCAGGCGCATGGCCAGCTTGAGCCCGAAGGCGTCGACCCGGGTGGTGTTGCCGTTGAAGACGTTGTTGCCGACGGTGAACTCGATGAAGTCGTAGTAGGGGCTGCTGGGCGAGCCCAGGTAGAAGTACATGCGGCCCGCGGAGTTGGCGGGCATGTCGAGGTAGGGCTGCTCGGCGATGGAGTGCGTCTGGCCGTTGAAGCTCCAGTACACCTGGCTGTCGGGGTACTTGCCGTTGGTGCGGTTGAGGATCTTCACCTCGACGGCGTTGCTCGCCGGGGGTATGTCGCTGGTACTGCCCCAGAAGTCGTCCGGCGGGGTTGTGGTGCCGCCGGGGCCGTAGATCTGGAACTCCCAGAGGGAGTAGCCGTACGGGGTGGCGCGCGCGGTGCCGTACAGGCGGACGTAGCGTCCGCTGCCGGAGACGGTCAGGTTCTGGGTGCCGCCGGTGGCGGTGGTCGTGGAGTGGACGGTGGTCCAGGTATTGGCGTCGTTGGAGGTCTGGATCTGGAAGGCGGTCGCGTAGGCGGCCTCCCAGTTGAGCGTGACGCGGCTGAGCTGCTGGACGGAACCGAGGTCGATCCTGATCCACTGCGGGTCCGCGAAGGCAGAGGACCAGCGGGTGCCGGTGTTGCCGTCAACTGCCGCGCTCGCCGGGAAGGTTGCGTTCTCGGTGGAGGAGGCCGTGGCGGGTCTGCCCTGGGAGAGCAGGGTGTCGGCCGCGTGCGCGGGCGACGGAGCCAGGGCCGCGAAGAAGGCGGCGATCAGGACGACGACGAGACCGAGGGCGGCGCGTGAGCGGGCGGCGCCTGCCGGTGGTCTGCGGGTGGGTGCGCCGACGTGACTCTGCATGCGGGGTCTCCTCAAGCCGGTACGGCGTGCGTGGGGGTGGAGCAACAGCAGACGTGAGAGCGCTCTCTGGGGTTGTAGTCCCGGCAATGCCCGCCGTCAACAACTGAAGCCGAAATCACATGGGTCGGGCCCGACCCTTACATCCCTTGACGCGTCCGGTACGGACCTTCGCGTGCCGTCACGCCGACTCGCGCACCACGAGTTCCGGCTCGAAGACGACCGATGTCGCGTCCGTGCGTACGCCGTGGATGTGCTCGTCGAGCAGGCGCGCCATCTCCGCCGCCATCTCCTCGACCGGCTGGCGGACGGTGGTGAGCCGGGGGTGGCAGGTGACGGCGATGCTGGAGTCGTCGAAGCCGACGACCGCGACGTCCTCGGGCACCCGCCGGCCCCGCTCGCGCAGCACCTGGCAGGCGCCCTGGGCCATGAGGTCGTTGGCCGCGAACACGCCGTCCGTGCCGGGGTGGCGCTCCAGCAGGTCCGCCATGGCCGCGATGCCGCTGTCGAGGGTGAAGCCGCCCTCGGCGACCGGGACGTGCGGACGGCCGTGGCGGGCGAGCGTGTCGCGGAAGCCGGCCAGCCGCTCCTGGCTCGCGGCCACGTCCAACGGACCGCTGACCGTGGCCAGTTGGCGGCATCCACGGGCGAGCAGGTGCTCGGCGGCGAGCCGTGCCCCGTCCCGGTGCGCCAGGTCGACGTAGCTGAGCGGAACCGGCCGCGAGGGACGCGCGAAGAGCACCGCGGGGAGCCGGGCGCCGGCGAGCAGGGCGGGCAGCGGGTCGTCGGCGTGGGTGGAGACGACAAGGGCGCCGTCGGCGCGGCCCTGACGCAGATAGGTCAGCACTTCTTCCCGCGCCTCGGCGGACTCGGCGAACATCAGCACCGGGTGCATGGAGCGGGGGCGCAGGAAGCCGACGATGCCGCCGACCACGCGGCCGAAGAAGGGGTCCGCGAACACCCGTGTGGCGAAGGCGTTCTGGCCGGCGTCCGTGGTGTCCCCGGCGCCGGACACCACCAGGGCGACGGTCTCGGCCCGCCGGGTCACCAGCGAACGGGCGGCCCGGTTGGGCGCGTAACCCGTCCGCTCGATGGCACCGCGGACCAGTTCCTGTATCTCCGGATCCACGTTGCGGATGCCGTTGACGACCCGGGACACGGTCGCCCGGGAGACACCGGCCTCCCGGGCGACGTCCTCCAGCGTCGGGGCCCGTCTGCGCATGCAGGCACCCTAACGGACCTGCGGATCACGCAATAGAGCGCTCTCCGGCGACGGACCCGTCACTGGGTGGGGTCAGGAGTAGACGCCGAACTCGTACAGCGAATAGCCCCAACCGGTCCCCCGCGCCGTGCCGTTGACCCGTACGTAGCGGCCTGTCCCGGTGACGTCGAAGTCGTCGATGCCGCCGTTGCCGTCGGACACCGTGTGCACGGTCTGCCAGTTCTGGCCGTCGTCGGAGGTCTGGACGGTGTACGCCTTCGCGTACGACGCCTCCCAGAACAGCTGGACGTGCCGGAAGGTGGTGCGGGTGCCGAGGTCGACCCGGAGCCACTGGGGGTCGCTCCAGTCACTGGCCCAGCGGGTGGCGGGGTTTCCGTCGACGGCGTTGGCGGCGGTGCACGGGCAGTCGCCGTAACTCGCCTGGTAGGACGAGGCGGTGGCCGGTCTGCCCTGGGCCAGGTTCGTACCGGACGGCACGGGTGGGACGACGCGGATCGAGCGGGTCTCGACCCCTACGTTGCCCCGGCCGTCGGTCGCCTTGACGTAGATCTTCCACACCCCAGGGCGGTCCGGAGCGGTGACCTTCAGTCGGCCGCCGCCGAGGTCGGTGACGGGCAGCGAGGCGAGGTTCTTGCTCTGGTCGACGTACATGCTGTTGTCGAGGACCTCGTAGGAGATCCGGTCGCCGTCGGGGTCGGTGGCCTTGACGTCCACGACGAGGTCCCGTCCCGCCTGCACCTTGCCCGCGTCGCCCTCCACGCTCAGGTCGGAGATGACGGGCGGGGTGTTGTCGTGCGTGGTGTCGCCGCCGTAGGCCTTCTTCACGGCGTAGTACGACAGGCGCTTCTGGCCCGCGGGCAGCAGGTTGAACCAGATGCCGCCGAAGTCGTACTCGGTGCCGTAGTGGAACATCGTGGCGCCGAGTGCGACGCCCTTGTGGCCGGTGACGCAGCCCCAGGCGCGCGTGTAGCCCTCGGCCTTGGCCCGGTCGGTGGGTTCGAGCGGTACGCCGTTGGCGTCGTCGGGGACCTCCCACTCGCCGGCCGGTCCGGTCTCGGTGACGATGTAGGGCTTGGTGTAACCGCCCTGCTCCCAGGCGGACTTGATGTCGCAGACGGCGTTGTAGGAGTTCACCGCGTACAGGTCGAGGTCGGGCGCGTTCTTCTTGTAGTACGGCCAGGCCCCGACCCAGGCGTCGGTGGAGGTGACCGGGTGGTTGGGGTCGACGGCGTGGATCTTCTTGGTGATGTCGTTGACGAGGGTGGTGTACGCGTCGCGCTGTCTCTCCAGCTCGTCGCCGCTGTAGCAGTTCTGCAGCCCGAGGACCGACTCGTTGCCGACGTCCCACATCAGCACGCCGGGGTTGTCCTTGTACGTCTGGACCCACTTGGGGAACTCGTCGAGCATTTGGTTCTTGTACGCGGTGTCGGTGACGTAGTTGACGCAGCCGCCGCTGCCGGGGCCGCCGCCGGGCTGGAGCCAGAAGCCGGCGACGACCTTGATGCCGTGCGCGGCCGCGGAGTCGAACAACGGCTTGCTGGTGGCGTCGGTGCCCCAGGTGCGGATCGTGTTGACGCCCATGGACTGCAGGTCCGGCATGTACTTCTCGGCGTCCGCGACGCTCGGGCCCCAGGTCAGGCCCTTGATCTGGTACGGCTGCCCGTCCACGGTCAGCTGCCAGGAGCCCTGGCCGCCGGTGACCTTGACGACGCTGCCGGCGGCGTGCGCCTGGGCCGCGGGCAGGGCGATGAGGGCGCCGGCCGCGAGCACGCCGGCGGTGAGGGGTGCCGCGACGCGGCGGGTGCGGGTGGGGGGTCGTGGGGTCATCTCTGCCGCTCCTCAGGGGAGTTCATAGTGCTCGTCCAGTGCCGCGCCCGCCTCCGGGTGGGTCTCGTCGTAGCCGCGCGCGTCGCACTGCAGCCCGCCGACGACGCAGTGGTCGACCAGCGCCTTGAGCGTGCGGTCGTCCCAGGCGTTGAAGAAGTCGTAGTGGAAGCTGTGGCCCGTGCCGCTGGCGAGCCGCACCTTCGACATGTCGCCGTTGACGGGGAACGCCATCTTGAACTCGATCATCGGAACGGCGACCGGATGGTCCGCCGGGCAGATGTTGTCGTTCGTGCCGGGCTTGACCACGGGGTAGGCCATGTGGCTCTTGTGGTCGGGGGTGTCGAGGTACTTCCCGTCCCAGCAACTCGGCGCCTGGAAGCGGATGTTGAGCTGGACGTCGGCGCGGTTCGGGCAGGTCGCGGGGAACTCGGTGTTGAAGTAGCTGTCACCGCACTCCCAGCCCTCGACGAAGCCGGGGTGGTGGCGGAACTCGTCGGCGCTCTGCATGGGGCTGCCGACGACGAACCGCAGGCCCTTGGGGAAGGGCCGGACGCTGGTGTAGTCGGTGACGCCCGCCTTGTAGTAGATGACCTGCGGACCCACGGGCAGGATCGGCTGGTCGCCGTTGTAGAGGGTGGGCATCCAGTAGCCGGACAGGTCGCCGGGGGCCTTGCAGGTGGTGCCGCCGGCCGCCAGTGAGGCGGTCGTGCTGTAGGCGTCGGTCGTCGTGTTGCCCATGAACGTGTGGTCGTGGGACTTGCCGGGCTGCTGCGGATAGACGATGGGGTCGTCCGGCCTGGTGTGGGTGACCGCGCAGTTGGCCTGGAACTCGTGGAAGTAGCGGTGGGGCGGATCCTGCGTGGACGGTGTCACGCCGGTGACCGGCGGGTTGGCGGGGATGTAGCCGTCGCCGTCCGGGTCCTCCGGGGAGTCGGCGGTGGACGCCGCCATCGTGTGACCGGAGTGGGTGGCCGCGAACGCCTGCGCCGCGGAGCTGTGCGGTGCGGGCGGCCCGGCGCTGAGGGCGACGCCGCCCAGCCCGATCGAGGTCAGCAGGAGCGCGCCGGTGATCAGCGTCGCTGACAGGCCTTTCGATCTCCGTGACATGGAGACCTCCTCCTGAACGGTGGGGGTGTGAGAGACCGCGCCCGGCCGCGGCATGACAGTGCGTCAGGTGAGCCTGCGTCATGGGGTGCCGGGCGGAGCGTGGGAGAGCGCTCTCCCGCCGAGGAGTGTTGAGGGCATGTCATCAAGATGTCAAGGGATCCCGCAGAAGTGGACCAGGAAAGATTTCAACTTCCGAAGGCTTGCCGGGACTTGGAACTCATCAGTTAAATCAAGACGTGAACTAAGCGCCGGGGCGGTCGCCTTGGCGCCTGTCCCGTCTGCGCACGGGGCCCTCTCCTGCTCTTTTCCCATCGCACCCGCAGGGACCTCCATGAGACTCAGATCCGTGGGCGTCGCGCTCGCCGCCATGGCGGCGCTGCTCGTCCTACCCGTTCCCCGACCGGCCGCCGCGGCCGAACTCCCGCTGTCCCAGGGCAGAACGGCGACGTCCTCCTCCGACGAGAACGCCGGCACTCCGGCGGCCGCCGCCGTCGACGGCGACACCGGCACCCGCTGGTCGTCGGCCGCGAGCGACGCGCAGTGGCTCCAGGTCGACCTCGGCGCCACGGCCTCGATCTCGAAGGTCGTCCTCAACTGGGAGGCCGCGTACGGCAAGGACTACAAGATCCAGTCCTCCGCCGACGGCAGCACCTGGACCGACCTCACCTCCGTCACCGGTGGCGACGGCGGCACCGACACCCTCGACGTCTCGGGGCAGGGCCGCTACGTCAGGATGTACGGCGTCCATCGCGCCACCCAATGGGGCTACTCCCTCTGGGAGTTCCAGGTCTTCGGCACGGCCGGCACCGGCACGTCCTCCTGCGACACGTCGAACGCCGCGAAGGGCCGGCCCGCCTCGGCCTCCTCCACGGAGAACGCCGGCACCCCCGCCTCCGCGGCCTTCGACGGCGACGGCGGCACCCGCTGGTCCAGCCAGGCCGCCGACCCGCAGTGGGTGCAGGTGGACCTCGGCTCGGTCAAGGACCTGTGCAAGGTCGACCTGACGTGGGAGGCGGCGTACGCCAAGGAGTTCCAGATCCAGGCGTCCTCCGACGGCCAGAGCTGGACCACCCTCAAGAGCGTCACGGGCGCGAGCGGAGGCACGGCCTCCTACGACGTCAGCGGCTCAGGACGGTACGTCCGCATCAACGGCACGGTCCGCTCGACGGGTTACGGCTACTCCCTGTGGGAGGTGGCCGTGCACACCGGCTCCGGGGACAGCACTCCCCCGGTCCAGGGCGGCGGCGACCTCGGGCCGAACGTCATCGTCGTCGACCCCAGCACCGCCGACCTGCAGCAGAAGTTCGACGACGTCTTCGCCAAGCAGGAGTCGGCCCAGTTCGGCACCGGCCGCTACCAGTTCCTGCTCAAGCCCGGCACCTACAACGGCATCAACGCCCAGATCGGCTTCTACACCTCGATCTCCGGGCTCGGCCTCAACCCCGACGACACCCAGATCAACGGTGACGTCACCGTCGACGCGGGCTGGTTCAACGGCAACGCGACGCAGAACTTCTGGCGTTCGGCGGAGAACCTCGCCCTCACGCCCTCGAACGGCACCGACCGCTGGGCCGTGGCGCAGGCGGCACCGTTCCGGCGTGTCCACGTCAAGGGCGGCCTCAACCTGGCCCCGAACGGCTACGGCTGGGCCTCCGGCGGCTACATCGCGGACTCGAAGATCGACGGCACCGTCGGCCCGTACTCCCAGCAGCAGTGGTACACCCGCGACAGCTCGGTCGGCGGCTGGACCAACGGCGTGTGGAACATGACGTTCACCGGTGTCCAGGGCGCGCCGGCGACCAACTTCGACTCGGGCCCGTACACCACGCTCGACACGACGCCCGTATCCCGCGAGAAGCCGTTCCTCTACCTCGACGGCAGCACCTACAAGGTGTTCGTCCCCGCGAAGCGCACCAACGCGCGCGGCGTGTCCTGGCCGGCGAACGCGGGCGCCTCGCTCCCCCTGGACCAGTTCTACGTCGTGAAGCCGGGCGCCACCGCCGCCACCATCAACCAGGCGCTCGCCCAGGGACTCAACCTGCTGTTCACACCCGGGGTCTACCACCTCGACCAGACCATCGACGTGACGCGCCCCGACACCGTGGTGCTCGGACTGGGCCTGGCCACGATCGTGCCGGACAACGGCATCGACGCCATGCACGTGGCCGACGTCGACGGCGTGCGGCTCGCCGGCTTCCTCATCGACGCGGGCGCCACCAACTCCGACACCCTGCTGCGGATCGGGCAGCCCGGAGCGAGCGCCGACCACTCGGCCGACCCGACCACCATGCAGGACGTGTTCGTCCGGATCGGCGGTGCCGGTCCCGGTCTCGCCACCAACTCCGTCGTCGTCAACAGCGACGACGTCGTCATCGACCACACCTGGCTGTGGCGCGCCGACCACGGCAGCGGTGTCGGCTGGGACACCAACCGGGCCGACTACGGCCTGCGCGTCAACGGCGACGACGTCCTGGCCACCGGGCTGTTCGTCGAGCACTTCAACAAGTACGACGTCCTGTGGAGCGGCGAACGCGGCCGCACGATCTTCTTCCAGAACGAGAAGGCCTACGACGCCCCGAACGCGGCCGCCATCACCCATGACGGCATCGTCGGCTACGCGGCCTACAAGGTCGCCGACACCGTGACCCAGCACGAGGCGTGGGGGCTGGGCAGCTACTGCAACTACACCTCCGATCCGTCGATCGTCCAGGCACACGGCTTCCAGGTCCCGGTCACCGCCGGGGTGAAGCTGCACGACGTCCTGGTGATCTCCCTCGGCGGCAAGGGCCAGTACGCCCACGTCGTCAACAACACCGGTGCGCCGACGTCGGGGACGGACACCGTGCCGTCGAAGCTGACGTCGTTCCCGTGAGCGACAGGACGGATGCGACGTAGGACGAACTAATCGGTTGCCTGTCGGCGACGGTCATGGATGCAATGTCCGCCATGGTCGACACGCCGGCAGCGCAACCTCTTCCCCGGCGGACCGAGGGCTCGTCCGCCCGGATCGGCGCTCTCGCTCCGCTGAGCAGTCCCGGCTGGGTCGAGGCGGGCCGGCATCTGCTCGCCGGGCTCGAGTCGGGGGTGCTTGACGTCAACGACGCCGGTGGCGTCCTCGGGCGGCCGCTCGAACTGGTGGTCAGGGACACCGCGGCGGATCCGCAGCGGGCCGCCGCGGCCGTGGAGGAGCTGGCCGGTCTGGGCGTGGCCGCCGTGGCCGGCGAGTACCACAGCGTCGTCGCGCGTGCCGCGGCCGCCAAGGCCGATGCGCTCGGGCTGCCGTTCCTGTGCTCGTCGGCGGTGCTCGACGCGCTGACCGACCGGCCGACGGACTGGGTCGCACGGCTGGCCCCCGCGCAGTCCCACGGATGGCGGATCTACGCGGAGTTCCTGCTGGGCGCCGGTCACCGCCGGATCGCCGTGGCGGCTCAGCCGAGCGTCTACTGGGAGTCCGGGACCCGCATCCTGCGGGAGCACCTCGCTCCGCGCTGCGGCACCGTCATCGAGCTCGACATGGGCGCGCTCACCCCCGAGGACGTGTGCGACGCACTCGCCGACCACGGTGCGACGGCCCTCCTCCTGCTGACCGGCATCCCGGAGCCGGCCGTGTCGCTCGTCCGGTCCGTCCGCGCCGACCGGCGTCTGGCCGGCGTCCTGGTGGGTGCACCGGCCGGGCAGCCGGAGTTCGGCCCATGGGCGGCGCTGCTGGGCGAGGACGGCGCCGGGATCCCCTTCCTGCGCTACCTGCCCGAACGGCTCGGCCCCCTGGGGGCACGCGTCGGCTCCGCACTGCGCGAACGTCTGGGCCGGGCTCCCTCGTTCGTCGCCTTCGAGGGCTACGACACCATCACCGTCCTCGCCGACGTGCTGAGCGCCGGCGAACTGTCCCGGGAGCGAATTCCCGCTTCCTGGGCGGGAGTTGCGGTCGAAGGCACGCGCGGGCCGATCCGGTTCTCCCGCGTGCCCGGTGTCGGCGTGCGGCAGTGGGCGTGGGCTCCGGTCCAGGTCGTCGACCGGGATCCGGCGGCACTCGATCGTTTTCGCGTCCTTCGCACCGGCTGAGGCGGCCGATGCCGGGTATGCGGTGCGGCAGACCGTACGACACTTCGCTGAGGGACCACGACGATGACCGATGATGCCTACCTCGTCCTGCTGGACGGCACGGCCGCGACGCTGGGCGTGCCTCCCGTGGCCGTCGGAGAACTGGCCTGCATGGAGACCCCCGCCGTCAGGGCGTGGCTGAGCGCGCAGGGAATCACCGCGACCTCTCCCGAGCTGCGGCTGCTGCCGCCGGAGGAGACGGCGGCCATCCCCGAGGACGCCGAGCGGCTGCCCGTGCCCCTCGGGGAGGAGGAACTCAGCCGTCTGCGCCACGAGATGACGCCGCCGAGCCTCGCGCAGCTGGAGCGGGAGCTGCTGGCCTACCGTTCCTGCGCCGACGGCCGGAGCGCTCTCCTCACCCGGGCCCTGGCGGCCGGAGTCCCGGCGCACCGCATCGCGGAGCTCACCGGTGAGGACCTCGCCGTCATCAAGGCGGAGGCCGGCTAACGCACCACCGTGGCAAGGACCTCGTTGAAAGCCTCCGTGGAGCTCGGGTGGGTCCAGATGGCATCGCGCAGCCCGCTCGCGGTCACCCCGGAACGCATCGCCAGCGCCACGGTGTTGATCAGTTCCTGAGCGTCCACGCTGAGCAGCGCCGCGCCGAGGATCTCGTCCGTCTCGGCGTCCACGACGAACTTCATCATGCCGCGGACCTCGTCCACGATGCTGGCCCGGGGCATGGCCATCAGCGCGGCGATGTCCTTGGCGGCGACGCGCACGGACCGCCCGAGGTGGTGCGCCTCCTTCTCCGTGATGCCCACACGGGCGAGGGGCGGGGTCATGAAGAGGGTGTAGGGGACGGCGACCCGGTCTGCCGTCGACCGCTTGCCGTCGCCGGTGCCCATGATCTGGCCGGCGACGATGCGGTAGTCGTCGAGGGAGATGTAGGTGAACTGCGGTCCGCCGTTCACGTCGCCCACCGCGAAGATGTGCGGGCGGCTGGTGCGCAGGTACTCGTCCACCTCGATCGCGCCGCGCTCGTTCGTGCGCACGCCGGCCGCCTCCAGCCGTAGCCCGGCGGTCCGCGGCGCACGGCCGGTGCCGACGACGACCGCTTCCGCCTCGACGGTGCCCTGTCCGCCGTCGCGCGTCGAGTAGTGGACGGTGGCGGCGCCGTCGCCGTCGGCGACCTCGGTGACGCGGGCTCCCGTGACGAAGGTGATGCCGTCCTCCCGCAGGATCTTCTCCGCGGCACGAGCGATGTCGTCGTCCTCGCGCCGCAGGATGCGGTCGCCGCTCTCCAGGACGGTGACGGGAATCCCGTAGCGGCTCAGCATCGCCGCGAACTCGATGCCCTGATAGCCGCCGCCGATGACGGCCGCACGGCGCGGCATGTCGGCCGAGCGGACCAGGTCCGCGTTGGTCACGAGATGCGCGCTGTCCCGCAGGCCGGAGACGTCCGGGATCACGGGCTCGGCGCCGGTGTTGATCACGATGGTGTCCGCGCTGATCTCCAGCCGGTCGCCGCCCGCCACGACCTCGACCCGCTTCTCGTCCAGGAAGGACGCCGTCCCCGTCACCACGGTGACCGTGTCGAGGGTGTCGAGCATCCGGAAGTTCTTGTCGCGCATGGTCGCCGTCATCGAGGCGGTCGAGGCGATGGAGGCCGCGTACCACTTGCCCGGGTCGACGTCGTCGGGCCGCTGGGAGGCGCGGTGGATGAGCGCCTTGGTCGGCACGCAGGCGATGTTGATGCACGTGCCGCCGTACATCAGGGCGTCCTGCTCCACCATCACCACGCGCTTGCCCGCGCGTCCCATGGCGGCCGCGAGCGTCTTGCCGCCTTTCCCGAAGCCGATCACCAGCAGGTCTGCGTGCAGTGCGTCCATGGATCTAGACTCTGCCGAAGCTAGCGATCCCACAAGTCAGCATTGGATCAATTTCCGTCGAGATAGGCTCATGGACGCGATCAGCACGCTCATCCGCATGGCCCGGCTGGAGGCCTCCATCGACGTGCGCTGCCTTCTGACCGGCAGCCACATCCTGGACAATCCGCCCCGCCCGCCCGGAGAGGTGCCCTTCCACGTGCTGCTCGAAGGCCGCTGCGTGGCCGAGTCGGACGGGCGCACCCTCGACCTGTCCGCTGGGGACGTCCTCGTCCTCCCACGCGCCGGGCGGCACCGCCTGCGCGTGGTCACCGAGGTGCCTCCCGTGCCCGCCGACCTGAGGGAGGGCGCCTCGGTCACCACCCTGCGCAGCGACGGCGTGCCCTCCGTGGACCTCTTCTGCGGCCACTACACCTATCGGCCGGGTGCCGGGGCGCTCCTGTTCGACGGGCTCCCCGACGTGCTCCACGCGTCGTTCGGCATGGGGGCCGGCTCTCCGCTGCGCCCGCTGGGCGAACTCATGCGCACCGAGGCCTCCTCGGACGGTCCCGGCGCCGGCGCACTGCTCGCCTCCCTCTGCGAGGCCCTTCTCGCCCTGACCCTGCGCGACGGCGGCAGCAACGAGGGGCGGTCCACGGCCTTTTCGGGGCCGTGGACCGCGGTGGTGGATCCCGGACTGCAGGCGGTGGTGAACGCCGTGGTCCACGACCCGGACCACCCGTGGACCCTGGCCGCTCTCGCCACGGTCGCCGGCGTCTCCCGGGCCACCTTGGTGCGCCGTTTCTCGGCGGCCACGGGCGTCGGCGTCGCGGAGTTCCTGACGCGCACCCGGATGACGGTGGCCGCGGACCTGCTCACGACCACCGAGCGCGGGCTGGACGACATCGCCGCGAGCGTCGGCTATCGCTCGGCGTCCGCCTTCGGCCGCGCCTTCCGCACCGTCACGGGCACCACCCCCGCCCGGCTGCGGCGGGCCACGGCACTGCGCGGCGCGTGACGGCCGCGAGATGTCGGCGCCCGGCTCCCGGGCACCGACTCCCTCTCGTACGGGCTTGGTTGGAGGCGAATGCGTACGGCCTCAGTTGAGGGCGAACTTCTGGGCCGCGGCGCCGTTGCAGTCCCAGATCTGCAGCCGCGTGCCGTTGGCGGTGGCACCGCTCGGCGAGTCCAGGCACCGCCCCGACTGCGGATTCAGCAGCGAACCGTCGGCCTGCTGCACCCACTTCTGGCCACCCACGCCGTTGCAGTCCCACAACTCCACCTTGGCCCCGTTCGCCGTCCCGTTGCCAACGATGTCAAGGCACCGTCCGAGCGTCGTCAGTGAGCCGTCGGAGCGGTGGTACCAGTGCTGGTCGACCGCCCAGGACTGGCAGTCCCAGAGCTGTACGGCCGCGCCGTTGCCGCCGGTGTCGTCGGCGTCGACGTCCACGCACGTGCCGCCGGGGCCGATCGCCGGGGCGCCGCCGTTCACGGCGAACTTCTGGGCGGTGGCGCCGTTGCAGTCCCAGATCTGCAGCCGCGTGCCGTTGGCGGTGGCACCGCTCGGCGAGTCCAGGCACCGGCCCGACCGCGGATTCAGCAGCGAACCGTCGCTCTGCTGCACCCACTTCTGGCCACCCACGCCGTTGCAGTCCCACAACTCCACCTTGGCCCCGTTCGCCGTCCCGTTGCCAACGATGTCAAGGCACTTGCCGATGGTGCTGAGGGAGCCGTCGGCGTTGTGCTGCCAGTGCTGGTCCTCGGCATAGGTCTGGCAGTCCCAGAGCTGTACGGCGGTGCCGTTGCCGCCGGTGTCGTCCGCGGCGGCGTCGACGCACTTGCCGCCGGGGCCGGTGATCGTCCCCTGTGGCCCGTTGGGTACGTCCGTCTCGCCGGAGTAGCCGACGGAGACGATGTCGGCCTGCACCGCGTTCTCGGCGGCGTCCGTGGGATAGCCCGCGACCATGACCCCCTCGAAGAAGGTGCCGCGGTTGCGGTTGCTGTTGTCGCCGCCGGTGCCCAGGATGATGCCGCCCTCCTGCTGCATGGGCTGGTAGCCGCCGCGGGTGGGCAGGGCCCCGTCCCACCAGGTCGACAGCGCGCCGGACTGCGAGTTGCCGCCCTTGAGGGCGTATCTGGTCTGGCCGTTGTTCTTCAGCACGGCCGTCACATAGGCGCTGTTGTTGCCCAGGTTGGCGGTGTTGGAGCCGTTGTTCCCCTGGAACATGCCGTTCTCCAGGTCGGCCTCGACCCAGGGACCCGAGCCGGTGCACGGCGCGAAGTAGCACGTCGTCGCGATGCTCACGGCGTCCATGTGTCCGTTGCCGGTGTCGGCCGGTGTGCTCTCCGCGTTGCCGTAGTCGAAGCAGCAGTCGGATCCCACGTGCGTGCCGCTGGCCACCATGTAGGCGCCCTCGGGCTGGCCGTTGACGGCGACGCCGGAGGCCGCGCCGGTGTAGCGGTAGCCCACGCCCGGAGAGATCCAGATGCCGTAGACCTTGTGGCCGCCGGCCGTCACCGCGATCTCACTCGCGTCCGCCCCGCGGTCGGCGCCGCCCGCGGTGCCCGCCGGGCCGGGGGTGAGGTCGTTGTGCCGTGACGTCTGGTCGTAGACCTTCGAGATCCGGCAGGTCGTGTTCTGGCAGAAGGTGTCCTGCCGGCCGGCGTTGGCGTAGCCGCCCTGCGACAGCAGGCCGATGTCCGTCCTGGCGCCGTCGGAGGCACGGGTGACCTGGTAGAGCGGTCCGTTGTAGGACGACAGCAGGGCGCGCGTGGTGCTGTGCGCGGCCACGCACGGGGTGCCCGCGGATCCGTAGATGTCGCAGGGCAGGGAGCCGGCCGCCTGCGACGTCGCGGGAAGGCCGACGAGGAATGCGAGGACGAGTCCGAGAGTGGTGGCCGCGGCGGCCAGGCATCTCGCCGCCCTCCGCGTGATCCGCGGGCCACGTCTTGATGTATACATGACAACCCTTTCCCGAGTTTCATAATCGTGCGCGAATGCCTCACAGCGCATGGGCGGGACCTGTATTCGGCTCGGAAGTTACGCAAGCTGTTGATACACGTCAATATTTGTTTCATTACTTTGAGTGGGCTTTTGCTCGGTGGTTCGAATGTGTTTGTTTCCGTTGTCAATAAGGCCATGATCGTGGCAGGCAATTCGACGTCACGGACGCCTGGGAAGGGATGAGCATGCGCATCGACCTGGAGGGACGGACGGCTCTGGTCACGGGTTCGACCCAGGGCATCGGAGCCTCGATCGCGACGGGGCTCGCCCGGGCCGGCGCACGCGTCGGGATCAACGGCCGTGAGCAGGCCCGGGTCCAGGAAGCCGTTGATCGCTTCCAGGTCGACGTCCCTGACGGCCAGTTCGTGCCCGTGGCCGCGGATGTGGCCGGAGAGGACGGCGCCGAGGCGGTCGGGGACGTACTGCCGGATGTGGACATCCTCGTGAACAACCTCGGGATCTTCGGCGCCAAGGACCCGATGGAGATCACGGACGACGAGTGGCGCCGCTACTTCGAGGTGAACGTCCTCGCGGCGGTCCGCCTCACCCGCAGGTACCTGCCGGGCATGTGCGAGCGCGGCTGGGGGCGTGTCCAGTACCTGGCCAGCGACTCGGCCGTCGTGACCCCGGCCGAGATGATCCACTACGGCATGTCCAAGACCGCGCTGCTCGCCGTGGGCCGCGGCTTCGCCAAGCAGGCCGCGGGGACCGGAGTGACCGTCAACAGTGTGATCGCCGGCCCCACGCACACGGAGGGCGTGGAGAAGTTCGTGTACGAGCTGGTGGACCCCGACCTCCCGTGGGACCAGGCGCAGCGCGCGTTCATGAAGCAGCACCGCCCGCAGTCCCTGCTGCAGCGCCTCATCGAGCCGGAGGAGATCGCCAACATGGTGGTGTACCTCAGTTCCGATCTGGCGTCGGCGACCACGGGCGGCGCGCTGCGCGTCGACGGCGGATACATCGACGCGATCCTGCCGTGACCGTCAACTCGCCCTGAGGGAGACCGCCGTGGCGTCGTGCGTGCGCTCGTGTTCCGCGCGTGCCGATGCCAGGAGACGCTGCCAGGAGGTGACGGTCGGGCGCCGGCGTAACAGGGCACGGCGTTCGCGTTCCGTCATGCCTCCCCAGATGCCGTGCTCGATGCGATGGTCGAGTGCGTAGGCGAGGCACTCGGTCCGCACTCCGCAGCCGCCGCACAGCGCCTTGGCGCGGTTCTGTGCACTGCCCTCCACGAAGAGGTCGTCGGGGTCGGCCGTCCTACACAGCCCCCGCTCGCCCCAGTTGGTGTCCACCATCCGGTGATGCCGTCCTCTCCCCTGGTCTGCGTGACGCATTGCCGTTTGCTGAACGCAACAGGCATATGACATCACGCAGTTCAGGGAAACGTTCATTCTTCTTCATCGACCGTCACACCTTCGGGTGAGCGGTGATTGCTTTCCGCGCACGGGGGCGCTAAGGGCGCCCCCTCCGGCAACGGCGATGCCGCGCCGTGCGCGGCCCGTCAGCGTCTGCGCCAGTTCCAGCCGCTGCCGATCCCGGCCACGTGCAAGGCCAGCGCGGTGAGTCCGAGCAGCATCACATTGGTCGAGGTGAAGGTGTCGTTGGTCGAGATGTCCGCCGCGTTGATGAGGAAGGAGATGAAGAACAAGACCGCCGAGAGGATCGCCAGCATGGTGTCCGTCCGTTCGTGAAGTCGGCTGCGTGGTGCGTACCGTGTGCGATCCGGATGCCCGCGACCGGGCCGAACACACGGGCGACCGGGCCCGGAAACCGTCGAGCCTCCGGGGCCACTGCCGTGGACCGCCGGCGCACCTGTCACACCCTCAACATCCGAGGTCAGCGCAAGGACCGGGTCTCACCAGCCAGTTCGTGGAAGCCGCTGCGCACCGCCCGCCGCCCGCATAACGTGCGGTATCCCGAACCGCTCTCCCACATTCCTCGCGGTCCGCACCTCTTGGGGCCCTCGACCTACCAGGAGATCTTGGGATGTCCTCCGACAGCTCCCACTTATGGTCCGACCTGTCCTCCGAGGCGTGTCCGCCGCAGCATCGGCCCGGCCGGCACGCTTCTCCGTCCCCAGGCCCGCAGTGGGCCCGCCCGGCCGACGGGCGCGGCTCCTTCCCCGTCCGGTCATGGGCAGGTCCCCACCGCGATCTGCGGTTGCTGCGCCGGGCGAGCCGTCGGCTGCGCCGCGTCGCGACGTTCGCCGCACTCGGCTACTTCGCCGTCTTCCTCACCCTGACCGTCGAGCTCCCCGAGGTCATGACCCGACCGGCTCCCGGCGGCCTGCCCCTCGGGCTGGTGCTCGCTCTCGTCCAACTCCCCGTCACCTGGCTCGCGGTGGTCCTCTTCGAGTTCATCGCGCGCCGCCACGTCGACCCACTGGCCCGGCGCGTGCGCCGGCAGGCCCGCGGCGCCGACGACGGGGAGCCGCGGCCATGACCGACTTCGACGGCACCTCGCAGTCCTGGTCGCTCGTGGCGTTCTGCACCGTCGTCACCCTCACGCTGCTGCTGTGCGTGCTCACCGGCCCCGATCGCGACGACCTCGCCGAGTTCTACACCGGCTACCGCTCCCTGTCGCCCCTGCGCAACGGCCTGGCCATCGCCGGTGACTACATCTCCGCGGCCACGGTGCTCACCGTCGGCGGGATCATCGCGCTGTGCGGCTACGACGGTGTCGTCCTGGCCCTGAGCACCCTGCTGTCCCTGCTGCTCCTGATGGTCCTGCTGGCCGAACCCCTCCATCACGCCGGCAGGTTCACCATGGGCGACGCACTCGGCCGGCGCCTGCCCGGCCGCGCGGTGCGCGTCACGGCCTGCGTGGTCACCCTGGCCTCGCTGGTGCCGATGATGGTCGTCCAACTCGCAGGTGTAGGACAGCTGTTGGCCTACGTCCTCGGCTTCTCCGACAGCGCGATGCGGACCGGCTGCGTCATCGGGGCCGGAGCGCTGATGATCACGTACGCGGCCATCGGGGGCATGCGGGGCACTGCCCTGATCCAGATCCTCAAGACGGTGATGCTGCTCGGCTCGGGGCTGATCGTCGCCGCGCTCGTCCTGTACACCTTCGGCTGGAGCCCGCAGAACCTGTTCCACGCCGCCGCGCGGCGCAGCGGGGCCGGGGACGCGTTCCTGCGCTGGGGGCTGCAGTTCGCGGGCGGGGAGCACAGCGGCCTCGACATGATCAGCACGCAGTGCGCCATCGTGCTGGGCGGCGCCTGTCTGCCGCACGTCACCATGCGGATGTACAGCGCCGGCAGTGCGCGGCAGGTCCGGCGTGCGATGAGCTGGGCGGTGTCCACCGTCGCGCTGTTCGTCGCCGTCGTCATCGTCATCGCCGTCGGCGCCACGGCCCTCATCGGGCGGACCGGCGTCACCGCCGCGGACCCCCGGGGCAACACGGCCTATCTGCTGGGCGCGCGGGCCGCGTTCGGGATGCAACTCTCGCACGCGGAGAGCCTGTTGTTCACGGCGGTCACCACGGCGATCTTCCTGACCCTGCTGGCCTCCGTGGCCAGCATGACCCTCGCCTGCGCCAACTCCCTGGCCCATGACGTCGCCGCCACCCGGCGCGCCACGACGCCGCAGCGGGAGACGGCACTGGCACGTCTGGCCGCCCTGGCCGTGGGCGTCCCGGTGATCCTGCTGGCCGTGGTGGCGCAGCACCGCAGCCTCCAGCCGCTCGCCATCCTGTCGTTCTGCCTGGGCGCCTCGGCCATCGCGCCCGCACTCGTCTACAGCCTCTTCTGGCGCCGCTACACGCGGACCGGCCTGCTGTGCACGCTCATCGGCGGCGGCCTGAGCGTGCTCGTCCTCATCCCCGGCACCAACCTCGTCTCCGGAACTCCCCAATCGGCCTTCCCGGACGCCGACTTCAACTGGTTCCCGTTCACCACCACGGCCCTCGTCTCGGTGCCTGCCGGCTTCCTGTGCGGCGCGCTGGGCACGCTCCTGTCCCGCGGAAGGACGGCCGTAGGGGCTCGGGACCGGTACGAGGCCGTCGAGCCCCTCCTGCTCGCCGGACCGGCACGGCGCGCGGACGGATGACGCGGCGGACCGCGCTACACGACCGCCGCCGCCACCACGACGATCAGCACCAGCACGATCAGCAGGAGGGCCATCCTCAGCGGACCGAACCGGCGGCCCGGCGGGACGTCCGGCGGCGACACGGGCGGGGGTGGTGCGACGTCCGGCACCGGCTGCGGACGCGGCGCGTTGAAGACGTCGTGGCCGGTGCGCGCGGCCCGGTCGCACCAGGGGCAGGACGGCAGATGGGAGCCGTACGTGTGCAGCGGCCGGGCGGGGCACACCCGTATCCGCGTCCGCTCCCCGTCCAGTGCCCGCAGCCAGGCGTCCGCCGGAGGGCGGGCGGCGGGGGCCTGCACGCCCGGGCCGAAGGCAGCACGGGCCAGGGTGAGCAGGTCGGGCGGGAGCACCGACGGGTCGACGGTGCCGCGCGGGACGGTCACCAGCTCCGGGCGCACCACGTACGAGACGCTGGCGGCGATGTTGTCCTTCACGGTCGACTCGGAGGTGCTGTCGTGCGGCACGCCCCCGAAGGGGTGGTTGCCGGCGGTCAGCAGCTGGTAGACGAGCACGGCGAGCGCGAAGTCGTCGCTGGACCGGTTGGCGGGTGCGCCGGTCTGCCGCTCGGGGGCGGAGTAGTCCGTGGTGTGCATGAGGCAGGGGAACGGCTCGCCCGTCACGGGGTCGGTGAAGGCGATGGAGTCGCAGTCCAGGAAGGTGACGAAGCCGTTGGTGTCGACGACGACGTTGCTGCTGGAGAAGTCGCCGATGACGAGGTTGTCGTAGTGCATGCGCGCGGTCATGAAGGCGAGGTTCCAGGCGACGCCCAGCAGGAAGCGCCAGTCGGCCCGGTCGGGGAAGAGCCTGAGGCGCTGGGCGCGGGTGAACAGCCCGACCAGCTGGACGTGTTCGGGCTCGCCGAAGCGGTGCATGCCGTAGCCGAGGAACTCGCCGCCGCTGCCGCGTGCGAGCGCGGTGGGCCAGGCCAGCTCGGGCGGCTGGAAGCGGTTGGTGGGGCGGGCCGCCAGCGGGGACATGGTGAGCATCCGGGCCAGCCGCCGTTCCTGCTCGGGGCCGGGCGGGTCGCGGTAGAGCTTGACGACGGTGCCGTGGTCGCCCTCGACGGGGAAGACGGCCGCCTGGCCGCCGCCCTTCAGCGGGGCGTCGGCGAGCACCACCGGCCTGCCGTCCAGATGGACCACCCGTCCGCTCATGGGCGTGCCCTGCGCACGGCCCGCAGCAGCGTCTTGTCGTCCGCGTTCAGTGCGGTCAGCCGGTCGGACCTGAGCAGCGCGGCGAGGTTGTCGTGTGCGCCGTCGGGCACGGGCCAGGGGCCGTCGAGGGAGCGGAAGACGGCGTCGGCGAACGAGGCGTTGGGCGTGGGCGGTCCGTCGGCGGACCGGGTGAGCGCGGCCTGCGCGAGGCCGTCCGTGGACAGCAGGACGCCGTCCACGCCCGCGTCGCAGACGCAGTCGGTGTGCACCTGGCGGGCCGCGTCCGGCGAGGTGAGGAAGACGGTCTCGTTGCTGTACTCCCCCGCGGCGGGCGGCTGCGGCAGCAGATGGAACTGCCGCCGGCCGTCCTCGGTGCCGGCGCGCAGCACGACGAAGCCGTCACCGACGCTGAGATGGCCCAGCCAGCCCGGCGCGAGCACCACGACGGTGAGCGTGGTCGCGAAGTCCGCGGCGGCCGGCCCCGTGGTGTCCAGGAACACCTTGGTGACGTCGTGGAAGGCGTCCAGCAGCAGGTCGTGCACGCGCTCGCCGGGCGGGTCGTCGACGGCCGCGGCGGCCCGTCGTGCGAAGTGCTCGCCCGCCAGCGCGACCGCGAGCCGCGAACCCTCCGGGGAGCGCGGCCGGCTGCCCGCGCCGTCCGCGACGGCCAGCACGGCGAGCCGCCCGGACTCGGTGTGGCCGCACGCGTCCTGGCAGGGCCGCCCGTCGCGGCGGTGCCGATACCCCTCGACGCTCATGCCGTGGATCCGCCAGCCGGCGCTGCCCTCGTCCATCGCCTAGCTCTCCCACGCCGGACGCTGGGTCTTGAACTGGCTGAAGATCTTCTCGAAGACCTCGTCCCCGGCGCCCTTCTGCTCGGCGTTCGCGCTGGCGGACATCATCTGGAGCAGCTCCCGGAAGGGGAATCCGTGGATGGTCGCGTTGAACTTCGGCGCGAACGCCCGCAGCACCTGCTCGCCCAGGTCGGTGATGGCGCCGACGCCGATCGCGTAGAGCCGGAAGCGACGGGCGGCCTGCTCCGCGGCCAGCACCGGCACGAGGCGCTGCCAGGTGTCTGTGCGCCGGCCCTGCGCGTCGGTCGGCAGCCCGTCGGTGACCAGGCAGATCTGCGGGCGGTAGTACTGCAGCCCGGAGGCGCGCAGCTCCGCCTTGCGGGCCGCGACGATGTGCATCGCCAGCTCCAGGGCCTCGGTCATCAGGGTTACGCCCGTCGCGCCCAGCTGCGGCGGCCGGAACTGGTGGGCGGGCACGAACGGGCTCACCGGCGCCCCGGGGGCGAGGAGTTGGGGACCCCGCCACACGGCGACGGCCTGCCCGCCGAAGGTGACCACGGCGACCTCGACGCTGTAGCTGAGGGCCACGTCGTCGTGCAGTTCCCGGGTCCATTCCACGAGCGCGTCGTTGAGCGTCCGGATCGGCTGACCCGCCATGGAGCTGGAGGTGTCCAGGCACAGCACCAGCGGCAGGCGCTGGGCGTTGTTCTCGAACTCGATGTCGGCGTACTCCGCAGGCAGGGTGGGCGGGTATTCGCTGGACATGGCGTCTCCTGGTGCGGCGGTGCGTCAACGGGCGTGGGTCTGGCGTCCGGTGGCGGGCGGGAAGGCGTACAGGACGTCGGCGTCGCGGTCCGCCCCGTCGGCGACGTCGACGCGCGTGCCGGGTCCCGGCGGCGTCCGCCCCGGCTGCGCCCACACCGCCCGGTGGAGCACCCGGTCGATCTCGACGTAGCCCTGAGGATGGAGGCAGGTGCGGACGACGGCGGGGCGGGTGGGGCCCGTACGGACGGCGGGGCCCGGGCTCGGTGCCGCGCTCGGACCGGTCCGGGCCCGCGCGGTGGCGTCTCCGGCGTCACCTGCGGCACCGGGCGATGTCCGCGGGGCTCCGGCGCCAGGAGTGGCGAGGGCGCGGGACCGGCGGACGACGTGGACGAAGGCGGCGAGGAGGAGGGCGAGCAGGGCGCCCAGGACGGCGACGCCGATCAGGGCGGGGTCCGGGCCGGACCGTCCCGCGGACGTCTTCTTCGCCGCGGCCGACGAGGCGGCCGACGGGTGCGAGGCGGGGCCGACCGCGACCGAGCGCTCCGCGCCCAGGGCCGCGACGTCCGGCCGCGCGGTCAGCTCCGTGCCGGTCCGGTCGCGCGCGCCGAGGACGGTGCACAGATCGTCGCGGACCTGGGCGTCACAGGCACCGGCACGGTTCAGCTCCCGCACGGTCGAGGGCTGCAACCGGCTGACACGGGCCCGCGGGTCGACGAACCGGTGGCCCGCCAGCACCAGCAGTACGGTGCCGCCCTCCCCCGTGGTGACACCGGCCGGCACCTGGACCACGAGGTTCTCGCGCTGCTTGAGGACCCGCGCGGCCAGGTCGGCACGGTCGCGTGCGGTGTCGAGGCCGAGCGCCTGGTTGAGCCTGACCGTGACGGCCCCCGTGCCGAGCCAGGCGGACCAGCACCGCAGCCGCGCGGAGAAACCCGCGTCGCACGGGTCGCCTGCCGCTGCCGCCGGAACCGTCGGCAGCACCGTGAGGAGAATCCCGAAAAGCATGGTGAAACAGAGCGAACGCCTCATGGGCAACCCCCCGCGGCCTGAAAAGGCCCGTGCCCATAGTGAAGGCAATACGCCCTTATCCGAAAGGGGTTGAGAGCCCTCACGACCGTCACTTCTAAAGCTTGAACACCTGATGGCAACGGGTGAACATCTGCCGCGCCCGTTCCACCCAGTCACTGACCAGAGCGTCGAAGTCCGGCTGGGTGACACGGCAGGTCAGCGGCAGGTTGCACACCCCGGCGAGACAGGGGCGCGGTCCTCGGACGTCCCATACGGAGAGCATGGGATTCAGTTGTTCGGTGTTCCACGCGTTCGATGCGGCGGCGGCGACGGCCAGTTGGTCATGGCGCAGGAAATGACCGTCGGTCACAAAGGCGACGAGCAGCCGTTTGGTGGTCATGAATCGGACGGTGAGCGTACGGCCCATGTCGTCGAGATCGAATTGGAGGGACACCGAGTCGGTGTCCGCGACGGCGCGGTAATTCCGGCCGGCTCCCCATTGCTGCACCAACTGCCGCCAGTGCGTGCCGATTTCCAGTACGGGTGAGGGCAACGACTCAGAAGCCGGCACGGCCCACCGCCCGGGCGACCATGTCGTCGGTCAGTCCTGCGTCCAGGAGCGCCTGGGCGTGCAGCAGCAGACAGGAGGGCACGGACACGCTGGCTCCGGAGTCGCGGCGGGCGGCCAGTTCGCCGACCCGGATCTCGATCGTGCGCCGCACCCGGGGCGGGGGCCAGGACGGCGGTGGCCCGCTCTCCTCGATCAGTGCGGCCAGCAGGTCGCCGAGTCCGGGCCGGTCCTCGGGCCGCTTCGCCAGACACTGCGAGATCAGGGGCCGCAGGCCCGGCGGTACGGCGTCGAGGCGCGGCGGGCCGAACACGACCTGGTAGCGCACCGACTCCCCCGCCCCGTGCGGCGGCCTGCCGGACAGGGCGTAGACGAGGACCCCGCCGAGCGAGAAGACGTCGGTGGGCGGGCCGACGGGCGCGCCCTTCATCTGCTCGGGCGACATGAAGGGCGGGGTGCCGACGACGATGCCGGCCTGGGTGAGCCCGGGGGCGCCGTCGACGCGGGAGATCCCGAAGTCGATGACGCGCGGGCCGTCCGACGCCAGCAGCACGTTGGCCGGCTTGAGGTCGCGGTGCACGACGCCGGCCGCGTGCACCGCCTGCAACGCCTCGACCAGGAACGCGCCCAGCCGGCGCACCTGTTCCTCGGGCAGCGGCCCGTCGGTGCGTACCGCCTCCGCCAGCGACGGCCCGGGCACGTACATCGTGGCCAGCCAGGGCAGTTCGGCGTCGGTGTCGGCGTCGACCACCGCCGCCGTGTACGCGCCGCTGACCACCCGGGCGGCCGCGACCTCGCGGGCGAAACGCTCACGGAACTCGGGCTCCGCCGCCAGTTCGGGGCGCACCACCTTCACGGCCACCTCGCGGCCGGCCGGCGACCGGCCGAGATAGACCCAGCCCATGCCGCCGGAGCCCAGCCGCCCCACGATGCGGTACGGCCCCACCCTCATCGGATCGCTGACCGGTGTGCGCATCCCGCTCACCTCATTTCGGGGTTCGTTGCAGGATGTCCCGAGTGTCCCGCGAAATCCCGGTCCACACAGAGGTGATGCGGGAAATGACGTGCGCCGTCACCAGGTGGGGATCATGCCCCCGTCGATCACGAAGTCGCTGCCGGTGATGTTGGCCGAACGGTCCCCGGCCAGGAACACGGTCAGCTCCGCCACCTCCTGGGGCTTGGTGAAGCGTCCGGTGACCATGGCCGACTTCGCACCGGCCACGATGTCCTCGGGGCTTACACCCACCGCGGCCGACACCGTGTCGGCCACTCCCCCGCCGCCGAGCCACAGGTCCGTCTCCACCGGCCCCGGGCTCACCGTGTTCAGGCGGACCCCCTTGGGACCGACCTCCTTGGACAGGGCCTTGGAGAAGGCGACGAGCGCGGCCTTGCCCGCGCTGTAGTCGATCACCAGCGGGTCGGGCAGGGTGGCGTTGACGGAGGCAATGGTGACGACCGAGCCCCGGCCCGCCGCGAGCATCACCGGCAGCGCGGCGCGCGTGACCCGTACGGCCGCGAGGAGGTTCAGGTCGATCGTGCGCAGCCACTCCTCGTCGGTCACCGAGAGGAAGCCGCCGGTGCGGGGCGGCGCCGTACCGACGTTGTTGACGAGGATGTCCACCCGCCCCTGCGCGGCCTCGATCAGGCGTCCGGCCGCCGCCGGCTCGCTCAGGTCGACGGGCACCCAGGACACCGAGCCCCGCTCGACCAGCCCGTCCAGCTCCTTCGACGTCGTACGGGAACCGGCGACCACGGATGCTCCTGCCGCGGCGAGGGCCTCGGTCACCGCCAGCCCGATGCCCTTGCTCGCACCGGTGACGACGGCGGTTCTGCCCTGAAGTTCGTTGCCCATGACATCGGCTCCTTGGGAAGGGGAGAGCGGGCCGCGGCCCGGAAACGGCGCGGCCTGGCACCCACGGTGCCAGGCCCGTACCGGCTTCGCAGGGCGAACGGGTCGCCCCGCTCGGCCCGTCTCCCTTCCCGCGGACTCAGCCGAGGATGCGGCGCTTCTGCTCCTCGAACTCCGCCTCGGTGAGGACGCCTTGTGCCTTCAGCTCGCCCAGCTGCTTGAGCTGCGCGATCTTGTCGTTCATGTCGTTCGAGGGCGCGGCGGCAGGCGGTGCCTGCTGGGGCGGCGCCTGCTGGTACGCCTGCTGTTGCTGTCCGACGTCCTGCTGCGCCCACCGTCCGGCCTGGCGCCGCGAGACACGGTTCGACACGGCCGTGGCGGTGCCGGCGACGACGGCGGTGCGCGCGACACCGCGAAGCAGTCCGGGCATGTCCACTCATCTCCCAGGGTCTGTGGCCCGCCGGCACGGCGACGCGTGCGGCGGGCTCGGGTCTCGGATCAGGCGATCGCCGATCCGGCTCCGGACGGCGAGGCCTCGATCGCCTCCAAGGAGGCCAGCAGGGCCTGGACCGGGATACGGCCGCCGGCCACCATCTGGGCGCCGCCGCGCCTCAGCTCGCGGGCCAGCGGGGCCGCCCACACGTTCTCGTAGACGAGGAGCGCCGCGGAGTTGCCCGGCTGCACGGCGTTGCCCGCTTCCGTGATGTCGTCGTCGCCCATCAGGCCGGAGGAGGCTCCTTCGAAGACGGTCAGATCGACCTCGTCCCCCAGTTCCTTGAGCTCCAGCAGCGAGAGCGTGCCGTCCTCGTCCTTGCGCACGAAGAGGAAGTCGAGAATGCGGATGATGCCGCGGTCCACCAGGTCGACGAGCAGGGGGAGCCCCTTGCCCGTCATCCGATTGCCGGGGAACTCGACGACCAGATAGTCGACGGGACCCATTTCTTCCAGGTCGTCACTCATGGTCACTCCTGATTTCCGGTACGGGACCGACGGACGGCGCGGGCCGGCGTTCGGCAGCTCACCAGCGCCGGGCCGCGGGTCAGTCGCTGTCGTCCAGCAGGCCGAACACCTCGGCGATCTTGCCGGCCGCCGAGACGATCCGTGCGCTGCCGACCACCGGGGCGATCGCGACGAGCGTGCCCTGCACCTTCTCCCAGGGAACGCCGCTCTCGGCGGCGGCACCCACGTTGAGCAGGTAGCTGGAGGGCGCCGCGTCCATGGCGACCAGCGCGGCGATGCGCGCCAGCAGATACGCCTCCGTGTCCAGACCGGATCGCTCGAAGGTGTCGACCTGCATCTGGACAAGGGTTTCGAACACGGGGGCGTCGGCCTCGGCAAGGCTTCCGATGTTCCGTTCCGCGAGGGTCTCTCCGGCCATGTCGGCACTCCTTTCGCTCCCGGCGCGCTGCTCATGCTCACGCAACCGGGACGGGGCGGCATCACCCATGGCGGGTGGTCCGACCGGCGCACCCCGGGAAGGTCACCGCTCGTCGCTGCGGCCGAACCTCAGGTAGGCGATCAGCCCGAAGATGTTGCCGAAGGCGCAGATGGCCAGCCACACCTGGGGCGGGTACTGCCGTGTCCGCTGGTGCCGGGCGATGTCGGCCATGCACACGACGGCGGGAAGGATCGCGATCAGCGGCACGATCGCGACCCACGGCGTGGGCGGCGACGAGCTGAAGGAGTCGGCTAACATGGCGGGTCCTCGGGGGCGGGCGAGTGGGGGCTGGTGACCGGCGGTGTGCGGTGGCGGGTGACGAGTCGCCTACGGGGTCTCGGGTGCGAGGATGAAGAGCCCGGCGACCTTCTCGTCGGGGTCGAAGGTGACCCGTGCCTTCATCTCGCCGGCCTCGTAGCGCAGCGGGACGTCGACGACCGTCTGGTCACCGATCCGGCGCACGAACGGCTCGTCCTCGCCGAAGCCCTCGAACGCCCCCACCAGGCCGGCGACCGTGGCCAGGCCGCTGCCGCGCACCTCGTCGGTGAACGCCTCCAGGACCTGTGCGTTGAACGACCGCCTCGCCTCGTCCATGCGCCCGTCGAGGACGGCCTTGACGATCGTGATCGCGCGCGGCGCGGCGTCCGCCATACGCACCGTCTTGTCCATGGGTTCTCCCGTCCGGGGATCGATGGGCCGGCCGAACCGCTGGAAGGCGGCCTGACGGGTGACGCCGAGCAGATCGCCGATCTCCTGCCAGGTGTGCCCGGCGTCCCGGCTCTGCTGCACGCAGAGCTTGAGCACCTGCTCCGCCAGCTCGTCGATGCCCTGGGCCCGCCGGACCACGTCGAGGTAGGCGGGCGGCGCCAGCGGGCTGCCCAGCGCCTGCGCCAGAAGCGAGGACTGCTCGGCCAGGAGCCCGCTCAGGGCGGCCAGGGACGGAGAATCGGCCATGCGTCAAGGATGCCTTTACACCACCTTCGGCGTCAAGGCATCCTTTACAGCAGACCTCTTATGGCAAGGCGTGCAGCGGCACCGCCCAGGCGTCAGAGTCCCGCCCGGGTGAACGTCAGATGCGTGACGCCGCTGGGCGACGAGACGGACTCGACCTGGTAGTCCTTCTCCAGGTCCTCCAGCCCGTCCCACAGCCGCACGCCCCGGCCGAGCAGGATCGGGACCACCACGACGTGCATTTGGTCGATGAGCCGGGCCGCGAGGAAGTCGCGGATCACGGTTGGGCCCCCGCCGATGCGTACGTCCTGGCCGCCCGCCGCGTCGCGGGCCGTCTCGAGCGCCTTGGCGGGCTCGGTGTCGAGGAAGTGGAATGTCGTGCCGCCCTCCATCTCGATCGACGGGCGCGTGTGGTGGGTGAGGACGAAGGTCGGCGTGTGGAACGGCGGGTTGGGTCCCCACCAGCCCTTCCACTCCGGGTCCTCGTGCCATCCGGGGTGGCCGAACTTCCCGGCGCCCATGATCTCGGCACCGATGCCGGGGTCGAACCGCCGCGCGAAGGCGTCGTCGACGCCGGTGCTCCCGCCGGGCCGGCCGACCATGTCGTGCCAGAACCGGGTGTCGAACATCCACCCGTGCAGCCGTTCGCCGGCGTGGCCGAACGGCGCGTCGAGGCTCAGCCCCTCACCGGTGGCGAAGCCGTCGAGCGAGAGGGAGAAGTTGTGGACGCGTGCGAGTGACATGACTGACGATTCCTCTCCGCGTCCCGGTCTCGGGACGTCCACTGCCGATTCTTGCGTCAACGATGAGGCGGCGCCCGCCGAAACGCGCAGCGGCCGCCGACACGGCCCTCAGTCCGGTGTCGGCCCCGGTCGGGCCAACTGCCGCTCGGGGGCGCGCAGTAGACGCAGACCGGCCAGGCTCTGCAGGGTCATCGTGGCGGCGGCCGCCGCGGTGAGCGCGAACCCACCGCGTGGTCCGAGCGCGTCGATCGCCCAGCCCGACACGGCCGCGGCGACGGCCGATCCCGCCGCACTCGCGGAGCCGAGCCAGGAGAACGCCTGGGTCAGTACCGCCCGGTGGACGGCCGACTCGGTGAGCACCGCGAACAGCGCGAGAAGGGGTGGGATCGCGGCGCCGGTCAGGACCACGACCAGTCCCAGCTCCAGCGGTGAGCCGACCGTGAGCGACAACAGCGTGCCGGTCGTCAACGCGCAACTCACCAGCAGCAGTTGCACCGGTGGTGCCGCCCTCCACCGGCGTAGCCCGTAGAGCCAACCGGCCAGCAGGCCGCTGCAGTTGGAGACGGCGAGGAGCGCGGCGGCGGCGCCCGGTGCGCCGTGCGCCACCACGAAGGCGGTCACCGACACCTGCAGGGCGCCGAAGTAGACGCCGACGGCGAGGTTGAGGCCGATCAGGACGAGGACGGCGCCGCGCAGCGGGGAGCGGTCCCCGCGCGGGTGCGCGGTGAGGTCGGCGGCCGGCGTGGGCGCGGTGCCGCGCTGCGCCGCGAGGACCAGTCCTCCGCCCACCGACAGGGCCGCGGCCAGCAGGGTCCCGGCCGTCGGATGACCGGCCGCGGCGAGGGCGCTGATCGTCGCCGGGCCCACGAGGTAGCCCACGGCGTTGCCGACGGACTCCAGCGCGAACGCGGTGGGCAGTTCCGTCGCCCGGTCGGTGCGGAGCAGATGGGCCCAGCGTGCCGCGGACATCGCGGCGAGCTGGGGGACGCTCGCCCCGGCCGGCGCACCGCCCAGGACCAGTAGCGGTGCGGAGGCGTCCGCCGCGACGAGGGACACGAGGAGCGCCACCGCGGCGGCGTGTGCGAGCAGCGCGGGCGGCAGCACCCGGGTCTGCCCGAACCGGTCCACGAGACGGGCCAGTTGGGGCGCCCCGACCGCCTCGGCCACGGCGAAAGCGCCGCTGACCAGGCCGGCCGGGGCGAAGGTGCCGGTACGGGCGTGCACGAGCCAGAAAATGCTCAGGCCGGTCATCGCGACGCCGACGCGCCCCAGCAAGGCCGGCAGGAAGAAGGCAGCGGCGCCAGGGGTGCGCAGCAGGGAACGGTAGTTCGCCGAGGGCACGGCGAATCCCTTTCGCTGCCCGGCGGGACGGCCCAACCGGGCCGTCGGTGCCCGATGGACCGACCCGTGGTCACCGCCTGGAACCGTCCAGTTCTGGCACGGAGAGGGGACACGCGCCCCGCACCGACTCCATCACCGGGCAGAAATCTCGAGATGCTGTCAGATCTCTTGAGATGGTGTCAGAACTCTTGCGGTGGTGTCAGAACTCTTGAGGTGACGGCCCCTGGTTCGCGCCGCGCATCATCGACATCAGCAGCCGGTGGGTCTCGGCGTCGGCGGCGGCCACCAGTCCGCGGCCTCCCTCACCGATCGGGACGCCGTCGATGCCTGTGACGACGCAGCCGGCGGCCCGGCACAGCACGATGCCGGCCGCGAAGTGCACGCTGCCGGAGAGGTCGCCGCCGTCCGTGACGTAGGCGGCGCGCCGGCCGGCGGCGACCCAGGCCAGCGCCAGCGTCGAGGACACGACGCGCGGCCGGAAGTGGGCGCCGAACCCGGCGTGGGCCAGGAGATCCACGGCGCGGAACGCGGGCGCGCTCGGGAACGGCGGATCCAGGTTCACGTCCACCAGCCGGCAGGCGGACGAGGGCTCCAGCGGGGCGTCGTCGGCTCCGTCCTGGCGTACCCACGCGCTCTTCCCGTCGGTGAAGAAGACCTCGCCGCCGAACGGGTCGGCCACCGCCGCCGCGCCGTCGCGCAGCGCCACGTTGACGGCCACCAGCATGCTGCCGACGGCGTAGTTCAGGGTGCCGCACAGGGGGTCCACCAGCCACTGGCGCACGGCGTCCGCGGCGCCCTGCTGCCCGCCCTCCTCGCCGAGCACCGCGTCGTCGGGCCGTGCGGCCCGGATGACGCCGAGGATCGCCTGCTCCGCCGCCACGTCGGCGGCGGTGGCGAAGTCCCCGGCGCCCTTGTCGATGCGGTCGAGTCGCCGGCCGTACATGCCGCGCACCACGTCCGCGCCGGCCCGCACACCGGCCATCGCCACCGCGGCGTCGTCGGAACTCTCGTATGAGGTGATCACGTCGCGCAGACTACCGGGGCGGGGGCCACCGGCCCGGCGCCCCGTCCCCCTCCCGGCCTGCGCGCTAGCGGTTGACGGACCGCATCCCCGCCTCGTCGTACCGTTCCCCGGACGCCTCCGGCAGCTCCGCCTCGATGCGGGCGAGGTCCTCCTTGGTCAGCTCGATGCCGGCCGCGCCGGCGTTCTGCTCCAGGTAGGTGCGGCGCTTGGTGCCCGGGATCGGCACCAGGTCCTCGCCCTGAGCCAGCACCCAGGCGATGGCGAGCTGCGCCGGCGTCACGTCCTTCTCGGCGGCGATCTCCTTCACCTTGGCCGCCAGCCGCTGGTTCGCCGCCAGGTTGCCGTCCTGGAAGCGCGGGTTCTGGCGGCGCCAGTCGTTGGCGTCCAGGTCGTCGGGCGAGGTGAACCGGCCGGCGAGGAAGCCGCGGCCGAGGGGCGAGTACGGCACGAAACCGATGCCCAGTTCGCGGCAGGCGGGCAGCACCTCGGCCTCGACGTCCCGCGACCACAGGGAGTACTCGCTCTGCACGGCGGTGATCGGGTGGACGGCGTGGGCGCGCCGGATGGTCTCCGCGCTCGCCTCGCTCAGCCCGATGTGGCGCACGGTGCCCTCGGCGACCAGCTCGCCCAGCGCGCCGACGGTCTCCTCGATGGGCACGTTCGGGTCCACCCGGTGCTGGTAGTACAGGTCGATGTGATCGGTTCCGAGCCGCTGCAGGGAGCCGTGGACGGAGCTGCGGACGTGCTCGGCCGAACCGTCCTGCGGGCCGACCGTGGTGATGTCGCCCGGTACGGCGTCGTCCATCCGGTAGTTGAACTTCGTCGCGAGCACGTACTCGTCGCGGTGTCCCCGGATCGCCTCGCCGACGAGCGACTCGTTGGTGAGCGGCCCGTACATCTGCGCGGTGTCGAGGAAGTTCATGCCGAGGTCGAGGGCGTGCCGGATGGTCGCGATCCCCTCCTCCTGGTCTGCCGATCCGTAGAAGGCGGACATGCCCATGCACCCGAGGCCGATGGCCGATACCTGGAGGTCCCGCAGACTGCGCTTTCGCATGCCGTGTCCCAGCCTTTCGCTCGTTCGCCGTCCACCATGGCGTTCTCGACGCTACGACCTGAAGCGCACTCGAACGCAAATCGGCCGATCCGGCGCGCCCCGCGCCCTGCCCCGGCTGGGCTCAGGGCAGCCGGGGCAGGAGTTTCAGGGGATGGGACACCGGTCGTGGGACAGGGAGGTGCGCAGGGCCGCGTGCAGGGCGGACGCGCTGGTGCACTCGCGGCCCCGGGAGGGCGGGACGCGCCAGTGGGGGCCGGGGCCCGTGGTCAGGTACGGAACGGGGACCACCACATGGCATCCGGCGCCGAGGACCTGGACACCGGGGAGTCGCCAGTCGGCCGCGGAGCCGGGCCGGATCAGCCAGTACATGATGCGGCCGTAACCGTCCGTGATGACGGCGCCCGTCTCGTCGCCGAGGTGGCGCAGCGCGTGCGCGCCGAGGTCGAGCGGTACGCGGACGGCGTCCCACCAGCGGCCGGCGGGCAGCAGCTGCGCTTCCGTGCCGTCCGACCGCATCCATCGCGGAGACCAGCTGCCCGTCATCACCCTCACCGGCCCTCCCGTCCGAGGCACCAAGCCTAGAACCGGGCGGTGGAAGCGAATTGCGGTGACGCGCAAGGAAGTTGTGGCGGTACGCACCGGGTGTCGCGGGATCTCGTCCGGCGACGCTACGGCGACGTAGCTTTACCGTTCGTATCCGGATTCGTACGACTGGGAGGCTGCGATGGGACACCCCGACCCCTTGGTGATCGACCCGACCGGCCACGACATCCACGGCGAGGCCGCCCGGCTCCGCGATCGCGGGCCGGTCACGGCGGTGGAACTTCCCGACGGTGTCGGGGCGTGGGCCGTCAGCGACCCCGATCTGCTCAGGCGCCTGCTCACCGACCCGCGCGTCTCCAAGGACCCGCGCCGCCACTGGACCCGCTGGATCAACGGCGAGATAGCCCCGGAATGGCCCCTGTTCACCTGGGTGGCCGTGCAGAACATGTTCACCGCGTACGGCGGCGAGCACAAACGCCTGCGCACCCTCGTCTCCAAGGCGTTCACCGCACGCCGCACCGCCGCGCTGCGGCCCCGCATCGAGGAGATCACCCGCGGTCTGCTGGACCGGGTCGAGGAGGCCGGCCGGGACGGCGGAGTCGTCGATCTGCGCGAGGGGTTCTGCTACCCGCTGCCGATCCAGGTGATCAGCGAGCTGTTCGGTCTGCCCGAGGACCAGGGCGCCGAACTGCGCTCCGTCGTGGACAGCATCTTCCACACCTCCGCGACACCGGAGGAGGTGACCGACACCTACACCCGCTTCTACGCCGCGCTCGCCAAACTCGTCGCCCTGAAGAGGGAGATGCCGGGCGACGACCTGACCTCCGCCCTCATCGCGGCCCGCGACGACGAGGACGGCACCCGCCTCAGCGAACAGGAACTCCTCGACACCCTGGTGCTGATGGTCAGCGCCGGACACGAGACCACCGTCAACCTCATCGACAACGCGATCCACGCGATGCTCACCCACCCGGAACAGCTCGCGCTCGTCCGCGCCGGCCGCGCCTCCTGGGAGGACGTGATCGAGGAGGCGCTGCGCGTCGAGGCGCCGGTCGCCAGCCTGCCGCTGCGGTACGCCGTGGAGGACCTGGCGATGGAGGAGTTCGGCGGTCCCGAAGGAGTCGTGATCGGCAAGGGCGAGGCCATCCTGGCCGCGTACGCGGCGGCCGGCCGCCATCCCGGCAAGTACGGCGACGACGCCGACCGCTTCGACATCACCCGCGCCGACAAGGAGCACCTGGCCTTCGGCTACGGCGTGCACTTCTGCCTGGGCGCGCCGCTGGGGCGGCTGGAGGCGCAGGTCGCGCTCCCGGCGCTCTTCGAGCGCTTCCCGGACCTCAGCCTCGCCGTGCCCCAGGAGGAGTTGAGGCCGGTGGACTCCTTCATCTCCAACGGCCACCGCTCCCTCCCGGCGCACCTTCGCTGATCACTCCCCGCGCCACCAGGTCCGCACCCGGTCCCACCAGCCGCGCCGCGCCCGCGCCGCGTCCGGGGCCGTGGTCGGCCGGGCCGGCACGGCCGGCATCGCCACGGACGCTCCGCCGTCCGTGGCGCGCCGGTCGACGGCGGCCGGCGGGAACGTCACGGGCAGGGCGGCGAGCGCCCGGTGGAAGGGGCCCGGCCGCCACACCAGGTCGTCGACCGGCACGGAGAGTTCGAGGTCGGGAAGGCGGTCGAGGAGCTTCTCCACCGCCGCGGCCGCGATCAGCCGGGCCGGACTCTGCGCCGGACACGTGTGCGGGCCCGCGCTCCACGCCAAGTGGGCGCGATTTCCGGCCCGTTGGTCACTGGTGAGAGTGGGATCGTTGTTCGCCGCCGCCAGCGAGACCACGATCGGGCGGCCCGGCTGCAGGGCGATGCCCTCGTACACGACGTCGTGCATCGCGTAGTGCACGGCGTAGTTGGCCATCGGCGGGTCGTTCCACAGCACCTCGTCGAGGGCGTCCTCCACCGGCAGGCTGCCGCCCGACAGGTCGCCGGCGAACCGGTCGTCGGACAGCAGCAGGCGCAGGCTGTTCGCGATGAGGTTCTGCTGCGGCTCGGTACCCGCGCCCATGAGCAGGACGAGGTTGTGGACCATCTCCTCGTCGGTGAGCTCGGCCGGGTGGGCCAGCAGCCAGGAGGTCACGTCCTGTCCGGGCTGCCTGCGCTTGAGCGCGACCAGGTCGAGCAGGGTCGTGGCGAGCAGCTCGTTGGCCTTCTCGGCGTCGACGCCGTCGAAGATCCCGGACATGCCCTGCACGAGCCGCTCGCCGTAGTCGGCCGGGCAGCCGAAGAGGTGGTTGAACACCAGCAGGGGCAGCACCTGCGCGTACTCGCCGAGGAGGTCGGCCTTGCCCGCGGGCGCGAACCGGTCGATGAGGGTGTCGGCGCTGGTCTCGACGTATCCGCGCAGCGTGTTCGGCTCGACACGGGCCAGGCTGTCGGTGATCGCGCCGCGCAGCCTGCGGTGCTCGGCGCCGTCGGTCCACAGCGCGTTCGGCCGGTACATCATCATCGGGACGACCGGGCTGTCCGCGGGGACGGTCCCGTCGGCCAGGTCCTGCCAGCGGCGGGGGTCCTTGGAGAAGGTCTCGGGGCTGCGCAGGACGTGCAGGGCGGCGTCGTAGCCGACGGCGAGCCAGGCCCGCACGCCGGGCGCCAGCTCGACCGGGGCGATCGGGCCGGACCGGCGCAGCCGGGTGTAGACGGCGCCCGGGTCGGCGGCGAACTCGGTTCCGTAGAGGGCCTCGTGGGCCGGGCAGCCCGGGGGTGGGGCGGCTGGCCGGGGTGGTTCGGAGGTCACGCGTGCTCCAGTTGGCCGGTGGGCGTGCCGCCGCTCGAGGGGCGGCGGTCGGGAGGGAGGGTCAGGAGGTACTCGACGAGGGCGATCAGCGCCTGGGTGGACGAGACGCGGTCGCGGGCGTCGCAGCGGACGAGGGGGGTCTCGGGCAGCAGGTCGAGGGCCTCGCGGACCTCGTCGAGTTCGTGCCGGGGCGCGTCCTCGAAGTCGTTGAGGGCGACGGCGTAGGGCAGTCCGAGCTCCTCCAGGACGCCCATGACCTCGAAGGACTGGTTCAGCCGCCGGGTGTCGGCCAGCACCAGCGCCCCGAGCGCGCCGCGTGTCATGTCCTGCCAGAGCTGGGTGAAGCGCTGCTGGCCGGGGGTGCCGAACAGGTACAGGACCAGGTGGTCGTTGAGGGTGAGCCGGCCGAAGTCGAGGGCGACGGTGGTGGTCGTCTTGTCCTTCATTCCGGACAGGTCGTCGACGAGGGCGCCCGCCTCCGTCATGACCTCCTCGGTGCGCAGCGGGCGGATCTCGGAGAGCGCGCCGACGTAGGTGGTCTTGCCGACCGCGAAGTGGCCGACGATCAGCAGCTTGACGGCGGTCTGCACGCCGGGCCGCAGATAGCGGTCGTCAGAGGCGGGCGCGGAGCCCATCGAGCACCTCCTGGAGGATTGTGACGTCGGACGGCCGGGCGGCCGGGATCGGTGCGCGGGTGACGATGTGGCCGCTGTCCATCAGGTCGGCGATCAGCACCTTGGCGACGCTGACCGGCAGTGCCAGATGGCCCGCCACCTCGGCGACGGACAACGCCCCCGGCCGGCACAGCTCCATGAGCCGGCGCTTCTCCGGGCTCAGTCCGGTCAGCGGCAGATCGTCGGCGGCGATCAGCAGCGTGACCAGATCCAGGGTGTTGCGCGTGGGATGGGCGCGGCCGTCCGTGACGACGTACGACCGCACCAGCCTGTCGGGGCGGCGCCGCGGGGTCATGCCGGGCTGCCGGCGTCCTGCCGCGCGGGGCTGCTCAGCTCCTTGCCGAGCCGGTCGACCAGCTTGTGCATGCGGTACGTGACCGCCTCCATGTCCACGTCCTCCCCGGTGGAGACCGCGAGGTAGGCGCCCTCGCCGGCGGCGACGAGGAAGACGTAGCCGTGCGCGAACTCGATCAGGGTCTGCCGCCACGGGGTGTGCGGGGCGCCGCAGAACTCGGCGGTGCTGCGGCTGATCGACTGGACACCGGACAGGCCCGCGGCGAGCCGCTCGGCGTCGTCGCGGCCGATGTCCTGGGAGTGGGCGCGGAGCATGCCGTCGGCGGAGAGCAGGATCGCGTGGAGCGCCTCCGGCACCTTCAGCACCTCGTCCAGCATCCAGCCCAACTCGTTGTTGGTGGGCCCGGTCATTCGTCGCTGTTCCCTTCGTCTTCCTGGGTGGTGTGCTGGGCGGCCCGGCCGTGCCGGGTGCCGCGCGCGAAGGCGCCCATGCGCCGGGCGTTCTCCTCGGCCGAGCGGCCGCCGACCTCCTCGGCCGGTACGTCCGTGTGCTCGGCGGTACTCGTACGGGCGGTCCGGCGGCGGCGCCGGGGCAGGCCGCCGACCGTGGTCGGCGTGGCGGCATCGGCGCTGGTGCCTGTGCCGGTGCCGTCCTCCGTGTCGGCGTCGGGGGCCGGTGCGGTGCGGGGTGGCGCCTCGGTGGTGGACGCGGTGCGCGGTGCGGTGTCGGTCCGGGTCGCCGGGCCGGGGGTGGTCGCGGGCCCCGGGGTGCGGGCGGGCGCTTCGGTGCCGCGCGAGGCCGGCGCGGCGGCGGGCTCCGGGTCCGGGCGCCGGTGCGTGAGCAGTGCGGACGGCAGGAACACCACGGCGCGTACGCCGCCGTACGGGGAGAGCGTGTCGGCGGAGACGGTGAAGCCGTAGCGTTCGGCAAGCACGCCGATGACGGCGAAGCCGAACCGGGGCGGGTCGCCGAGCCGGGTGACGTCCACGGGGTGCGTGCCGGAGAGCAGTTCGGCGGCGAGCTCCGTCGCCTGGCCGTCCATGCCGACGCCGGCGTCGTCGATCACCACGCAGGCGCCGTTGTGCACGGTCTGGACGGTGACCTCGACCTTGGTGTTGGGCTGCGAGTGGCGGGCCGCGTTGTCGAGCAGTTCGGCGATGGTGAGCACCACCGGCTCCACGGCCCTGCTCTCCACCGCGATGTCGACCTCGCCGTTGATGCGGATGCGACGGTAGTCACGGATGCGGGAGGTGGCGCCGCGGACGACCTCGACGAGTGCGGAGGTGGCGCGCTGGCGGCCCGGCCAGGATCCGCAGAGCACGGCGATGGCCTGTGCGCGACGGCCGAACTGGGCGTTGGTGTGGTCGATCTCGAGCAGGTCGCGCAGCACGTCGGGGTGGTCGTGCCGGTCCTGCATGTCGGAGATGGACACCTGCTGCTCGTTGGCGAGGGCCTGGATGGAGCGCATGGACGCCTTGAGGGCGGCCTTCGCCGACTGGTCGGCGCGCGACTGCGCGTGCGCGACGGCCTGGGAGAAGCGGTCCAGCACGGCGTCGAGGCACTTCGCGAAGTCGGTGCCGGCGAGGCGGGCCTCCAGCAGCCCGGCCGCCGGGACCGGTTGCGGGGTCACGTCCTCGAGGGCCGGCAGGCGAACCGAGACCAGGTGGCGCAGTTCCTCGTCCCGTGCCCGCAGGCCGTCCGACAGTTCGGTGTTCCGTCGGCGCTGCAGGGCGGTGATGCCGCGCTGCCGCACCAGCAGCACGGTGACGGCGCACAGGCCGAGGCCCAGGCACCAGATCAGCGCCTCCGATATCTGATCGGTCATGGAGTCCTCTGTGGCGGGCGTGAGTTGACGGGTCGCTGACGGTAGTGATGCGCACGGTCGCGCACTTGCCCACGCGCGCAGAGAAGTTGTCGGCGGACGCATCGGCACCGGGCGTCACAGGGGCGGGCTCCGACTTCCCTTTGGCATATGCCGATGACCATCCGGAGGTGATGCGGGGCCGCGCCGTTGCACTAGGCTGCGGTGAAGTGACTCTCGGTGGCCCGGCCGGGCCCTGCCATGACCGCAACAACTTCAGGACACGCCGCGATGGAGGGGACGGTGCCCGCGCGAAGCTATGTCGTGGAGGAGCAGACCACGACGGAAGTGGGCCCGCGTGAAAGGGCCGACTTCTGGAGCGAGCACATCGCGTCCTACCAGTCCCGTATGGGGTACCGGTACGTACGACGCGACAACTTCGAGGGTGAAACGGTCCGTCAGCGCACGGGCACGTATCAGCTCGTCCGGTTCCACTCGGACGAGATCGAGTACCAGCGGACCGCGCAGCAGGTTCGGCAGGATCCCGACGAGGACTACCGGTTACTGGTCTCCCTGACCGGACGGCTGGTGCTGCGGCAGGACGAGGAGCAGGCGGAGCTGACGCCGGGGACCGCCGGGCTGGTGAGCTTCGGCGCACCCTTCCAGTGCCTGCAGGACGCGTCCACCCAGGCGTTCATCCTCACCATCCCCGCGCGCGAGATCGACGGACGGCTGAACCGGACGTCACCACTCGCCGCCGGCGTGGACCTGACCCGGGGGCTGGGCCGCGTCGTGAACTCCTTGCTCAACGACCTCTACGAGCAGCGATACGCCCTGACCGACCCGCAGTTCGACGCGGTGTCGGACCGCCTCGTGGACCTGCTCTGCATGCTCGTGGTCGGCGACGACCGCCCCGACATCCCGGGCCATCTCGCCGAGGTGGAGGCGATGGTCCGGCGTTACGTGCGCGACCACGCGGCCGACCCCGGCCTCACCGGCACGTCCATGGCCCGCGCGCTGGGCTGGTCCCTGCGCCAGATCCAGCTCGCCCTCCAGCGTGCGGGCACCACGCCGCGCGACCTGATCCGCGAGGAGCGCCTGCGGCTGGTCCGCGACCGCCTCCAGTGCGACAGCTGCACGCACTTGACGATCACGGAACTCGCCTACGCCTCGGGGTTCTCCTCGGCGAGCGCGCTGAGCACGGCCTTCCGCCGCCGCTTCGGAGTGAGCCCGCGCGAGATGCGCCTGGGCGCGTCCTGAACCACGCCGCCGGGCTCGCCCTTGGTGTGGTCCCAGAGCGGGCCCGACGGCAGGGTCCGGGGGATGGCGCGCTCCCGGCGCGCCAACTCCCTTCCGAATCAGCCCCGTTGCCTCACCGCTCGTCGCGCAGCCTGTTCGCCAGGGACGTCAGAGGCTCGGTCTCCTCGGCGTGCCCGGCGGCGGTCAGGTGGGCGATCGCCGCGTCGAGGCGGGTGAGGGCGGGGTCGGGGCGCTCCAGGTAGAGGCCCTCCACGGCGCCGGCGAGGCGGACGCACTCGGCCCACTCACCCGCTCGGTCGTCCTGCGGGCCCGGTTCGCCGAGCAGGGTGAGGGCCTTGTCCAGGGCGATCAGCGCGTCCTCGTACCGGCCGCCGTAGGCGTTGACCCGGCCGTGCTCGTACGCCAGCGCCGTGTCCAGGGAACGGCCACGCGCCTCGTACCCGGCGGTGCGGGCCTCGTCGGCGATCCGGCCCGCGTCCGCGAGGAAGGCGAGGGCGCCGGCCAGACCGTCGGCGCCCTGCTGCTGGGCGTTGAGGCGGGCGAGTTCGCGCAGGGAGCTGCTGAGCTGCTCGTAACGCGGGGCCTTGGCGTGAGCCGCGATCGCCTGGTCCGCGGCCTCGCGGGCCCGGGCGAACTCACCGGATTCACCGAGGAGTACGGCCGTCTCCGCGGCGATCATGGCGTGGCTGCCGGGGTCGTCGTCCCAGCCGGCCGACTCGGCGGCGAGAGCGGCGAACTCCGCCGTGGCGGCCTTGAGATCCTCGCCCGCGTGCAGCGCGCGGGCCCGGGTCAGGCGCAGCTGGGCGGCGAGCCGGTCGTCCAACTCCCCGGAGGCGACGTCCGGTTCGGCCAGCAGGGAGTCGAGCAGCGCGATGCAGTCCTCGACATGGCCGAGGTCGAGGCTGAGCTGGGCGGCGTTGCTGTACGCACAGAAGGCGTCCATACGGCTGCCCGCGCGCAGCTCCAGCTCGGCGGAGCGCGTGAGATGGCGCAGTGCCTCCTCGTGGCGGCCCAGGTGCATGCAGGCCTCGGCCAGGTCTCCGTGGAGGCGGACGGTGTCGGCGCCGTCGCCGGGCCACTCGGCGGCCAGGCGGAGCCCTTCGGCCAGGGAGTCGTGTGCGGCCTGCGCCTGCCTGAGGCCCAGTTGGAAGCGGCCGCGCAGGGCGAGGGTGCGGGGCAGGTGCCAGGCGGGTCCGTCCGCCCTGAGCCGGTCCAGCAGGGCGTCGATCTCGGTGACCGCGGCGGGCAGGTCGCCGGAGAGGGCGTAGGTGCTGGACCGCAGCAGCCGGGCACCGGAGATCTGCCCGGCGATGTCGTGCCGGGTGGCGAACTCGTGCAGCAGGTCCACCTCGGCCGACACCGGCGCGACGTGCTCCTCGTCCCGCGACGCCTGCAGCCGCAGCCCGAGCACGGTCGCCCGCAACCGCAGCATCCGGGCCTCCTGATGCGGCGTGAGGCCGGAGGGCCCACTCCGGGGTGTGGAGCAGCGGA
>NZ_JBHVGU010000016.1:80255-191728 GCF_042800575.1 Streptomyces sp. NPDC057616
CTCCTCCTGGAGTCGGACCATCGAGGCGTGGGCGGCGGTGAGCGCGGCGATCTTGGCGGCGGCGGGATCGGCGTTCTCGGTCGCGCGGGTCGTCTCGCTCACGCCGGTCGCGCCGGTGGTTTCGGTGGCATCCGTCGCGCCGGTCGGCCGGCTCGTCCCGCCCGCCTCGGCCGCACCCGTCGTCTTGGGCGTGCCCGTCGACTCTCTCGCCTCGGTCGCGTCGCTCGCGCCGGTCGACTCGCTCGCATCCATCACGCCGGTCGACTCGGTCGACTCGCTCGCGTCAGTCGCGTCCGTCGCGCCGGTCACCCCTGACACCACGCTCCCCTCGGTCGCGTCGCTCGCGCCGGTCGTCTCGGGCGCATCCATCGCGCCGGTCGCCCCGGGCACCACGCTCGCCTCGGCCACACCCGTCGCCTTGGCCGCACGCGTCGCCCCGGTCGCACCGGACGTCTCGCTCGCCCCGGTCCCGTCGGTCGTCCCGCCCGCCTCGGCCGCACCCGTCGTCTTGGGTGTGCCGCTCGCCTCGGTCGGCTCGCTCGAATCCGTCGCCTCGGTCACGTCGGTATCCGGCACGGGAAGCTCCGCCTTGGCGAGCAGGGCCGAGGCTCGGGCCAATGCCGCGTGGCCCGGCTCCCCCGCGTCCTCGTACAGCCCCGCTGCCTCCTCGTGCAGGGTCACGGCCACGTCGAACGCGTCCCTCTCCCCCGCCTTGTGCGCCTCCTCGGACGCCAGGTCCGCGCGCAGCCGCGCGAGGGGGCCGACGGCCGGGTCGTCCGGGTGTACGTAGTCGGGAGCGGCGGCCAGCGTGCCGAGACGCGTCCAGCAGGCCCGGGCGTCCGGATGTCCCTGCTCGCTCAACTTCCGTGCCCTGAGGATGAGTTCGGGCAGCGACTCGGGGACGGCGTCGGGAGCAGGAGCCGTCGCGGGCGCGGCGGTCGGAGCCACGTCGTCGAGGGTGCGGGGCCGGAGGGTCAGCTCCAGCGCGTCGAGCAGCGGAGCGCAATCGAGGCGGGCCTTGCGGCGGTCGCCGTGGGTGGAGGTGCCGTTGCGGGCGTCGAAGCGCGCGGCGAGTGCGTCGGCGCGGTCGCGCACCTCTGCGCGCAACGCGGCCACCGTCCAGGTGCGGCCCGGGTATCCGGCGGCCGGCAGGTCACCGTGGCCGAGGAGTTCGACGCGCTGGAGGAGCACCTCCACCCCGGTGAGAAAGCCGAGCAGGTCCAGCGGCGAGTCGACCTCGTCGAACAGGTTGCGGTTCTCGGCGAGCAGTTCCAGGCCGCGCGCCTCGTTGCCGGTCAGCGCGCAGAACTCCAGGTGCCGGCCGACCTCCCCGGACATCGAGGGGTTGCGGCGGCAGCCGCGGTACCCGGCGAGGTGCAGCCGCCGCGCCTCGTCCGTGCGGCAGGTGCGCAGCAGGGGCAGCAGCGCGTACGAGACCGTACGGGCGGGCTCCTCCTGGCAGGACTCCTTGCCGGCCAGGACGGGCTCCCAGGTGCGCAGCGCCCGTTCGTCGTCGCCTCCCGCGAGGTGGTACAGCGCCCGCTCGCAGATCTCGCAGGCCTCGCAGTCGCTGAGCCGGGTGCGGGTGCGCCCCGCCCACAGTTCGAAGGCGAGATCGGTGTCCTCGCCGACGTGCGTGGCGAGTTGGTAGGCCTGTCCGTAGTAGGGCTGCAGGCCCAGGCCGGCCTTCTCGTACCGGTCGCGCATCTCCGTCAGCCACTGGCGCAGGCTGGACAGCGGCATCTCGGGCAGCGAACGCAGGGCGTTCGCCACCCACTTGAACCGCCAGAACACCATGTGGCGCAGCCGCTCGTCGAAGACGTCGGGCTGCTCGGCGAAGAGGGTGAGCAGACGCGCGAAGACGACGGGCGACTTACGGGGTTCGGAGCCGTAGGTGTACGCCTCCTGCAGTTCCAGGAGCGCGTGGACGAGCGGCACGGTCTCGGCGAACTGCTCGGCGGCCTCGACGAGTTCCTCGGCGGTGACGGTGCGGGTGCGGCCGTAGGGGCGCTGGTCGTTCTCCTGGAGCGCCTGGTACAGCTCGTCGGTGGTCTGGGGTGCGGTCGGCATCGTCAGCTGTCCTTGCGGAGGGCGTGGGCGAGAAGGTCGAGGAAGGAGCGGTTGATGAGGCTCGACTCGGCGGGCCTGAGCGGGCGCCGGGACAGCATCGCGGCCTGCCCGTAGAGGGCTTCGGCGCTGGTGCGGGCCAGTTCGGGCTCGTCGATGCCGACGGCGGTGCGGACCAGCGGGTTGAGCTGGTTGAGGATCAGCTGGGCGCGCGGGGCCTCCTGGCGCAGATGGCCGAGGATGTCGCCCCACAGGCCGCCCTGCTGCTCGCGGGCGAGCTGGGACCGGGTGCGCTCGTGCCGGGCCTCGCGGCTGTCGAGGAGCAGGGCGGGGGCGGAGGCGGGCTGGAAGGTGCGCAGCGCGACGTCGCAGTCGAAGACGGCGAGGGCGTCGCGGGCCTGGGCGAGGTAGGCCGCGGCGGCCAGTTCCGTCTCCCGGTCGACAGGGTCGAGATGGGCCGTGAGTGTGGCCGGGTCGAGGTCGGCGACGCTGACCTCGGGCCTGATCTCCGGCAGCCGGTGGACCAGTTCGCGGTCGTAGGTGTAGCCGCCGTTGACGACACCGAGTCCGGCGGCCGAGGCGATCGCCGCGACCTGCCGGAACTCCTCGACGCTGGAGGTCACGAGCACGGTGCGGTGGGTGCGCGCGAACTCGTCCAGCGTGGCGTGCCCGGCGGTGGTCTCGAACGGCAGCCAGGGCAGCAGCATCCGCAGGATCTCGTCGTCGTGCACCGCGAGCGACTTCACGGCCAGGTGGTGGGCCTGGAGGAAGCGGTTGAGCAGGTCGGGGTCGCTGGCGGCGGTGCGGGCGATCCATGCGCGCAGCCGTTCCGCGAGCGCGTCGCGTACGGCGGCGAGGGTGTCGTCCTCGTAGAGGGACTCGCGGGACGCGGTCGGGCGCAGGCTCTCGGCGTCGACGACGCAGCGGACGAAGAAGGCCCACTCGGGCAGGATCTCCTCGGCCTGCTCGGACAGCAGCATGCCCTTGACGTGCACGCGGTGGCCGTGGCGGCGTCCGGCCGGCACGGCCTCGGGCAGCACGCACGCGATGCCCTTCAACCCCACGGCGGGAAGGTCCAGTTCGATGGTGTCCAGCGGGGTGAACCCGAAGACGTCCTCGGCGTACGCGGCCAGCGCCCGTGCACGGGCTCCCGGTGTCGGGTGGTCGCGCGCCCATGGCGCGGGCTCGGGGTTGACGCGTGCGCCCGTGCCGCCCGTGCCGTCGTCGAAGGTCACCGGGTGACGCAGCAGGGAGCCGAAGTGCCGTGCCAGTGCGTGAACTTGGGCCGGCCGGGTCCACTCGCCGGCGTCGGCGCGCGGCGTCAGTGTGACGGTGGTGCCGGGCCTGGGGTGCGCGGAGGGGGGCAGGGTGCGGACGGTGTAGCTGCCGTCGCCGCGCCCGCGCCACTCCACGACGGGTGCGTCGGGGGTGCGGGCGGAGCGGCTGAGGACATGGATCTCGTCGGCGACGAGGAAGCAGGAGAGCAGGCCGATGCCGAACTGGCCGATGAAGTCGGCGCGTTGCTCGGCGATGCGGTCGGCGCGCTTGCTGCTGCGGCCGATCGTGGCGAGGAAGGTGTGCACGTCGGCCTCGGTGAGTCCGACGCCGTCGTCCTCGACGCGGACCACCGAACCGTCGGCGTGCAGGCGGATGCCGAACGCACCGGCGGGGGCGGCCGGTTCGAGCCCGTGCCGCGCGGTCAGCGCGTCCACCGCGTTCTGCAGGAGTTCGCGCAGATAGACGCGGGGGCTGGAGTAGAGGTGGTGGGAGAGGAGGTCGACGAGGCCGCGCAGATCCACCTGGAAGGTGCGGTCGGTGCCGGCCGGGCTCATCGGGGTGTCGGGCAGAGTCATCGGGCAGTCCGGGGTGGGGTGTTCGAGGAGGACGGGTGGGATGTGCCTTGGAACGGGTGAGCTGGCTGCGGAAAGAACGCAAAGATGCGAGGTGCCGGCAGGCTCAGGCGTTGCGCCGGGCGCGGGCGTACATCTTTTCCGGCTGCGCCATGTACTTCCACGGCCACGAGGTGTAGGCCCCTCGGAGCTCCTCGAAGACGCGCGGCAGCGCGATGCGCTCGGAGGCCAGCGACAGGGCCATGGCGAAGATGTTGAAGTCCTCCTGCCAGCCCGGGCGCCGCTCGTAGGCGGGGTGGAGGATGCTGTGCTCGGCCGCCTCCAGCAGCTCGTCCTGGATCTCGGGAGTGATGAGGCAGCTCTTGCTCTCCGACTCCACCCAGTCCTCGATGTGGGCCATGGCGACGACACAGCCCAGACGGTGGCCCTCGGGCGCGCCGGCGAACGCCTTGCGCGCGAACGCCAGGGCCTGGCCCGGCTCCCCGCTCCACCGGGGCTGGAGGTGGGACACCCACTCGACGTGGACCTCGAGGTCCTGCGGTGCGCGGCGCAGGGCCGCGTCGAGCCGGGTCTCGTTGACGGCGGGCCCCAGCGACATGCCGCGGCCGGAGGTGAGCAGACGGCGCCAGGGGGACACCCATTCCGGCCGCAACTCCGCTGCCTCCAGCAGCTGTTCCTCGGCGATGTGGAGCCGCTCGTGGAAGACTCGCCACTGCTCCTGCGTGACGTTCACGGCGCGGTCGGAGGTGCGCGCCTCCCAGCCCCAGATGATGTGGCGCGCCCCGGATATCAGCAGGGCCGTCGCCCGGTGCTCCTTGTCCTCCTCGACGGCCCGGCCGATCCAGTCCTGCATGCCGTCCACGTCGGCCAGTTCACCGAGGACCTGATGGTCGCGGCCGAGGTCGAAGGGTGCCGCGGCCGCCTTGACCGCCTCCCAGTCCCCCGCCTCCGCCGCCTCCACCAGCGCCAGCACCCGCGCGTCCCCGAGGGCGCGCAGCCGGTACACCCCGTTCCTCCTGGCCGGCGCCAAGGCGTGCGCATCCGCCTCCGGTCTCTGCCCGCCCCTGCCGAACAGCTTGCCGAACATGCCACCCCTCCCCTGGTCCTGCTTGATCGTCGGACGGCAGCATAAGCGGTCCCACCGACAGCGCTTCCACAGGGTTTTCACGGGGACTTCGCGCGTTCGTCGCGAGCCGTGGCCCCTGCGCCGCCGGCGCGGCGCAGGGGCTCATGTCCGGGCGATGCCCGGCCTCCTCCTCGTCAGTCCTCGGCGACCCGGATGATCGTCCTGCCGGGCACGCGCCGCCCGGGGGTGAAGGCGGCGGCCGCCTCGGACAACGGGTGGACCGCTCCGACGCGTACCTTGAGCCGTCCGTCCCTGACCCGCTGCGCCAGGTCGGCGAGGCGGGCGCGGTCGGGTTCCACCACGAAGAACACCGCGCGTCCGTCCTTGGGCCGGACGGTGGGCGGCTGGGCGATCGTGACGAGGGTGCCGCCGGCGCGTACGAGACCGGCCGACCGGTCGAGGATGTCGCCGCCGATCACGTCGAACACCACGTCGACCTCGCCGGCCTCGTCCAGCCGGCCGGTCTCCAGGTCCAGGAACGCGTGCGTCCCCAGGGTCAGCACGGTCTCCCGGTCGGCGGCCCGTCCGGTGCCGATCACGCGGGCGCCCGCCTCCACGGCCAGCTGGACCGCGAGCGATCCGACGCTGCCCGCGGCCCCGTGGATCAGGATCGTCTGGCCGCTCATGATCCCTGCGTGGTCGAACAGGCCCTGCCACGCGGTCAGCCCGGAGATCGGCAGGGCGGCGGCCACCGTGTGGTCGAGGTCCGCGGGGAGCGGGGCGAGGTTACGGGCCTCCACGGCGACGTACTCGGCCAGCGAGCCGTTACGGGCCCAGTCGGTCGGTCCGAAGACCCGCTGGCCGACCGTGAGGCCGGTGGTGCCGAATCCGAGTTCCGCCACGACACCCGAGACCTCGTGCCCGGGCACGCTCGGCGTGCGGTCGCGGCCGGCCCGGTCGGTCCAGGTGGCGGGCCAGTCGAGCTCTCCTCGGGTGAATCCCGCGGCGTGCACCCGCACGACGACGTCGTTCTCGGCGGCATGCGGATACGGCAGGTCGGCCAGGGTCAGTCCGGTGATGCCGGCTTCACGGTCCGGTGCGGTGATGGCTCGCATGATGCTTCCTCGGTGAGTCTTCCTCGGTGTGGTCTTCGATCAGGCCAGGAGGGACGCGTCGGGCGTCAATTCGGCCAGGGCGCGTCGTTGATGCGCTCGACCATGCTGGTGCGCCGGAAACCGGGAACGAAGTGTTCCAGCACGTCCGCGTTGACGGTTCCGTAGGTGGTGTCCGGGCGGTTGCTGAGTCCTTTGACGAACTCCTGCAGGAATTCCTTCTTGAATTCCCCGCGTGGATGGGCGGCGACGATCTCGTCCACCTGGCCGCCGTCCAGCCCGTCCAGTCCCCAGCCGATCGCGTCGGTGAGGACGCCGTAGTTCGTGGCGGCCGTCTCCGGCCCCATCCGGCCGGGAATCCCCGGCGTCGTGTGCAGCGCGACGGCGGTCCAGACGACGTCGGCCGCACTCTTCGAGAACCCGCGGTCCAGCAGGAACTTGCGCGCGTGGTCGGCCCCGTCCAGCTCGAAGCGCTGCACCGTGTCGGAGAACGGCGTCGAAAGCCCGGTGTCGTGGAACATCGCGGACAGGTAGAGCAGCTCCGGATCGGGCTCGAGACCGAGCCGGCGCGCATGAAGAGAGCCGAAGAGGAACACCCGCCGGGAATGGTGGAAGATGAGCGGCCCGGTCATTTCCTGAAGAAGGCGGGTGGACTCCGCGACCGCTGCGGTCTCGGGTATTTCCACTGCTGCGACGATGTCCGTCATGGGGTTCACGCTTTCGAACTGCCGGTGCGGAGTAAACGGTGGGGCGCGCCTGTTCTCCACAGTGCCGACCGCGCGGCGTTCCCCGCCACCCGGGCACGGCCATGAACCACTCGAATCCGGACACCTGAGGGACGGCCTGTGAGCGCTGCGCCGCATCGGATCGCGATCCTCGTCTACGACGGGGTGAAACTGCTGGACGTCGCCGGACCCGCGGACGTGTTCGGGGAGGCGAACCAGCTCGGCGCCGACTACCGGGTCGCCCTGCTGTCGGCCACCGGGGAGGACGTCGCCTCGTCGATCGGCGTGCGGATCGCCGTCGACGGCAGCCCCGCCTCCGAACCGGACCCGGACACGTTCCTGCTGCCCGGCGGTGCCGTCTATCCCAGGACCCCCGTCACACGGGACCTGGTCGAGGCCACGCGAGGGCTGGCGGCCCGATCCGGGCGCGTCGCGTCCGTCTGCTCCGGGGCGTTCGTCCTCGGCGCGGCCGGTCTCCTGGACGGCAAGCGCGCGACGACGCACTGGAAGATCGCGGGCGAACTCGCGGAGCGGCACCCGAAGATCCAGGTGGAACCCGACGCCCTCCACGTACGCGACGGCAGCACGTACACCTCGGCGGGCGTCACCGCCGGCATCGACCTGGCGCTGGCGCTCGTCGAGGAGGACCACGGCCCCGACCTGAGCCGGGAGGTCGCCCGCGCCCTGGTGGTCTACCTGCAACGTGCGGGCGGCCAGTCGCAGTTCTCGGCGCCCCTGCAGGGCCCACCGCCCCGGTCTCCGGTGCTGCGCACGGTCGTCGACCTGGTGACGGCCGATCCCGCGGGCGACCATTCCCCCGCCGCGCTCGCCGGGCACCTCCACCTGAGTTCGCGCCATCTCACGCGGCTGTTCCGGGAGGAGCTGTCCACCACTCCGGCCCGCTACGTCGAGTCGATCCGGTTCGACATCGCGAAGGCCCTGCTGGACCAGGGGCACACCGCCACCCGGACGGCGGCGCTGGCCGGGTTCCCGAGCTACGAGAGTCTGCGGCGCGTCTTCGTACGGGAATTGTCCCTCAGCCCGGCGGCGTACCAGCGCCGCTTCAGCACCGCCCGCGGTGCCGGTTAGCTGCCGACGCCCACCCGGAGCAGGTGCTGCTCATCCCTGGCGCGAGTGCAGATGGCTGTGCGAGACCTCCGGCGGGCACGGATCACCGTCGCCGCGGCGGTGGCGCCGCCAGTCGTGGACCGCGAGGGCGAGCGAGCCCACGATGGGTCCGATGCCCACGCCGACGGCGGTCGCGACGGCGGCGTGGTAGTGGCCGCCCGAGCCCAGCACGACGTAGAAGATGCCCGGCAGGGCGGCGGTGCCGACCGATCCGCCCAGGCGCTGCCCGGTCTGCAGGGCGCCGCCCGCCGCGCCCGCCATGCGCACCGGTACGTCCCGCAGGGTCATGGTGATGTTCGGGGAGATGACGCAGCCGCTGCCCAGGCCGCCGACGAACAGGACGGGCACAGTGAGCCAGGTGGCCACATGGGCGGGTGCCAGCAGCAGGATCAGCGCGGTGCCGCCCAGGCCGAGCGTCACGCCGACCAGGCCGCACACGGTCAGCAGCCGGCCCAGCCTGTCCACGAGCCGTCCCGAGACGGCCGCCGCGCAGGCGGATCCGATGGCGAACGGCGTCACCGCGAGCCCCGAGCGCAGCGGCGAGTAGCCCAGGCCGTTCTGGAAGAACAGCGCGAACACCAGCCACACCCCGCTGAAGCCGACGAAGTACAGCGTGCCGAGCGAGGCACCGACGGCGTAGCCGCGGGTGGTCGTCACCAGGCGCGGGTCCAGCAGGGGTTGGCCCTCGCGCGCCGCGACGCGGCGCTCCCAGCGGACGAAGCCGTACAGGAAGGCCGCACTCACCGGGAAGAGCCACCACAGGTGCCGTACGCCGCCGGACTCGGCCATCACCAGCGGCAGCATCATGGCCAGCACTCCGCACCCGAGGAGGGCGACGCCGCCCAGGTCGAGGCGCTCCCGGCGGCCCGGAGTCGTCCTGGGCAGCAGCCTCAGGCCCAGCAGCAGGGCGACGGCGCCGACGGGCACGTTGACGTAGAAGATCCAGCGCCAGCCCTGCGGGCCGTCGGCGAGGGCCAGGATGAGGCCGCCCACGACCGGGCCCACCGCGCTGGAGATGCCCACGACCGCGCCGAACAGGCCGAAGGCGCGCCCGCGTTCGGCACCGCGGAACATCTGCTGGATGAGGGCGGAGTTCTGCGGGGCCAGGCATCCGGCGGCGACGCCCTGGGCGAGGCGGGCGACCACCAGGAGCGTGATGTTGGGCGCCGCGCCCGCCGCCGCGCTGCACAGGACGAAGCCCGCGAGGGCCATCAGGAAGATACGGCGCCTGCCGATCGCGTCACCGACTCGGCCCGCGGTCACCAGGACCAGCGCGAAGCTGAGGGCGTAGCCGGTCACCACCCATTGGATGGCGGGTGCCGAGGCGTGCAGGTCGCGCTGCATGGACGGCAGCGCGACCGACACGATCGTCACGTCCAGCAGGCTCATGAAGCCGGCCACCAGCGTGACCCACAGCGCCTTCCACCGCCGGGGGTCGGTTCCATCCTCCGCCTGTGTCGGCACCGTTCCTCCTTCGCCTGCCCCCGGACCTGATTCCATCAGGAATTCAGCCCTTTGTCCGGCTTGCCGTGGTACGGCTTGCCGCGTGCGTTCGTCAGAACTTCGGCGCCGGTGCCTGGCTCTCGACCATCCGGGCGGCCTCCTCGGGTGTCGCGACGGACGGCGGCGAGCCGGCCAGCGGCCGGCGGGCCGTCTCCCGCATGCAGGCCACGGCGACCACACCGACGACGGAGGCGGCCATGACGTAGAAGGCGGGCATGAGATCGTTGCCGGTCGCGGAGATCAGCGCGGTGATCACGAAGGGCGTGGTGCCGCCGAACACGGAGACCGCGACGTTGTAGCCGATGGACAGGGAGCCGTAGCGGACCTGGGTCGGGAAGAGCGCCGGCAGCGTCGCGGACATGGTGCCGAGCAGGCACACCAGCGACAGCCCCAGCATCAGCATCGCGGCCGTCACCGCCACCAGACTGCCCTGCCTGACCAGCAGGAAGGCCGGAACGGACAGCACGAGGAAGCCGACCATCCCGGTCATCAGCAGGGGCTTCCGGCCGAACCGGTCGCTCCACCGGCCCACGCGGTTGACGATCAGCATCAGCACCACCATGGTGCCGATCAGGACGAGCAGACCGTGGGTGTCGGAGTAGCCCATCTCGTCCGAGAGATACGTCGGCATGTACGACAGCAGCATGTAGTCGGCGATGTTGTAGGCGCCGACGAGGCAGACGCACAGGATCAGCGTCGGCCAGTAGTCGCGGAAGATCTTCGCCACGTCCCCGGTGCTGCTGGTCTCGACCGTGGACGCGGCGTCGGACGCCCGGTTGAGGGAGCCGTCCTCCAGCTTCCGGAAGGCGGGCGTCTCGTCCAGCCGCAGCCGCAGATACAGACCGATGAGCCCGATGGGCCCGGCCACCAGGAACGGCACGCGCCAGCCCCACTGCTCCATGGCGCCGCTGTCCAGCGCCGAGGTCAGGATCGTCACCAGTCCGGCCGCGCCGACGTATCCGGCGAGCGTTCCCAGTTCGAGGAAGCTGCCGTAGAACCCACGGCGCAGGTCGGGCGCGTACTCGGCGATGAAGGTGGAGGCGCCGCCGTACTCGCCGCCGGTGGAGAAGCCCTGGACCAGCCGGAAGAAGATCAGCAGGACCGGTGACCAGAAGCCGATGGTGGCGTACGAGGGGAGCAGCCCGATCGCGAAGGTGCCCACCGCCATCAGGATCATGGTCAGCGCGAGGACCTGCTTGCGGCCGATCTTGTCACCCATGGGGCCGAAGACCACGCCGCCGAGGGGCCGGACGAAGAACGCCACCGCGAAGGTCGCGAACGACGACAGCAGCTGGACGGTGTCGTTCCCGGACGGGAAGAAGACATGTCCGATGGTGACCGCGAGATAGCTGTAGATCCCGAAGTCGAACCACTCCATGGCGTTGCCGAGCGAGGCCGCCTTCACCGCTCTTCTGACGGCAGCCTCGTCGGTGACGGTGATGTCGGTGCGCCGCAGCGGCGGGTTCTTGCGCCGCCGGACCGCTCTGAACAGGACACGGTGACGCCTGACCGCCACCGGGTCCGCCTCGGCGGTGAGGAGACCGGACTCGCTGTCGGTCATGAGCGCGCTCCTTTCGGCCGGGCAGGGATTGCCGCAAGATCGTCTGCTCACCGATGGCTCCCGCAAACCGGGTGAGTGGTCAGGGACGGCCGCGGCGTCGCACCGAGTACCCAGGAGGAGCGGGCGGGACGCCTTTCATGATCCGGGGATCGGCGGGGCGGGCACCGGGCCGACCGGCCGCACGACGCACGCCTTCCACGCCTTCCACGCCTTCGAACTGCTTGACCTTGAGCGCGGAGCGGCGGTCCGCTCACACCCCGTCATATTACTGAACCGTAACCTTCCGGGCGCTACCCCGGGTAACACCCCCGCAGGTACCGTCCTGACACTTCGTCTAAGAGCGGCACGGGGTGCGGGCACGGTGGGACGACCGTAGCACCGCGCCATCGGCCTCTCCCCACCGGCCTGGCCCCACCAGGCCGTCCTCCGACCGAGCCGCAGGACGATGGCTCGGCCTCCCCGACCCCGGAGGTCCGTCATGCCCGCATCCGCCCGCATACTGGCCGTCGCCGTCACGACCGCCGCATGCCTCGGCGGCACGGCGCTCCCCGCGAGCGCGGCGCCGCAGTCCGACGCAGTGGTCTCCCGAGGTGTCACGATCCCGGACTTCTACACCCCACCCGCCACGCTGCCCGCCGCCGACGGCGCGCTGGTGCGCAGCGAACCGCTCCCCCTGGCGCTGAGCCTGCCGGGCGTCAACGGTCCGCTGCCCGGCGCCGCCACCCGCCTGATGTACAAGTCCACCGACTCCAACGGCGAGCCGATGGCGGTCACCGGCGCCTACATCGAGCCCACCGCCGCCTGGCACGGTCCGGGCGACCGGCCGCTCGTCGCCCTGGCGCCCGGCACCATGGGCCAGGGCGACCAGTGCGCCGCCTCCCTCAACCTGGAACACCCCCTGACCGTCAACGGCCGGACGGTGTCGATCGGTTACGAGGACCTGGCGATCTACCGGCTCCTGGCCAGGGGCATCGCCGTCGTCGTCACCGACTACTCCGGCCTGGGCACGACGGACCGGCTGCACACCTACGTCAACCGCGTGGACGAGGGCCACGCGGTGCTCGACGCCGTCCGCGCCGCGCGTTCGCTCGACGGCACGTCGATCACGCCCGCCTCCCGCGTGGGCCTGTTCGGATACAGCCAGGGCGGCGGCGCCACCGCGTCCGCCGCCGAACTCCAGCCCACCTACGCTCCCGACGTCACCCTCGCCGGGACCTACTCGGGCGCTCCGCCGGCCGACCTGGTGGAGGTCACCAAGGCGATCGACGGCAGCGAGCTGGCCGGGGCGCTCGGCTGGTCGGTCAACGGGTTCCTGGAGTCCGACCCCGCCCTGAAGCCGATCGCCGACGCCCACCTCAACGCGGCGGGCAAGGCAGCGCTCAAGGACCTGTCGACCATGTGCGTGGGCGACGCGCTGTTCTCCTACGGCGGCTCGCACAGCACGAGTTGGACCACCGACGGCCGGACCATCAGCGACATCATCCAGTCCGAGCCCGCCCTGACGGACTTCCTGGGCGAGCAGCGCATCGGCACCATGAAGCCCGCGTCGCCGGTACGGCTGGCGACCGGCACCAGCGACAACCTCGTGCCGCACGCGCAGGCCCGGCGGCTCGCCGTCGACTGGTGCGCCAAGGGCGCCGACGTCACGTACAAGCCCGTCGCGCTGCCGAGCCTGGGCAGCGCCCTGATCAACCACTTCGCACCGCTGCTCACCGACCAGGGCGACGCCATCTCCTGGCTGGCCGACCGCTTCGAGTCCAAGCCCGCCAGGTCGAACTGCTCCGCCCTGCCTGTCCTGTCCTGACCGCAGCGGCGGGCCGACGGGCACCCTCACCCCCCCCCGCGGCAGCAGTCGACGACCACGGGGCTGGTCCGGCCCCTTGGCTCCTACGACTGCCTACGACTCCTACGGCGGTTACGCGGCCAGGGCCTCGCCCGCCTGCGCCGCCACCGCCTCACGGTCGGCGCGGTACTGCTCCATGAGCAGATCCGCCGTGCTCAGGGCCTGCTCCACGGTGCGGGAGGCCGTCATGACGCACAGCGTGTAGGTCACGTCCTCCAGGACGCGGCTGCTACGGCCGGTAGGACACACGTCGTGCTCGATCCGCGCCTGGGCGAACTGGGCCAGCACCGCACGCAGTTCCTTCTCCGCCGGCACCATCATGGCGATTCCCCTCTCCAGCACAGCACAGCTCGCGCGTGGGCAGACGCCACCGCGAGAATCCAGAGTTCATCAGTGGCGTCATCGTCACTGGGCGACGCCGAGCGGCGTCGGGTACACCCCCAACTGCCCCGCCGTGCGGGATACATACCTTCACAGGCCAAACATCCGCCACTTGGCGCAACGGCAGGCGCCACACGCATACCGCGGCCCCGAGGCGATCGAAGCACTCGGGGCCACGTCTGCGCGTTGCGGGAGTGAAGGGCGGTCGCCTACGCGGCGAAAGGCAATGCAGGGCTTCAGCCGAACGATCTTCCCTGCATGCAATAGGTGAGGCCCGGGGACACTGTCCCCTCCACTCCCACGCCGGTTGTAACGCACCCACCCTGCCGGGCATTCCCGCCGCCGGCGAGCGGTCACATACGGGCCGCGTCCGCGTCGCCCCCGCCCCCGGAGCGCCGGCCTTCGCGCTGGTGGCCGCGGCGCGCGTCGCGGTCGAAGATGCCCAGGATCTCGCAGGGCCCGCCTTCGGCGCCGATCGCGTGCGGCAGCATCGTCGGGAACTCGGCGGCCTGATGGGTCTCGACGCGGTAGCGCCGGTTGCCCAGCATCAGGATCGCGGTGCCGGACAGGACGACGAGCCACTCGCGGCCAGGGTGTGCGCGCATGCGCGCGGGATTGTCCGGGGGTGGTTCGGTCATGCGCTGACGCACGACGCTCATCCCTGGGTCGGCCTTGACGGTCCAGCGCATCAGCCCGTGCGCGGCGTCGATCACGGGGCTGCTGACGACGTCGTCGGACGCGGTCTCCACCAGCTGGTCGAGCGACGTGTCCAGGGCGCGGGCCAGGGTGACCAGCTGGTCCAGTGCGAGGCGCCGCTGCCCGTTCTCGATACGGGACAGCGTCGACTGGCTGATCTTGGCGCGGCCGGCCAGCTCCTCCAGGGACCAGCCCTGCGCCACCCGCAGAGCACGGATCCGTTTGCGTACGAGGCCGTCCAGATCGCCATCGTTTTGCGTCATACGCAAGATTGTATGCCTCATCGGCAACACCGGGCTAGCTTCGGCGGCACAGGCCCAGGCCGTGCCTCGCGCGACAGGCCGCGTCCAGGTGAGAGGAATCCATGAGTACGAACCAGCCCGCCCCCGCATCCGCCGCCGCACCCGCGGCGGCCGACGGTGCCGCCCACGGCACCGGGGTGCCTGACGCGCGTCAGCTGCGCACCATCCTGATCGCGGTCTGCGTCGCGCTGATGGCGGTCGTCGCCTCGGTGTCCGGGCTGAACGTCGCCCAGCCCGACCTCGCCGTCGAGTTCGGCGCCTCGCAGAACACGATCCTGTGGATCATCAACATCTACACGCTCACCCTCGCCGCGCTGCTGCTGCCGCTCGGTGCCGTCGGCGACCGTCTCGGCCGCAAGCCCATGCTGATCACCGGCCTGATCGTCTTCGGCGTCGCCGGCACGGTGGCCGGAGTCGCCCCGTCGGCCGGCGTCATGCTCGGCGCGCGTCTGCTCAGTGGTGTCGGCGCGGCGATGATCATGCCCATCACGCTCGCCGTGATCACGTCCACCTTCCCCGCGGAGGAGCGCGGCAAGGCGATCGGCGTCTGGACCGGAGTCGCCGGAGGCGGCGGCATCCTGGGCATGTTCCTCTCGGCCGCGCTCGTGGACGTCGCCGGCTGGCGCCACCTCTTCGTCCTGCCCGTCGTACTGGTGGTCGTGGCGCTCGCCATGACCCTGCGCTCGGTGCCCAACTCCCGTGAGCACTCCGGCCGTTCCTTCGACTTCGTCGGTGCGCTGGCCTCCGTCCTCGCCGTCGTCGGCCTCATCCTCGTCCTCCAGGAGGGCCCCGAGCATGGCTGGGGCGCCCCCATCACCCTCGTCAGCCTCGCCATCGGCATCGTCGCCGCCGTCTGTTTCGTGGCCTGGGAACTGCGCCGCCGGGACGCCGCGCTGCTGGACGTGCGCCTGTTCCGTGAGCGGGGGCCGGCCGGCGGATCGATCACGCTGCTGGTCGTCTTCGGTGTGCAGGCCGGGATCTTCGTGGTCCTCTTCCCCTTCTTCCAGGCCGTCCTGGGCTGGTCGGGGCTGCTGTCCACGCTCGCGCTGATGCCCATGGCGGTGGCGATGATGGCGTCCTCCGGGCTGGCCCCCAAACTGGCCGCGCGCATCCACGCCCGCGCCACCATGGCCGTGGGCATCGCCCTGGCGGGAGCCGGTCTGGCCCTGATGGCCCTCGTCGTCTCGGTCGACGGCGGATACCTGTCGATCCTGCCCGGCATGCTCGCGATGGGCGTCGGCATGGGCCTGTCCATGACGCCGTCCACCGAGGCCATCACCGGCTCCCTGCCGCGGGAACGCCAGGGTGTCGCCTCCGCCCTGAACGACGTCACCCGCGAGTTCGGCACCGCCCTCGGCGTCGCACTCCTCGGCTCACTGCTGTCCGCCGGATACCGCGGCGCCATCGACGAGAGGCTCGACGGCATCCCCCGGCACACGGCCGACACCGCCCGCGAGGGCGTCTCCAACGCCGTCGAGGCGGCCCCCGGAGCGGGCTCCCACGCACGCCGACTCGTGCACGCCGCACAGCAGTCCTTCGTCGAGGGCTGGCAGCAGGCCATGTGGGCGGGCGTGGCGGTCATGGCCGCGCTGTTCCTCTACGTCGCCTTCCGGGGGCCGGAGGACACCGGTCGCCTCCATGGCGCCGCAGCCGCAGGGGACGCCGTAGCCGCTGAGGCACCGTCACCTCGGTGACGCCGGCGCCCAGGAGGCCACCCGCCTCACGTCTCCCGCTCCGGCGCATACACCTCCGCCGACAGCCCGAACGTCCAGGCCACGCCCGCCCTCGCCGTCCGGGTCGACGGCGGGACCCGCAGCCAGTACGTGCGGTGGGTGCCGTCCGGTTCCGGGGTGGAGTTGAGCACCTCCACCATCACCACCGGCTCGTCGTCGACCAGGTCGATGCGCCACAGGGTGCCCGTCTCGTCCTGATGCACCGGACGGGCGCCCGAGTCGGTGAGGTAGCGGTCGTAGCCGTAGTACTCCAGCATCACGCGCCGCAGTTCGGCGTTCTCCTCGGAGCGGATCCGCTCCGGTGTGAGCGTGCGCAGTTCGGCGAGGAAGGCCGCCGGCACGGGCATGCCGCGCCAGGCGTGCAGGGCGAAGCCGTCGGGGTAGGCGAGCGCCGGGCCGTCGCCGTGGTCCAGACGTCCGGCCTCGTCGCGGTGCAGTTCCACGGGCCGCTCCGACAGCACCGCGACGCGGGCGTAGGGCCACCACCAGCCGGCGCTGCGGCACACCTGGGTCAGTGCCCCGAGCGCACCCTCGTCGGCCGCGAACGCGGCGAGCCACGGCGCGTCGTGCTGGCCGAGCACGGCGTCCAGAAGGAGCAGGCGGACCTCTGCGGCCTCCTTGCCCGTGTCCCGGCCGACCAGCTCCTCGATGACGCCGGTGCGAATCCGGTCCACGAGGGCCTGGGTGGACTCCCACAGCCTTCCCCCGGTCGCCGCCCAGTGCGCGGACCAGCCCGCGGCCCCCAACTCGCCGTGCAGTCTGCGCCGTTCACCCGCCCATGGCGCGCTGCGGACCGCGTCCCGCACGCTCGGGCCGCGGTCCGGCAGTTCGCGGATCAGGCTGACGGCCGCCTGCGGCGACCCCACCCAGACCACACGCTCCGGCTCCGCGAGTCCCGCCAGCCGGTAGGCCCGCCGGACCCCCTCCTCGGCCGCCGTGCGATCGGCGGGGCCCGTCGCGGACGCCCACGCGCGCCACCGTCCCAGCTCGCCCGGGGACCCGCTCTCCACCGCGGCCGCCTCGATGTCCGTCACGCTCATGTGCCCCTCCGCCCTTCGCAGTTCAGTCCGCCACGATCCGCACGGATCCGGGCACGTACTCACGCTGCCGGATCACCCGGAACCACCCCTTGGGCAGCGCGATCGCCGCGTGCTCCTCGTGCACGACCCGGCCGCCCTGCGGAAGGTGCAGCAGGAAGGGTCCGAACGGTCCCGTCTCCCGCACCAACTCCCCCGGCCCGACGACCGCGTGAGCGTGCCCCGTCACCTCGCCCAGCGCCAGCACCAGCCGGCCGCGCCCGTCGCGCCGCTCCCTCGGGGCGTGCGCCACATGGGCAGGCACCACCCCCTCCGCGACCGGCACGATCAGCACGTCTCCCTGTCGGTACATGCCTGTCCCCTCACCGCCGGGTGCACCCCGCACCGGCCTCATGACCACGACCGTAGGGGCCACCACTGACAACGCCCCGAATCCCGCCCCGGCGCGGGCTGTTGTCAGTGGCTGTTGGTAGAACTGCGGACATCACGGACCGCACACCCTTTCTCCCAGGAGCAGCCGCATGACCATCGGTGACCACCTCCACTCGCTGTACCGGCTGCCCGCACACGCGTTTCCGGGACCGGGCGCGCCGGCCGACCGGCTGCCCGAGGCGGACGCCGTCGCCTGGCGGATCACCAGCGACGTGTACGACGCCAACGAGGAGTGGCCGGAGGCGTTCGCCCGTTTCTGCGCCGCCGTCGACACCACCCGGGTACGGGCGCTGATCGTCGGGGCGTGGGAGGAGGCGTACGACACCGACCCCTCCTCCGTCATCGAGGCCCTGCTCGCCGCCCGGGAGCGTTTCCCCGCCCTGCGCGCGCTGTTCCTGGGCGACATGGTGATGGAGGAATGCGAGATCTCCTGGATCAACCAGACCGACGTCTCCCCGCTCCTCGCCGGTTTCCCCGCCCTGGAGGAGTTCGGTGTGCGCGGTGGGTCGGGGCTGGGCTTCACCGCGCTGAGCCACGGCGCGCTGCGCACGCTCGTCGTGGAGACCGGTGGCCTGCCGGTCGAGGTGGTGCGCGGCATCGGCGCAAGCGACCTGCCCGCCCTGGAGCACCTCGACCTGTGGCTCGGCACGCCCGACTACGGCGGCGACAGCGAGGCCGCCGACCTGGAGCCGATCCTGTCGGGTGCGCGGCTGCCGCGGCTGCGTCATCTGGCCCTGCGCAACAGCGAGATGCAGGACGCGGTCGCCGCGGCCGTCGCCGCCGCCCCGGTCGTGGAGCGCCTTGAGGTGCTCGACCTGTCCTTGGGCGTACTGACCGACGAGGGCGCCGGCGCGCTCCTGAGCGGTCAGCCCCTGACCCATCTCAAGAAGCTCGACCTGCACCACCACTACCTCAGCAAGCCGGTCGAGGAGCGCGTGCGGCAGACCCTGGAGCCCGCGGGCGTGGAGGTCGACCTCGACCGCGACGACGCGGAGGAGGACACGGAGGACGACGGCACGGTATGGCGCTACGTCGCCGTGGGCGAGTGAACACCTCCCGCGTGGCGAACACCTCCCCTCTGGCGCGACCGGCCGCTCCCGGCGGGCCGCGGTTCGCCGTGGTCGGCAACCCGGAGAACCGCCGGGTGTCCCTCTTCGCGGACGCGGTGCGCGCGGCCGGCCTGCCCGGCCCGCGCGTCGTCGCCTGGACCGACGTCCTGCGCGGGAGCGGAGCCGACTTCGCGCCGGACGAGATCGTGCGGATCGACTCCCCCGGTGAGAATCCCGAGGTCGACCGGCTCCTGCGGGGCGCCTGCGAACCCACTCGGGTCGAGGGCTCGGCCCGCTGGTACGCCCGGTTCACCGCCGCGCTGCGCACGCTGCGCGGCGGCATCCGCCTCGACGACCCCGGCGATCTCGCCGTGCTCTTCGACAAGCGTGCCTGCCACGCCGTGCTCGACGCGGCGGGCGTCCCGGTGCCCGCCTCGCCCACCTCGGGGCCCGGCGGCGCGCCGGTGCGCGGCTGGGACGACGTACGGACGCTGATGCGCGAGCACCGTATGCCGCGGCTGTTCGTCAAGCCGGCCCACGGATCGTCGGCGTCGGGAGTCCTGGCCGTCGAGTCGGGCGGCGGCGGCCGGATCAGGGCCACCACATCCGTCGAGCTCGCCGCGGACGGGAGCCTGCACAACTCCCTCCGGGTGCGCCGCTACGACAGCGAGCGGGACATCGCCGTCATCGTCGACGCGCTCGCGCCTGACGGCCTGCACCTCGAACGCTGGGTACCCAAGGCCTCCCAGCAGGGCAGGGCCGCCGATCTGCGCGTGGTCGTGGTGGCCGGCCGGGCCACGCACGCCGTGGTCCGCAGCAGCCGCACGCCGCTGACCAACCTGCATCTCGGGGGCAGCCGCGGCGACCTCGACTCCGCCCGTGAGGCCGTCGCCGCGGCGGGCGCCCGCTGGGGGGACGTGCTGGAGGTGTGCGAGCGCGCCGCGTCCTGCTTCCCGCGCACCCTGTGCGTCGGCGTGGACCTGCTGCCGGCCGTCGGCTGGCGCAGGGCCTTCGTCGGCGAGGTCAACGCCTTCGGCGACCTGCTGCCCCGTCTGACCGGCCTGCCCGGCAGCGGTGCGGAGGGCAAGGACACGTACGCCGCGCAGGTGGCGGCCGCCCTGCGCCGGGCCGCCCGGCCCGCTCCACCCGTACAGAACAGGAACACCCCATGCCTGAACCCGACATGAACGAGGTCGTGGGCCACCACGACATCCTTCTGGTCACCCTCGACACGCTGCGCCACGACGTGGCCGTCGAGCTGGCGGCCGCCGGGCGCATCCCGCATCTCGCCCGCCACCTCCCCGGCGGCCGCTGGGAGAAGCGCCACGCGCCGGGCAGCTTCACCTACGCGTCGCACCACGCGATCTTCGCGGGCTTCCTGCCCACCCCGGCCGAACCCGGCCCGCACCCGCGGCTGTTCGCGGCGAGCTTCGCCGGCAGCGAGACCACCGCGGACGGCACCTTCGTCTACGACACCCCGGAGTTCGTCTCCGGACTCGCCGAGGCCGGCTACCGCACCGTCTGCATCGGCGGCGTCGGCTTCTTCAACCAGCAGGGCCCGCTCGGCACCGTGCTGCCCGGCCTCTTCCAGGAGTCGCACTGGGAGCGGGAGTTCGGCGTCACCTCGCCGCACTCCTTCGAGAACCAGGTCGCCCGCGCCGAGCAGGTGGTGGCCGACCTCCCCGCGCAGCAGCGGCTGTTCCTCTTCGTGAACGTCTCCGCCCTGCACCAGCCCAACTGGTTCCACCTGCCCGGCGCGACCCGCGAGGCCGGTGACACCCGCGAGACGCACGCCGCCGCCCTGGAGTACGTCGACCGGCACATCGGCCGCCTCTTCTCCGCGATGAGCTCCCGGCGCCGCTGCTTCGCGATCGTCTGCTCCGACCACGGCACCGCCTACGGCGACGACGGCTACACCGGCCACCGCCTCGGCCACGAGTCCGTGTGGACCGTGCCGTACGCCCACTTCTTCCTCGACCCCGCCGAGGCCGTCCGATGACCACCGCACAGCTCACCAGCCCGTACCAGCACTACGTGTACGCCTACCCGCACAAGACGGCCTACCGCCGGCTGCCCGACCGGCCCGCGCTGCGGTCCCTGTGGGCGGCGGAGGACAAGAGCGCCCTCTCCCTCTATCTGCACATACCGTTCTGCGAGGTCCGCTGCGGCTTCTGCAACCTCTTCACCCGCATCGGCGCCCCCGAGGGCCTGACCGGCGCCTACCTCGACGCCCTGGAGCGGCAGGCCAACGCCGTGCGCGAGGCGCTCGGGCAGACGGCCCAAGTGCGGTTCGCCACCGCCGCGTTCGGCGGGGGCACCCCCACCTTCCTCACCGCATCCGAGCTGGAGCGCCTCTGCGACATCGCCGAGCTCCGCATGGGCGCCGACCTCCGCGCGATCCCGCTCTCCGTCGAGGCCTCGCCCGCCACGGCCACCGCAGACCGCCTCGCGGTGCTGGCCGAGCGCGGCACCACCCGGCTCAGCCTCGGCGTCCAGAGCTTCGTCGACAGCGAGGCCAGGGCCGCCGTACGCCCGCAGCGCCGCGCCGACGTCGAGGCCGCGCTCGCCCGGATCCGGGACGCGGCCGTCCCGGTCCTCAACATCGACCTGATCTACGGCATCGACGGCCAGACCGAGCAGACCTGGCTCCGCTCCCTCGACGCCGCCCTCGCCTGGCGGCCCGAGGAGCTCTACCTCTACCCGCTCTACGTCCGGCCGCTGACCGGCCTCGACCGCCACCGCACCGATCCGGGCGGCCCCGACCCGGCCTGGGACGCCCAGCGGCTGCGCCTGTACCGGGCGGGCCGCGACCACCTTCTCGCGCGGGGCTACATCCAGCAGTCGATGCGGATGTTCCGCCGGACCGACGCCCCGCGCCAGGATGCCGACGACTACGCCTGCCAGACGGACGGCATGATCGGCCTGGGCTGCGGCGCCCGCTCGTACACGGCCCAAGTGCACTACTCCTTCGACTACGCGGTGGGCATGCACGAGATCCGCGGGATCATCGACGACTACGTCGCCGCCGCCGACTTCGCGCACGCCGAGGTCGGCTACCGCATGGACACGCACGAGGCGCGCCGCCGCCATCTGCTCCAGTCGCTCCTCCAGGCCGAGGGGCTGCCGGCCGACGACTACCGTGCCCGCTTCGGCGCCGGTCCCTTCGACGACTTCGGCACGGAACTCCTGCGCCTCGCCGACCGCGGCTGGCTGGCCGACGCCGGCTCCGGCTCTGCGCACCTGCGGCTCACCCCGGAGGGACTCGCCCACTCCGACGCCATCGGCCCCGAGCTGTTCTCCCCCGCCGTCCGGGCCGCCATGGCCGCCTACGAGAGGAAGTGACCGGCCCGCCATGGATCTGACCGTCCTGTACCGCGGTCCGCTCGCCTCCTGCGACTACGACTGCCCCTACTGCCCGTTCGCCAAGCGGCGCGACTCGACCGCCCAACTCCGCGACGACCGCGCCGCCTTGGAGCGCTTCGCCCGGTGGGCCGCGAACAGCGAGGACCGGCTCTCACTGCTCTTCACGCCGTGGGGCGAGGGCCTGGTCCGCTCCTGGTACCGGCGCACCCTCGCGGAGCTGTCGCACCTGCCGCACATCCGCCGGGTCGCCATCCAGACCAACCTCAGCTGCCGCACCGACTGGCTCGCCGAGGCCGACCCCGGCACCCTCGCCCTGTGGTGCACGTACCACCCGGGCCAGACCCCCTACGACCGCTTCCTCGGCAAGTGCCGCGAACTCGCCGAGCGCGGCATCCGCTTCAGCGTCGGCGTGGTGGGCCTGCCCGAACACCTGGCGGCGGCCCGGCGGCTCCGCGCCGACCTGCCCGAACACGTCTACCTGTGGATCAACGCCGCCGAAGGGCACACCTACCAGGACGCCGAGGCCGGCGAGTGGAGCGCCCTCGACCCCCTCTTCCCGTACAGCCGCCACCCGCACGCGAGCGCCGGCCTGCCGTGCCGCACCGGCGAGTCCGTGATCTCGGTCGACGGCGACGGCACGGTCCGCCGCTGCCACTTCGTCCGCGCCGAACTCGGCAACCTCTACGACGGCTCGTACCGCGCCGCCCTGCGCCCGCGCCCGTGCCCGCTCGCGGTCTGCGACTGCCACATCGGCTACGTCCACCTGGAGACCCTGCCGCTGTACGACGTCTTCGCGGGCGGTGTCCTGGAGCGCATTCCGGCCCGGCCCGTCACGATCCTGGCAGGATGACGGCATGGAACGTGTGCTTGGAATCGGCGGATACTTCCTGCGGGCTGCCGACCCCGCGGCGCTGAGCGCGTGGTACCGCGACTGCCTCGGCCTGGACGCCGACGACAACGGCCTGTGGCACCAGGAGGCCGGGCCGACGGTGTTCGCCGCCTTCGAGTCCGAGACCGACTACTTCGGCTCCCCCACCCAGCAGACCATGCTCAACTTCCGCGTCCGCGACCTGGACGCGATGCTCGCGCAGCTGCGGGCCAAGGGGGCGGACGTGGCGGCGGAGACGCAGGAGATGGACGGCGTCGGGCGCTTCGGCTGGGTCACCGATCCGGAAGGCCACCGGATCGAGCTGTGGCAACCCGCCTGATCACACACAGGATGAGGAGGGGGGCCGCAGTGTGCGCTGCGCCCCCCCTCCTCACACCTGCGGTACGTCAGAGCGTGGCGGTCGTCGACTCCCCGGACGCGCTGCCCGTGAGCCACTGGTCCCAGCTCAGGTTGAACGACGCGTAGCCGTTGTCGGCCGGGGCCTTGGCCCGGGGCGAGCCGGTGATCGTGATGGGGTCGCCCTGCTTGACCTGGCCGTAGAACCACTTGGCGTCCGACATGGACAGGTGGACGCAGCCGTGCGAGCCGCGGGCGCTGCCGCTGCCCGGGTTCGGGTCACCGGTCGAGTAGTGCACGTACGTGCCGGACTGGGTGAGGTGGACGTCCCAGGGAAGCGTCAGGTCGTAGTAGTTCGGGCTGCCCTTGTCGCAGCTGATGCCGACGCTGCAGGAGGTCATGTGGACCTTCTTCTGCTTGTCGATGACGGCCATGGTGCCGTTCCACGTCGGGTACTCGGCACTGCCGGCGTTGATCGAAAGGGTGCGCACGGCCTGGCCGTTGCGGGTCACCTTCATGGTGTGGCCGGTCACCGAGACGTCCGCGCGGACGTCGTCGCCGACCTTGAAGGTGTGCGTGTAGGCGTGTACGCCGTAGCGGCCGTTGCCGTTGCTGACGTCCTTCATGTCGGCGTCGATCTTCACCGTCGTACCGGTGGGCCAGTACGTCTTCGGGCGCCAGTCGGCCCGCCGGTCACCGAACCAGTGCCAGGCGCCGGCCACCGGCTGCGAGGCGCTGACCTTCATGTGCTTCTCGACGTTGGCGCGGGCCTTGGCCGCGACCGGGTTGGTGAAGATGACCGATATCGGCATGGCCACGCCGACGGTGGTGCCCGTCTGCGGGGTGATCGTGTCCAGCAGCATCGGCGGGCCCTTGGGCTTCGTCGGAGACGGCGAGGCGCTCGCGCTCGGCTTCCCCGTCGGCTTTCCGTCGTCCCCGCTCGCCTTGTCACTGCCGCCACCGCAGGCACTCGTACCCACCAGCACCGCGACCGTGACCAGTGCGACCCCTATGCCGCCCTTGCGCCCTCGCACGCCTTGCCCCACTCTCTTGCTTGCTCTCCAGCTCGGATGAACCCTGCTTACCGTCAGAGTGCACCAACAGGGATGGCAGTTTCCCGAAGCGCGTAAAGCATGCGTCAAATATCAGACAGCGCCTCGGCGGGAGGGGTGATCGGTCACGCCTGCGCCTCCTCGGGTTTCCACCCCCACGCGGTGAGCATGCCGGCCGACAGCGCGGCGCAGTCGTCGGCATCCAGATAGCGGACCGCCTGGTCGACGGCGGCGTCGTCGACGAGGCCGGTGGCCACCATCGCCGCCCGGCTGCGCTCCCAGGTGTCCGCCCAGAAGCGGCTGATGGGGCTGCCCGGCAGCAGGGGCGGCACATGGATCTCGGCGCCGACGGCCGCCAGCCCCGCTCCGCGCAGCAGTTGGGGGTACGACAGTGCCGAGGTGGCGTCGGTTCCGATCGTGTCGCGCAACCCCTGCCACATCGCCCGCATCGCCGCGGTGTACGGCGTGGCGGGCGCACGGTCGCTCGTCAGGTCGACCGCGTCGCCGATCACCAGCACCCCGCCCGGCGCGACGAGTTCGGCCAGTGCGGAGACCAGTCGCTCACGCTCGGCCAGGTGCATCAGCACGAAGCGGGCGTGGACCAGCCGGAACGTCCCCCGGACGAAGTGCGGGGCGGTGACGTCGGCCTCCAGCACGTCGAGCCGGGGTGTACGCCGCTCGCTGAGGAAACGGACGTCCCGGTCCACGGCGAGCACGCTCGCGGCGCCGGCTTCGTCCAGCAGCCGGCGCGCGATGGTGCCGGTGCCGGCCCCGACCTCGAGACAGTTCCAGCCCGGCCCGACGCCCAGCGCCCGCAAGCGCGCCCAGGTGGTGTCGTCGTAGGCGAGGGCGCCGTAGTCGATGCGTTCGCCCTCGCCCGCCTGCCCGGGGCGGAAGACGGATTCGCCGTAGCGGCCGCCGCCCGGCGCGCTCCCGCGCGGGGCCGCGGTCATGACAGTCCCCTGGGTTCCATGGCCGGACCCGCTCAGGCGCTTCCGCTGCCGCCCGTACCGATGAGCCGGCCGACGAAGTCGATGGTGGCGCCGCCGAATTCGAAGAGGCCGGTGCCCATGGTTCCGACAACTGGGGCGGGGCCGCCCGGAGTCGGGGTGGCCTGCCGTACGACGGACGGGCCGGACGCGGCTGCGGAGGCCGGGCCGACCGCGGTCACGACAGCGGTGACGGCGACGGCGACGGCTGCCGCCGTCCGGGCCAGGGGCTTGAGGTCCATGGTCAACTCTCCTCCAAGAAGCACCGGAATGCAGGGCTCTGTGAGAATAGATGCCGATTTCGTCGCATTCCCGGCAACGCGCCCGCAGGACCGGACTCCGCTCAGGCACCGGCGCCGTCAGCAGCCGGCGGGTCGGGGAGATCGTCGAGGAAGTCCGCCGTGGGGACGTGGAAGAGGGAGCCCGTGAGCGCGGTCGAGAAGTCCAGGATCCGATCGTGGTCGGCGTCCTGCGTGCCCAGGAACATCCGCTCCAGCATCGCCTCGGTGACCGCGGGCGTGCGGGCGTAGCCGATGAAGTAGGTGCCGAACTCGCCCGTTCCGACGGCCCCGAAGGGCATGTTGTCGCGCAGGATCTGACGTTCCGTGCCGTCGGGCTCGGTGATGCTGGTGAGCGCGACGTGCGCGTCGGCCGGCTTGACCTTGTCGTCGAGCTCGATGTCGTTCAGCTTCGACCTGCCGACGGCGTGCTCCTGCGCCTCGACCGGGAGCGCGTTCCACGCCTCGAGGTCGTGGACGTACTTCTGCACGATGACGTAGCTGCCGCCGGCGAACTCCGGATCCTCGTCACCGATCAGCACGGCGGCGCTCGCGGCGGCGCCGGTGGGGTTCTCGGTGCCGTCGACGAAGCCGAGCAGATCGCGTTTGTCGAAGTACTGGAAGCCGTGCACCTCGTCGCGTACGGTCACCGCCTCGCCGAGCCGGGCCATGATCTCCGTGGCCAGCGCGAAGCACAGGTCCAGGCGTGTGGCGCGGATGTGGAAGAGCAGGTCGCCGGGTGTCGACACGGCGCGGTGCACCGGTCCGTTCAGCTCGCGGAAGGGGTGCAGTTCCGCGGGGCGCGGACCGCCGAACAGCCGGTCCCATGCCTGTGAGCCGATGCCGGTGACGCAGCTGAGCCTGCCTTCGGGCTCGGCACGGAAGCCCACGGCCCGCTGCAGGGAGCTCAGGTCGGACAGCACGTCCCGGGCGACCGCCTCCCCGCCCGGGTCGATGGTGGCGACGAGGAAGATCGACGCACTGGTGAGAGGGGACAGAACCGGCTGCGGCGTCGGTGCCGACTCGTCCTCGGCCATGTGTCCCGCCCTTCCCGATCATCGACTGCGCTCGATGGCGACTCTAGGATGCGCGGCTCGGCATCGCAGCCCGATCGGTGGCCTACGTCGGCGAGAGGCGTCCGGAGCGGACCTGCCGGCCGCGCATGACGGGGGATCAGAGCCCCGGAGGGGACAGCGGCGGCCCGAAGATCTTGTCGAGGACGGGCAGCACCGCCCGTAGCGCGGCACGGTCGTCGGGGGTCAACGCGGCCATCCGCTCGGCCAGCAGGTCGTTGCGCCTCGCCCGCACCTCCTCGACGATCCGCCGGCCCGCGGCCGTGATCTGCACGGTGCTCCCCTTGCGGGCGGGACCGGAGCGGCCGACCCACCCCGCCGCCTCCATGCGGTTGACGAGCTGGGTCATGGTCGGCGGCTGCACGCCCTCGGCCTGCGCCAGCCGGCCGACGCTCATCGCGCCCCCGCTGAGCAGGCTCAGCGCGGACCCCTGCGCGGTGGTCACGGGCAGGTCGGCCGCGTCACGGCGGACCGCCTGACCGATCCGCAGCAGCCGCTTGCGCGTCTCGTCCGTCAGCTCGTCCATCTCTCGGCCGTCCCCGTCGGTCGGTGTTTTATAGTTAGGCTACCTATAAAAACTGGGGATGGCATGGCGATACGCGAACACAGCGGCCGCAAGGTCGTGCTCCTGGCGATGTGCCTGGGGCTCATGCTGAGCATGTTCAACTCGACGATGGTCAACGTGGCCCTGCCGGACCTGGGCAGCTCGCTCCACGCCTCGGACACGTCGCTGCAGTGGGTCGCCACCATTTACACGCTGACGTACGCCGCCGCCCTCCTCCTCGGCGGAGCACTCGGGGACCGCTGGGGGCGGCGCACCGCGTTCCTTCTCGGCGTCCTCGTCTTCACCGCCGGCTCGCTGCTGTGCGCGGTCGCGCCGCTCATGGGCCTGCTGCTGGCCGCCCGCGCGGTGCAGGCGCTCGGAGCGGCGATCATGCTCCCGCAGACGCTGTCCATCCTGGTCCACGAGTTCACCGAGCCGCGCGAGCGCGCCCGCGCCGTGAGCGCCTGGGCCGGCGTCGCCAGCCTGGGCCTCGCGGCCGGTCCGGTGGCCGGCGGAGCGCTGCTCAGCATCACGACCTGGCGCGCCGCCTTCGCCCTCTCGGTGCTGCTCGGCGCGGTCACCCTCCTGCTCGGCCGCAGGTCGGTCCCGGTCGGGCGGCACGGGCGCCCCGACGGGCACCGGACGCTCGACGTGGCGGGCTCGGTGAGCGCCGCGGTCACCCTCGCCGCCCTGGTCTTCGCGCTCAGCGAGGGCGAGAAGGCGGGCTGGTCGTCCGTGCGCGTGCTCGGGACACTCGCCCTCTCCGTCATCGCCCTGACCGGCTTCATAGCCACGCAGCTGAGCAAGGGCCGCAGCGGCCGCAACCCCCTGATGCCGATGGGGGTGTGGCGAAGCCGCCCGTTCATCGCCGCCAACCTCGGCGGCTTCGCCTACTTCGCCGTCTTCTTCGGGGTGCTGTTCTTCTACAGCCTCGATCTCCAGGACGAGCGCGGCTACTCGGTCCTCGCGGCCGGCCTCGCCTTCCTGCCCATGACCCTCGTCATGGCCCTGGTCGCCCCCGTCACGGGCAGGCTGATGGCACGGTACGGCGCCGCTCCCGTGATGATCTCCGGCCTGCTGGTCACCGCCACCGGATCGCTGCTGCTGGCGGCCGCCTCCCGTGCCGCGCTCGCGGACGTCGAGTGGCGCCTCGGTCTCGTCGGCATCGGATGCGGGCTGCTCAGCTCCTCGATCAGCAACCTGGCCGTCTCCAGCGTGCCGGACCGGCTGAGCAACTCCGCCTCCGCCGTGCAGAACACCTTCCGGCAGATCGGCAGCACGCTCGGCGTGGCCGTCCTCGGGATCATCGTCCGCGGCAGCGGCTCGGGATTCACGGTCGGGTTGCAGGAAGGGATGGCGACCATCGGCGCCTTTCTCGCCCTGTGCGCGCTCGTCTCGCTCCTGCTCGTCCTCGGCTCGTCGAAGAGGCTGCGCACCCGCGGCGTCTGACAGCGGCCGCCTCGACACCGCGGCGTTTCGTCGCCCCGTCGGCCCCGTCGCCCGGGAAATCGCTCGGCGGCTCTGGACCGCAGATACTTGTTCATCTACTGTCTAGACATGCCTGGACAGGTACACAAACACTCTCGCATCGCCCGCGTCCTCGCCGACGAGATCCGCTCCGGGGTCCACGCCGACGGCAGCAGACTTCCCGGAGAGCACGCGCTCAGAGAGCGGTTCGGGGTCAGTCGCACCACCCTGCGGCAGGCCCTCCAGGTTCTCGGCGAGGAGGGCCTCATCGCGACCCACGCCGGAATCGGCTCGTTCGTCACCTTCGACGGGACGCCGCTCGACAACCGGCTCGGCTGGACCCGCGCGCTGGCCGAGCAGGGCACCGAACTGACCACCGAGATCCTCCGCTTCGAGGAGGTGACCGATCCGCAGCTGGCCGCCCGGCTCGAACTCGCCTCGGACGCCTTCGTCGCACTGGACCGCGTCAGGCGGCTGCCCGACGGACACGGCGTCTCCCTGGAGCACAGCAGGGTGCCCGCCGTCGGTGACCTCGCCGGGCTGCCCGCGCGCGGCCTGGACGCCGGTTCGCTGAGCCGGACGCTGGTCTCGGCCGGCCGTATCACCGACTCGGGCGAGGGTGTCGTGTCCGTGCGCGGGCTGGAGGAGACCGAGGCGGCCGTGCTGCATCGCGCACCCGGCGAGTCCTTCCTCCGCCTGGACCAGGTGTACCGGGCCGCCGACGGCTCGGTGGTGGAGCAGGTCACGAGCCTGCTCGACCCCGCACGCTTCGAACTGCACGTCCGCTCGGGCCGGGGAGGCCGCTCGTGAACGACCGGCTCGACCGCGCCCTCGGCGCCTTCTACGGCCTCGCCCTCGGTGACGCACTCGGCATGCCCACCCAGGTGATGTCCCGGCAGGACGTCGTCCGCGTCTACGGCACCCTCACCGGCTTCGAGCCGGCCCGGCCCGACAACCCGGTCAGCGCGGGCATGCCCGCCGGGTCCGTCACCGACGACACCGACCAGGCCGTGATCGTCGGACGGCTCATCGACGAGGGCCACGGCCGGATCGATCCGCTGCGCCTGGCCCACGAACTGCTCGACTGGGAGAAGGAGATGAAGGCCAAGGGCTCCTTCGATCTCCTCGGTCCGTCCACCAAGGCCGCACTGGACGCGGTGGCCCGCGGTGTCCCCCCGCAGGAGGCGGGAAGGAACGGCACGACGAACGGCGCGGCGATGCGCGCGACCCCGGTCGGGATCGCCTTCGCCGCCGACCCGCTCGACGCCTTCGTCGACCGCGTCGTGGAGTCCTGCCAGGTCACCCACGACACGACCATCGGCATCGCCGGCGCGGCAGCCGTCGCGGCGGCCGTGAGCGCGGGCGTCGACGGCGCGTCCCTCGACGAGGCCGTCATCACCGCCGTGGCCGCCGCCCGGGCCGGTGCGCGACGAGGGCACTGGATCGCCGGGGCCGACATCGCCTCCCGGATCGAGTGGGCGTACGAGCTGGTGCGGGGTCTGTCCGAGGCCGACGCCCTGGACCGTGTCGTCGCGCTCGTCGGCACCAGCGTGGCGAGCCAGGAGTCGGTGCCCGCCGCGTTCGCGGTGCTCGCGGTGGCCGGCGGCGATCCGTGGCGGGCCGCGCTGCTCGCCGCCAATCTCGGCGGCGACAGCGACACCATCGGCGCGATCGCCGGCGCCGTCGCCGGCTCGGTCCGCGGCCTGTCCGCACTGCCCGCCGAGGCCGTCCGGACGCTCCGCACCGTCAACTCCCTCGACCTGGAACCCCTGACGGAGCGACTGCTGACCTACCGCTGACCGCCGCCGCCCCTCGGCCGCCCGTCCCCGACTCCCGAACCGGCGGGCCCCGTCCCCAGCTCCCGGGCCCGCCGCCGTCGCCTCTGCCCTGCCCTCATCCCACTCCCCGCCCCGCACTCCCTCTCCGCCCCGCCATCCGCCTCTCCGCACCAAGCAAGGAGGTTCCGTCATGACCGTTTCGAAGACGAACGATCGCGTCGGTGCCATCGAGACCCGAGGGATCGAGCCGGTCCCCGACAGTGAACGCCACGGGCACGCGGGCCAGATGTTCTGGACCTGGTTCGCGGCCAACATCAGCATCCTCGGACTTCCGCTCGGTGCCACGCTCGTGGCGTTCCGCGGCCTCGACATCTGGCAGGCGGTGCTCGTCGCCGTCCTCGGCTCCTTCGGTTCCTTCGCCCTCGTGGGCGCCCTGAGCCTGGCGGGCAAGAAGGGCGGTGCCCCGGCCCTCACCCTGTCGCGCGCGGTCTTCGGCCAGCGCGGCAACGCGGGCCCGACCCTCGTCACCTGGCTCAGCCGGGTCGGCTGGGAGACCATCTCCACGACCACGGCGGCGTACGCGCTGCTGGCGCTGCTCGACACGGCGTTCGGCATCCGGCAGAACACGGTGCTGACCCTCGTCTGCCTGCTGGTCTTCATCGCCTGCACGCTGCTGATCAGCGGTCTCGGCCACGCCACGATCATGTGGATCAACAAGTGGGCCACCATCGCCTTCGGTGTGCTGAACCTCGTGGTGATGGGCTTCCTGATCTCCACCGTCGACTGGACCAAGGTCCTCGACGCGCCGGCCGGACCGGCCGGCGCGGTGGTCGCCGGAGTGGGCTTCATCGCCTCCGGCACGGGCATCGGCTGGGCCAACGCCGGTGCGGACTACGCCCGTTACCTGCCCCGCACGATCCCGGGCCGACGTCTCGTGGTGGCCTCGGCGTTCGGCGCGGGCATCCCGCTCGTGCTCCTGATCTCGCTCGGCTCGCTGCTCTCGGCCGGCGACCGGACGCTGGCCACGGCCTCCGACCCGGTCGCCGCGATCAACGCGATGCTCCCGTCCTGGATGGCCGTCCCCTATCTGATCGCGGCCTTCGGCGGACTGCTGATGTCCAACCATCTCTCGACGTACTCCGCCGGCCTCACGATGATCACGCTCGGCCTCAAGGTCCCGCGTGCCTACGCCGTCGCTCTCGACGTCGTCCTGATGTTCGCGGGCGGCATCTACTTCATGCTCGTCGCCGGCGACTTCTACGGCCCCTTCTCCACCTTCCTCACGCTGCTGGCCGTGCCCATCTCGGCCTGGATCGGGGTGATCGCCGTGGACTCGCTGCGCGGCCGCACCTACGACCCGCGGGCGCTGATGGACACCTCCCGCTCCAGCGCCTACTGGTACTCGGGCGGCCTGCATCTGCCCGCCGTGCTCGGCTGGGCCCTGGCCATCGTGGCCGGCCTGCTGTTCACCAAGGCATCGACGAGCGCGAGCGACGTCTGGTTCGCGGGCCCGCTCTGCGACACCTGGCTCGGCGTCGACGGCCTCGGCTGGGCCGTCGCGATGACCGTCGGTGCCGCGGTGTACGCACTGTTCGGGCGCCGCATCGCCCCCACCCCGAACGCCGACGGCGAGAACGCCTCCGCCCGCCTCCAGGGAGCCGAACGGTGACCGGCCGTGTCGTCCTCGCGGGGAACGTGATCGCCGACCTGGTGATCGAGGTGCCCGCCCTGCCCGAGCGCGGCGGCGACGTCATCGGCACCCGCACCGAGACGACGCCCGGCGGTGGCTTCAACATGCTGACGGCGGCCCGCCGTCTGGGCACGGAGGCCGTCTACGCCGGTCTGCACGGCACGGGGCCGTACGGCGATCTCGTCCGCGCGGCGCTGGCGGCCGAACGCGTCGCCACGCTGCTGCCCGCCCGCACCGACCGCGACACCGGATTCACCGTGGCGCTGGTCGACTCCGGCGGCGAGCGCACCTTCGTGACCAGCTTCGGCGCCGAGGCGACCCTCACCCCGGCCGACGCGGACGCCATCGCGGCACAGCTGCGACCGGAGGACCTCGTCCAGCTCTCCGGATACGGGCTGGTCCTGCCGGGCAACGGCCCGCTGCTGTCGAGGCTCGCCGCCGCGCTGCCCGCCGGCACCACCCTCTGCTTCGATCCGGGCCCTCTGGTCGCGGACATCCCGGAAAGCGTCCTCGCCCCCGTCCTGGCCCGTACCGACTGGCTCAGTGCCAACGCCCGCGAGGCCCGCATCATGACCGGGCACGAGGACCCTCGCACCGCGGCGGCCGCTCTCGGGGAGCGGCTGGCGCCGGGCGCCGGCGTGCTCGTACGGGCGGACAAGGACGGCTGCCGGCTGGCCGCTCCCGGCCAAACGCCCGTCCACGTACCGGGGTTCCCGGTCGCCGCCGTCGACAGCAACGGCGCCGGAGACGCGCATGTCGGTGCGTTCCTCGCCCTCCTCGGCCAGGGCCACGACCCCCTGACGGCCGCCCGCGCCGCCAACGCGGCCGCGGCGTACGCCGTGATGCGCCGCGGTCCGGCCACCGCTCCCGACCGGAGGGAACTGGCGGCGTTCCTGGCCGACGACCCGCTCGCGGCGAAACTCGCCGGATCCTGGCCCGGCTGACCCGGTCCGAGGGTCGGTCCGTGAGCGGCGAGGGACGAACGACACCCCGTGGCCGCCGTGAATTCAACCCGAAGGTGGACGCCGAGGCGGGCGCCGGGTTCTCCGTCCCGGTCTCCGAGGAGAACCTCCAGATGCTCGACGCCGACCTGGTCGTCATGGCACCCATCGGCATCAAGTCCCGAACGGACACCCGTGCCGGGTCACCCCCAGGAGACGTGACCCGGCACGACGTGGTGCATGGCAGTGCTCTAGCTTCCGGGGACCGTGTCCTCGAATGTCGTGCCTGCGGAGCGGTAGGCGTTGATCTTGGTGGTGACCTGGGCCGGGGTCAGGACCTGGTCCTTGACGTGGAGGACGTAGTCGATCTTCTCGTCGTAGGAGCGGGCCGTCGTGCTGGTCTGGCCCGCGAGGTCGATCAGCCACTGGTTGAAGTTGATCGACATGGGCCGCTCGGGCAGGTAGGCGGCGTCGTGGGTGCCGAAGAGCTGGCCGTCGATGTAGTACTTGATGGTGCTGTTGTCGATGGTCAGCAGCAGATCGTGCCAGCCGGCGTAGCTCTGCCGGGACTCCGTGTGCTGGTTGACCGCCTGCCACGGGTCCGGGTTGTAGGTCTCCCAGGACGTCGTGTAGAGGATGTTCGAGGGCTCGCCCCAGCCGCCGTTGGGCAGGTACTCGAAGTCGTACTCCGAGTAGTCGTCGGCCATCGGCGCCGTGAGGTCGTTGATGGTGAAGAACGTCTGGACGAGGTGGTCGCCGTCGGGTCCGGACACCGGCGCGTCGGAGAAGTTGACGCGCGCGGCGTAGGTGCCGTTCTTGAACTTCATGGCCTTGGTCACGACTTCGGTCTGCCTGGTGCTCTCCGCGGTGCCGGCGGTCGAAGTCCGCAGGTTCATCACGGAGTTGCCGCCCGTGCTCGCGAAGGTGACGTTCTCCGGCGACCAGATGGCACCGGGCACGCCGGGTCCGCCCGAGTTGGAGCGGACGTTCCAGCCGTTCGCCGAGATCTTCGGGTCGGCGGAGTTCGCGTAGTTGAAGTCGTCGAACAGGCTCTGCCCGCCGGCCGGGGGGTCGGTGGGCGGGTCGGTCGGCGGGTCCGTCGGGTCGTTGCCCTCGGGCGCCACACCCCAGACGGTGCTGCCCGCCACCTGGGCGGTCACCTTCGACCAGTCCGCGTACGACGTCTGGGCGGCCCCGAAGGAGTAGTCGTCGCTCTGCTTCAGCGGCTGCCAGTCGGAGCGGTAGAACCGCAGCTGCATGTCACCGGTGTCGGCCCCGGGCGCGAGTGAGCCCGCCCCCGAGGTGAATCCGATGTCCAGGTAACGGTCCGCGGTCGCGGTCGGGTTGGCCAGCGTGCCGAAGGTGCCGGTGATGTTGGCGCAGCCCTTCACCGCCCACGAGCAGGCGAAGCGGTAACTGGCGCCGCTGGAGTCGGACTTGAAGTAGTAGCGCACCTTCACGCTGGAGAGCTGCACGCTCGCGGCGCCGGTGTTCCTGACCTTGATCCAGGGCTCGGCCTGGTCCGCCGTCGCGCCGGTGGCGCTGGTGCGGTACTGGACGGTCACGGGTTCACCGGCCGCGCCGGCCGTGCCGGTCAGGGCGGCGAGTCCACCGGTGGCGGTGGCCATCGCCACGGCGGCGGCCGCTGCGACGCGCCATCTGCTCGGAGTGGTGTGGGGGTTCATCCTTTTCCTTCCGGAGGGGTCGGACGTTCGGGGGGTGGTGCTGCTCAGGGGTGGCGGCCGACCTTGAGGGCGTCGAGCCGCACGGTGTGCCCCCGCAGGCGGGCGGCGAAGTCGGTCCACGTGCTCGGACCGCTCCAGCTGCCGTCGGCCAGCGCGCACAGCCGGGGATAGGTGAGGTACTCGATGCGCTCGGAGGTGGCCGCGTACTCGGTCCACAACTGGGCCTGGGTACCGAGGACATGGGCGGCGGCCTCCGGGGCGGCGCCCTCGGGCACGGGGTCGTAGCCGTGCACGTCCCGCAGCGCCACGACGCCTCCCGGCTGGCCCGCCGGTTCGTCCGCCGCGGCACTCTGCGGGTAGTCGAAGTAGGTGGCACGGTGATACGAGTTGATCACCTCGTGGCCGCGGTCGGCGGCGGCCAGGGCATGCGCGGGGTCGCGCCACGCCATCACCGTGAATCCGTCCGGCAGTTCGGTGCCGGTCTCGGCCCAGCCGACGGGCCGCCGCCCGTTGCGGACCAGGAACGCGCCGACCTCGCCGAGGAACCATCGGTGCAGCTGCGCGGTGCTGCTCAGCCCGGTCTCCCGGAGCCGGGCCGCGGCGGCCGGATTCCCGGTCCATTCGGTGAGGGGGCACTCGTCCCCGCCGAGGTGGACGTACGGCGAGGGGAAGACGTCCATGACCTCTTCCAGCACGGTGCGGCAGAAGTCGAACACCTCGTCGTGCAGCCCGAGGATGGTGTCGCACACGCCCCACCTGGTCCAGACGTCGAGGACACGGCCGGGGTGGTTGCCCAGGTGCGGATAGGCGGCCAGGGCGGCTCGTGTGTGGCCGGGCATCTCGATCTCGGGCAGCACGGTGATGCCGCGTGCGGCCGCGTGACTCACCAGCCGGGCAAGGTCGGTTCGCGTGTAGGCACCGCCGTGCGGCACCCCGTCGTAGCGGTCGCCGGTCGGGCCGATCAGCGACTGCGCGCGATGGCCGCCGATCTCGGTGAGCTTGGGGAGGGCGGCGACGGGCATGCGCCAGCCCTGGTCGTCCGTCAGGTGGAGGTGGAAGACATTGATCTTGTGCAGGGCGAGGAGGTCGACGTAGCGCAGCAGGTACCGCAGGGGCTGGAAGTGGCGGGCCACGTCGAGCATGGCTCCGCGCCAGGGCCGCTGGGGGACGTCCGTGATCTCGGCGCAGGGCAGTGACCAGGTCACACCGTGCTGCGGTGTGCTCGACAGGGCTTCCGGCGGGAGGAGTTGGCGGATGGTCTGCACGCCGCGCAGCAACCCGGTGACCTCCCGGGCGCGGAGCAGGACGGAGTCACGGCCGATGGTGAGTCCGTATCCCTCACCGCCCAGTCCGGTCAGGGCGGAGTCGACGGCGAGGACGAAGGCTCCGTCGGCGGCGGGCTTGAGCGGCAGCCCGGTGGCGGACGCCAGGGAGGTGCGCAGCAGGTCGGCCGCCGGTGCGGCGCCCTCGCCGACCCGTAGGCAGGTCTCGGGGCCGAGCGTGAAGTGGCCTGTTTTGAAGCGGGACTTGGTGGGCCTGGGCACAAGAGTGGTGTGCGGCGGGGAGGTGGTCACAGCTGTCTCCGAAGGTCGCGTGCGTGAGCGGGCGCGGGAGGGTCAGCCCTTGACGGCTCCGGCGGCGAAGCCGGAGGTCACATGGCGCTGGAGGAGCAGGAACACGACGAGCGCGGGAAGCGCGAAGAGGGTGGAGGCGGCCATGGTGGCGCCCCAGTCCGTGCCGAAGACGTTCTGGAAGGAGGACAGCCAGACCGGCAGCGTGCGGCTGTCCTGGTGCTTGATGATCAGGAAGTTGGCGTAGGCGAACTCGTTCCAGGCGGTGACGTAGCCGAACAGGGAGGTGGCCATCAGGCCCGGGGCGAGCAGCGGGAAGGTGATGTGGCGGAAGGCCCGCATCCGTGTGCAGCCGTCGACCTGTGCCGCCTCCTCCAGCTCCTGCGGAATGGCGGCGATGAACCCGCGCAACACCACGATGGTGAAGGGCAGGGTCATCATGAAGTAGACCAGTGTCAGGGTGGGCAGGCGGTCGAGCATCCCGGTGTCGCGGGAGATGATGTACACGGGGATGATCAGCGCCTCCCAGGGCGCCATCTGTGCGACGAAGACCAGCAGCATGAACTGGCGCCTGCCGTCCCAGCGCATCCGGGCCACGGCGAAGGACGCGCCGAGGGCGACAACCAGGGCCAGCAGGACGGCACTTGCGGTCACGAGGATGCTGTTGCGCCAGAAGAGCGCGAATCCGTCGGCGTCGACAGCGGTCCGGAAGTGGTCCAACGTCCAGGTGCGCGGCAGGAATTGGGGAGTGTCGGACTGGATGTCCCGGTTGGGTTCGAACGCGGTCGTGATCATCCAGTAGACGGGGAACAGGCAGAGCGCGATCGTCACGGTGGCGGCCGCGTGCAGGGGGAGGCGGCGCAGACGGGGTCGTGGCGTGGTCACAGGGCTTCGCCCTCCTGGCGGAACATCTGGCGGAAGTAGAGGACGAGGACGCCGGCCATCAACAGGACGGAGACCATCGAGGCCGCGGATCCGAGGTCGTAGCGCTGGCTGGAGAGGGCGGTCTGGACGGCGTAGACGGGCAGGATGGTGGTGGCGTCCCCCGGCCCGCCGTTGGTCATCACCCAGATCTGCACGAACGCCTTGAAGGTCCAGATGACCTCCAGCGAGAGGACCAGCATGAAGATCGGCCGGATCATGGGAAAGGTGATGGCGCGGAAGATGCGGCCCGCCGAGGCGCCGTCGATGCGCGCCGACTCGCACAGCTCCGCCGGGACCGTGGTCAGGGCCGAGTAGAGGGTGATGGCCGCGAAGGGCACCGACTGCCAGACGATCAGCAGGACCAGGATCGTGAACGCGGCCGGACCGTGCGCGAACCAGGGGTAGCGGTCGAACGAGGTGAAACCCAGCTGTTTCAGCGACCAGTTGACGATGCCGAACTCCGAGTGGAACAGCCACTGGAACACGGTGGTGGCGGCGATGACGGGCATGGCCCAGGCCAGGACGAGTGCGCCGAGCAGGACCGATCGCCACACTCGGCCGAGCCGTTCGACGAGCAGGGCGACCAGGGTGGCGAGCAGCATGATGAGGACGACGTTGACCGCCATGAACAGGAAGGTGCGGCGCACCACCTGCCAGAACCGCTCGTCGCTCAGCAGCGTCTCGTAGTTGCGCGGGCCCACGAACTTGGCGTGTCCCAGGATGAGTTGACGCAGCTGGAAGTCCTGCAGCGATATCAGGACGGCCCGGGCCAGGGGGTAGGCGAGCAGGTACAGCATGCCCAGGACGGTGGGCGCGGCCAGCAGGTAGGGCCATGCTCCCGCGCCGCGCCGGCGGCGCGCGTTCGGGTGCGCAGGCCGGGCGGGACGCGGCGAGGGCCGTCGGAGCCCGGATCGGGTGGACGCCGGCGTGTGTTCCCGGGTGACCGACACGGCTTCCTCTCCTCTCGGTGTGCGGAGGGCGGCCGGCGCCACGGAGGTGTGGCGCCGGCCGTCGCGGCTCAGGAGCTGCCCTTCATGGCGGTGGTGATCGCCGACGACGCCTTGGCGGCCTCTTTCTGCGGGTCGGCGCCCGTGAGCACCGCGGTCATGTAGTCCTTGATGGGGTTCTTCGCCTCGACGGCGGCCCAGCCGGGGGTGTTGGGGGTCGCCCGGCCGACCGCCGCGCCCGCGGCCATGGCGGAGGCCCCGGGGTCGTCGGCGACCGCGCCGGCCAGGGTCGTCCTGTTCGGTACGTAGCTCATGGCGGCGGCGAGCTTGCGCTGCCAGGTGTCGCCGGTGAGGTCCTTGACGAACGTGAACGCGGCGTCCTGCTTGCCGGACGCGGCCGGGATGACGAGGTCCGAACCGCCGATGAACACCGAACCGGGATGCGCGGCGGTCTTGCCCGGGATCGGGAAGAAGCCGAGCCTGCCCTTGAGTTGGGGGTTGTTCTGGGTGACGACGTTGGCTCCTCCGGGTGAGGAGATGATCTGTGCCACCTGCCCCTTGGCCATCACCTCGGCCTGCGGCGGCTGCGCCTCGTCGGAGTCCTTGGGACCCTTTCCGAGGGCCTGGAGCTTCTTGTAGAAGTCCATGCCGCGCAGGGCCTGCGGGGTGTCGAGCGCGCCCTTCCAGGTACCGCCGGACCTGGTGGCGAGGTCACCGCCCTCGTCCCAGATGAACCCGGCCAGCGCGTACCACATCTGGCCCGGCAGGTAGATGCCTTGCGTACCCGAGGAGTTGAGCTTCTTCGTGGCCGCGATCCACTGGTCGCGGGTCTTGATGGCGGCGGCGTCGATGCCGGCCTTCTTGAACAGGTCGGTGCGGTAGATGACGACGCGGTTGGCCGCGTAGTAGGGGATGCCGTACTGCTTGCCGTCGTAGGCGCCGGGCTCGGCGAGGCCCTTGAGCCAGGTGCTGCCGCCGAGTTCGCCGACCTTGCCGCTGAGGTCGAGCAGGCCGCCACTCTGGGCGAACTGGGCGACCTGGGTGTTGCCCGTCTCGATGACGTCCGGGGCGTCGTTGCTGGCCAGCGCGGCGGTCACCTTCTCGCCGATGCCGTCCCACTCCTGGACCTGCACCTTCACCTTGATCTGCGGATGGGCCGCCTCGAAACCCTTGACGAACTCCTTCTGGAACTGCGCGGAGACGCTGTCGCGCATCAGCCATACGTCGATCGTCGTCGTGCCGCCGGCGGAGTCGCCGGACGATCCCGAGCTGTCGCTGCAGCCGCTGAGGCTTCCAGCGATCACCAGCGCGGACACACCTGCAAGCATGCGGAGCTTCACAGTTCACCCCTGAGAGGAGAGCACCAAAAGAACTGACCAGTGAGACAACTGGACAGGTGACCTGTCGATGGTCGATGAAGGTGGCATAGACCAATAGAGGCGTCAACCCCCAACGGCTGCACCAGTTTTGACGACTGATCGCCGTAGGACCGCCACAGGGGCGGCAGAACACCAGCTACACTGCACTTGACCAGTGCCGGTCAGTGGTAAAGAGTGACGAAGACTGGTCAGGTAAAGTTCATGCACGGCGGCGGGGCGGGAGCAGGCACCATGAAGGCTGGCGAGTCGGGAGCGGTCCTCAAGCGGGAACGCGTACGGGACCACATCCTTCAGCTCATCGAGTCACTCCACCCCGGCGACGCCATCCCCTCCGAACGCTCCCTCTGCGCCGACCTTCAGGTCTCCCGGCCCACCCTGCGAGCCGCGGTCGACGAACTCGTCGCGGCGGGACTGCTCGTGCGCGAACACGGCCGCGGCATGTTCGTCGCACCCGAGAAGATCACGCAGGAACTCGTCTCCGACTCCCGCGCCATGGCCGTGCCCCGGGCGTCCGGCGCCTGGTCGAGCCGCCTGCTGGAATTCACCACCATCGCCGCCGGCGCCCGAGTGGGCCGCAAGCTGAGCCTCTCCCCCGCCGCCGACATCGTCTACGCGGCCCGCCTGCGCCTCGTCGACGGCGCCCCGATGGCCATCGAACACCTGCATATCCGGGCAGACTTGGTGCCCGCGCTCACCGCACAGGAGCTGGAAGCGGGCGACCTGTACGAGCATCTGCGCGAGCGGCATCAGGTCCAGGTCAGCGACGCGGTGCAGACGATCGAGCCCACCGTCGTCAGCCAGGCCGAGGCCAGGCTCCTGGAGGTGCCCCACCTCTCCCCCGCCCTGCTCTTCGAGCGCCTCACGAACGACGCGGACGGCCGGCCCGTGGAGTACGTCCACTCCGTCTACCGGGGCGACCGCTACCGCATCGTCTCCCGCCTCACCCTGACCTCGGCGTCGACCGACGGGGCGTCCGCCGCGGGCGTGGTCCCGGGGATGGCGCCGGGGACCGTCACCCAGTGGGAGGCGACGCCCCGGTGACACCGGTTTCCGGCCGTACGTGAACGCCCGGACCGGGCACGGACGTCACCGTGCGCCGGGAAGCCCGTCGACCATCAGGCCCAGGGTGAAGTCGAAGCGGTCGTCGGTGGTGCCGGCGGTGAGCTCGGCGGCGTAGCGCTTGGTGTGGGGGAAGGTGTCGGGCAGTGCGGCGAACCGGCGCAGGAGTTCGTCGCGGCCGACGACCCAGTCGTCGTCGCCGCGGGTGAGCCGCCGCTTCACCAGGGAGACCTCGAGGCTGTAGGCGTTCACGTAGAGCATCAGCGAGTCGATGCCCCAGGCGGCGACCTGGGGGGCGATGCCTCCGGCGAGCAGGACGGCGAGCATTCCCTCGCTGACGCGCAGGGTGTCCAGGTTGGACGAGGCGGCGGCGAAGGCGGCCCGGGAGATGCCCGGGTAGCGCAGGTACTGGTCGCGCAGCTGGGTGCAGACGCCGATGATCTGCTCCCGCCAGCGGGCGGGGTCCGGATCGGGCAGCTCGATCCCGGCGCACAGCCGGCCGATGAGCAGCTCGTCGAGATCCTCCTTGTTGACGACGTGGGCGTAGAGCGACGACGGTCCCGTCTCCAGCGCGGTGGCCACGCGGCGCATCGTCAGGGCTTCGTACCCCTCCGCCTCCACGATGCCGAACGCGGTGTCGATGATGGCGTCGACCGTGATCGGCTTCTTGCGCCCGCCGGACGGTCCGCGCCGGACCGCTCCCGCGCCCGCGTCCGTGCCGAGCTGATGACGGGCTGCGCGCCGTTCCTGCGGAGTCGGTGACATGAGCGCAGTCTAGCCGATCTACGAACAGTGTTCCACGTCACGAAGAACAGTGTTCGCCTTGCTCGGAACATCGCTCTGCTGTAGAACAGTGTTCGTGTCTACTGACCAGCACATATCCCAAGCGCCCACCATCAGCCCGCTGCCGTTGCGCACCGCGTGGCTCGTCCTGGCCGTCGTGGTCCTGGCCGACATCATGGATCTGATCGACTCCAGCATCGCCAACCTCGCCGGCCCGTCCATCCGCGCCGATCTCGACGGGGGCCAGGTCACGGTCCAGTGGGTGCTGAGCGCCTACACCGCCGCCTTCGCCCTCGGACTGGTCACCTCGGGACGGCTCGGCGACCTGCTCGGCCGCCGGCGGCTGTTCCTCCTCGGCATGACCGGGTTCACCCTGGCCTCACTGGCCTGCGGTCTCGCCCCCGACGTGGTCTTCCTGATCGTCGCCCGCACACTTCAGGGACTCTGCGGGTCGGTGATGATCCCGCAGGGCCTGGCCCTGGTGAAGGTCGTCTTCCCGCCCCAGCACCTGCGCAAGGCGCTCACGCCGGTCGGTCCGCTGATGGGCCTGACCATGGTGGCCGGGCCCATCCTGGCCGGCTGGCTGCTGCACCTGAACCTGTTCGGCAGCCAGTGGCGCTCCATCTTCCTGATCAACGTCCCCTTCGGTGCGGCCGCCCTTCTGCTCGGCCGGCGCGTCCTGCCGCACCACGGCGGAGAGGACCGCTGCGCCCGTCTCGACCTCACCGGCGTCGGCCTGCTCACCGCGGCCTCCGCGCTGCTGATCGTCCCGCTCATCCAGGGACGCGAACTCGGCTGGCCCGCCTGGACCTACGGGATGATGGCCGCCGCGGTCGTCCTGCTCGCCCTGTTCGTCGTGTCCCAGCGACGCAGCAGCCACCCCGTGATCACACCGACGCTGTTCCGCAAGCGCAGCTTCGTCGTCGGCCTGGTCATCGTGGCCGGGTTCTACGCCTCGCTCAGCGCGTTCGTCCTCGTCATCAACCTGCTGTTGCAGCAGGGCATGCACTGGACGCCGCTGCGCACCGGCCTCACGCTCATCCCCTGGGCCCTCGGGACCGCCGTCGCCGTCCTGCTCGCGGGCGCGGTGCTCGCCGAGAAGCTGGGCCGCGCCACCCTGCACCTCGGGCTGTCCCTGGCCGTCGCCGGCCTGCTGGCCCTGTGGTGGTCCATAGCCCACTGGGAGGCCGACATCACGGTCTGGAAGGTGGCGCCCTCGCTGCTGCTGACCGGATTCGGCTCCGGCCTCGTGTTCGCGCCCCTCGTCGACTTCATCATCGGCGACGCGACCACGGAGGAAGTCGGCACCGGCGCGGGCCTGTTGAACGCGGTCCAGCAGTTCGCCGGGGCGATCGGCGTCGCCGCCCTCGGCACGGTGTTCCTCGCCCGCGTCGGACACCCGTCGACCCACTCCTGGTTCACCGCCGCGGAACTGGTCTTCGGTATCGCCGCGGCCCTGAACCTGCTGACCTTCCTGCTGGTGGGCCTGCTGCCGAGGCACGCACAGCAGGCGCACGGGTGACACGAAATGAGCGCCGGGTCCGCAGGACCGCGCCTAGTGCGAGACGACCTCCCCGTCGTACACGTTCTCCGGCGTCACGACGCCCGTGACCGCCCGGGCCAGGAGGGTGGACGGCTCCTGGCCCTGGTAGGCGGTGTCGGTGTTGATCATGATGACCAGGGTGGCCTTCTTGGAGGGCAGGTAGACGGTCACGGTCTCGTAGCCCGGGATGGAACCGTTGTGGCCGATCCAGCCGTTGGTCTCGAAGATGCCGAGGCCGTAGCTGGTGCCGGGGAAGCCGGTCGGCAGCGTCTTGAGGCGCTGGGCCTGCGTCCCGGGGGTGAGCAGTTCACCGGTGGCGACGATCTTCGCCCAGCGCCGCAGGTCGTGCAGGTTCGAGATCATCGCCCCGGCCGCCCAGGCCCAACTCGGGTTCCAGTCCGTGGCGTCGGCGACCGTGCCGCTCAGCGTCTGGTTCGTGTAGCCGCGCGGATGCGGCTCGGGGAACTCCGCCCCCCGCGGGAGCAGCGTGTGCGCCAGGCGGGACGGCCGCAGGACCCGCGTGCGGATGAAGTCGGCGAGGCGCTGTCCGCCGACCTTCTCGACCACCAGGCCGAGCAGCACGAGATTGGTGTTGGAGTACTCGAACTGCGCCCCCGGCGCGAAGGTGTTGTCGTGCCGGAAACCGTACGCGAGCACCTCCCGCAGGGTGAAGGAACGCTTCGGGTCGCTCAGCAGGTCGTGGATGAAGTCGGCGTCGGAGGTGTACGGGAACAGGCCGCTGCGCATCTCGGCGAGGTGGCGCAGCGTGATCCGGTGGCCGTTGGGCACGCCGTGGACGTAGCGCGAGATCGGGTCGTCCAGCCGCACCCGGTGCTGGTCCACCAGTTCCAGCAGGGCGGTGACCGTGAAGGTCTTGGTCTCGCTGCCGATCCGCAGGAAGGAGCCGGTGCGCATCGGCCTGCCGGTGGCGGTGTCGGCGACGCCCGTCGCGCGGACGTAGCATCCCTTGCCCGGCATCCAGAGCCCGACGACGACACCGGGGATGCCCGCCTGCCGGCGGACGTCCTCGATCGCCGTGTCCAGCCGGGAGTTGGTCTCCGTGCCGAGACCGCCTGGCGGGCAGTCGTCCTGGCCGTTCCGGCCGGCTTTCGCGGTGTGCGCGACCGCGGCGGGAGCCGCCGCCGGGATCAGCACGGAGGCCGCGAGCAGAGTCGCGGCGATCAGTCGGCGGTGGGCGGTACGTCGCATGTCGGGCGCCTCTTCCGTAGGCAGGCTCGGGCGGAACGGCACCATGATCAGTGGCCGTTCGCCGCGCGGGCCCGCTTCCGGAGGGTGTGCGGACGAGTCCACTCGTTCGGCGCCAGGCGGCCGGCCCCGGTGCTGTCCCCTGTCCCTCGCGCACGCGGGGTGTCACATTCGGCGCCCCGCACTCCTCCCATACGACGACAACCGCAGGAGAGGGGAACGCACATGAAGCTCGTCGTATTCGGGGCGAACGGAGCGACCGGACGGCAGGTCACCGCGCAGGCCATCGCCGCAGGACACGCGGTCACCGCCGTCACACGGCACCCCGAGGACTTCCCGCTGAGCCACCGGCTGCTGCGGGTGGCCGGCGCGGACGTACTCGATCCGGCCGCCGTCGAAGGCTGCGTGGCCGGGCAGGAGGCGGTGATCTCGGCGCTCGGGGTTCCGTTCGGCCGCGAACCGGTCACCGTGTACTCGGAGGGCGTCACCCACATCACCCAGGCCATGACCAAGCACGGCGTACGGCGTCTGGTCTGCGTGACGTCGACCGTACTCTTCGGCGTGCCGGCGCCCGGCGAGACCTTCTTCTTCCGGAAGGTGCTCGAACCCCTCATCGCGCGCACCGTCGGACGCACCGTGTACGACGACATGCGGCGCATGGAGCGGATCGTTCGGGACAGCGAGCATGCGTGGACGGTCGTCCGGCCCGCCGGCCTGTTCGACGCGGAGGCCGTCAGCGGCTACCGGATCGCCACCTCACGGCTGCCCGGCCGCTTCACCTCCCGCGCCGATCTGGCGGACGCACTGCTGCGCGAGGCGACCGGCGACGGTCACGTGCGGACCTTCGTCGACGTCCGCACCTCGCAGGGCGTGCCGAGCATCCTCGACGTCATCCGCAAGGAGGCGTTCGGCGCCAGGGCATGACGCCGCCGGGACGGCGTCGACCGCCGGGCGTCGTCGGCGTGACGCCCGGCGGCCGACGGGCCGTCAGCTCGTGGGCATCAGGACGCTGTCGATGATGTAGACGTTGGCGTTGGCGGTCTTGACGTTGCCGCAGACGACCTTGGCGGACTTGTCGACGGTGTAGGACTCACCCGAACCGGACGTGGTGAGCTTCGACTTCTCCAGGGTGGTGAAGGAGCCGTTATCGAGGTCCTTCGGCGCCAGCTTCTGGCCCACCACGTGGTAGGTGAGGATCTTCGTCAGCTGGGCCTTGTCGGCCAGCACCTTGTCCAGCGTCGCCTTCGGGATCTTGGCGAAGGCGTCGTTGGTCGGCGCGAACACCGTGATGTTCTGGGCGTTGTTGAGGGTGTCGACCAGTCCGGCCTTCTTGACCGCGGTGACCAGGGTGGACAGGGCCGGGTTGTTGGACGCGGCGGTGGCCACCGGGTCCTTGGCCATCCCGTCGAAGGAGCCGGCGCCGCTCTTGGGCACGGACGAACAGGCCGGTCCGAACGGCTCGTCCATCGGCGACGCGCTGCTGCCCATGCCGTTGTCCGCCGCGGTCGCGGTGGACTTCGGCGCGGAACCGGCCTTCGCGGAGCCGCCGTTGTCGTCGCTGCAGGCGCTCAACGCGAGCGGAAGCACGGCCGCGGCGGCCAGGACGAGGGCGGTACGGCGCGTGCGGATGCGGGGGTTCATCGTGTTTCTCCTTGGGGTTGTCGCAGCATGAGCTGCTCTTGTGCGGTGCGGGGAAGGGTGGTTGGGGGTCAGTCGACGGTCACGACCACGGAGTGGTGGCCGCTCGCGCCGTCGGGGATGGTCCGGGTGCGCCGGGCGGTCTGCACCTGGCCGGTGCGGTCGGTGGCGCGGACGGTGAGGGTGTGACCGCCTTTGGTGGCCCGCCAGGGGAGGGACCACTGGCGCCAGGTGTCGCGGGAGTCCGCGGCCGCGAGGCGGGCCTCCTGCCAGGGCCCGTCGTCGACGCGCAGCTCGACCTTCTCGATGCCGCGGTGCTGGGCCCAGGCCACGCCGGCGACCATGACGGTGCCGGCCCTCGGGCGGGCGAAGGGCTTGGGGGTGTCGATACGGGACTGGGTCTTGACGGGCGCCTGGCGGGCCCAGCCCCGCCTGACCCAGTAGGGGTCGTAGGCGTCGAAGGTGGTGAGTTCGATGTCCTTGATCCACTTGCAGGCGGAGACGTAGCCGTAGAGGCCGGGCACCACCATGCGGACGGGGAAGCCGTGGGCGAAGGGCAGGGGGCCGCCGTTCATGCCGAGTGCGAGGAGTGCGTCGCGGCCGTCCATGACCTCCTCGACCGGGCTGCCGATGGTCATGCCGTCCACCGAGCGGGCCACCAGCTGGTCGGCCGGGCCTCCCTTCGACGGCGGCCGCACTCCGCACTCGGCCAGCAGGTCGGCCAGGCGTACGCCGATCCAGCGGGCGTTGCCGACGTAGGGGCCGCCGACCTCGTTCGACACGCAGGTGAGCGTGATGTCCCGCTCGACCAGCCCACGTCGCAGGAGAGCGTCGAAGGTGAGGGTGAGGGGGCGGGTGACGCCCTTGCCGTGGATGCGCAGCCGCCAGGCCGCCGCGTCCAGCTTGGGCACCACCAGGGCCGTGTCGACCCGGTAGAAGGAGGCGTTCGGGGTGACGAAGGGGCTCACGCCCGGGATCCGCACCTGCGCGCCCCTGGCCACGGCGGGGGCGGCGGACGCGGGTGCCGGCAGGACGACCTTGTCGCGGAAGGCGGCCGCGTCGCGTCCGCCGGCAGCGTTCAGCGTGCGTCCCAGCGCCCCGGCCCCCGCCGACGCCGCGGCGGCGGCCGTCGCTGCGATCACGAACCCGCGGCGGTCCCAGTCCGGCCCGTGACCGTCCTCCGTGGACGACGCCCGCGGCGAGAGGCGACCGACGAGGAGGTACAGGAGGACGGCTGCCGCGACAGCACCCACCGCGGAGGGCAGGGCGTCGGACGGGCCGGCCGAGTCGGGGCGGCTCGTCGCAGCGACCGCCCCCACGACGCCGAGGAGCAGAACACCCGCGACACCGATATACCGGAATCGCAGGGCGACCATTCCCAGCAGAGCCGCGAAAAGCGTGAGTACGGCGAGGATTCCGAGCTGGAGCATCAGTTTGTCGTTCGTGCCGAAATTCCGGATCGCCCAGTCCTTCACCGCGGGCGGCGTGCGATCGATCGCCGCACCGCCGACCGCGACGACGGGACCGGCCTGCGGACGGACCGCCGCCGACACGAGTTCGGCGACCGCGAGGGCGGCGAATCCGGCCAGGACACCGCAGAGTGCACCCAGGGCCGGCCGCGTCGGGCCGCGGCGTCGTCGCGTTTGCTTCTCGTCCTCGGTCACGTGGGGAATCCGAATCCGAAAGGCCTCCGGATTGGTCCACCGCCCGATCGGATGAATCTTTTTCCCGGACCAATCCGCACCCGCATCGGCCACGGATCATCGAATATTGGGGGTATACACCGCGAGCCGATTTCGGGCAGGCCAATTCCGTTCCGCCACGCCGGGAGGGGAAATGCGCGCGGTCAGGTGGGGAAGCTCATCAGGGCGACCGGAGCCGAGGTGGGGCTCTTCGAGCCGCCCGCGGGTTCCACGGTCACACCCATGCCCGACGCACCGTCGACGGCACCGTGCAGCAGGACGGCCTGGCTGCTGCGGCCGGGGTCCATGAGTCCGGCGGACCGCATGGTGCCCTTGTCGTCGAACCACAGTTGGTAGACCTTGCCGCCGGGGGGCGGTGCCATCCCGGAGACGACGAACACGGCCTTGTCCTGGCTCTCGGAGACGACGACGGTTCCCGTGGCGCCGTCGCCCAGTCCGGCGGCCCGGGTCCTGGCGTCCGGCGCGGACAGGACGGCCGCGATCTCGTCCGTTCCCTGTTCGGCCCGGTGCGCCCGGCTCGTGGCGTCCTCGGCGCGCTGGTGCTGCCACACCGCCGTGCCGCCCAGCGCGGCCGCCGCCGCGAGGCATGCGGCCAACGCCCACCGGGACAGCATCCGTCCGCGCGAAGCCGCGTGCCCGGTGTGGATCGGGAGCGGCCCGCCGGGGGCCTCCTGCCGGACGGTGGTGATGCCGTGCAGCACCTGCTCGCGCAGCGCCGGACGCGGCGGGACCGAGACGGCGAGCGCGAGGCGGGCCGCGGTGGCGCACAGCTCGGCAGTCTCCTGGGCGCAGGATTCACAGGTCGCGAGGTGCCGCTCGAACGCGGCGCGCTCCTCGTCGGACAGGGCGTGCAGCGCGTAGGCCCCCGTCATGCGGTGCAGGTCGGCGGTGGTCATGCCGTCACCCCCAGGCAGTCGCGCAGCCGGATGAGCCCGTCGCGCAGGCGGGTCTTCACGGTGCCCAGCGGAAGCGCCAGCGCCTCCGCCACCTGCCGGTACGTCAGCCCCCGGTAGTACGCCAGGGTGACCGCCTGGCGCTGGACCTCGGTCAGGGTGCGCAGACAGCGCCGCACCTGTTCCCGCTCCAGCCGCGCCTCGATCTGTTCGGTCACCACGTCGTAGTCGGGCGTGTGGTCCAGCAGTGCGGCCTTGCGGTCGCGGGCGGCCGCGGCCTCCACCGAGCGCACACGGTCCACGGCGCGGCGGTGCGCGAGCGTGAGGATCCAGTTGATCGCCGTCCCCCGGTCGGGGCGGTACCGGGGAGCGGTGCGCCACACCTCGACGAGGACCTCCTGAGCGACTTCCTCCGACTGCGCCTGGTCGCGCAGGACGGCGCGGACGGCTCCCAGGACCGGACTCACCACGGCGTCGTACACCGAGGCGAACGCGTCCTCGTCGCCCAGAGCCACCCGGCCCACCAGCTCCTGCAGGTCCGGTTCCGCCGAGGGGCTTCTGCCGATGTGCACGGCTTCTTTCACGGGGGTCCTCCGTCGTCGGGACATGTCCGGCGGTAATCCGAGGCCGAGACGCCCGCGGATTGCTCTCGCGGCGAAGAAGAACGCAGGTGGAGCCGGACCGGGCGGCGACCCGGCGGCGCCGGAGGTCCCGCGGGATGACGAACTCGGCTCCTGAGCCACTTGGTTGGTCCCTGAAACCGACCGGCGCCTGCGGCACGTCCTCACCGGCGACCACAGGATGCGCGGCCCGTCCGGGCAGCGCGCCACCCGCTCAGGGGAGACCGACATGCCGTTCCGCTCCGTCAGACCCGCACGTTCCTCGAGGCGCGCCGCGGCCGCCGTCACCGCCGCTCTCACCGTGGCCGCGCTCTGGGCCGCCGCTTCCCCCGCCTCGGCGATCAAGGGCGGCGGTCCGGCCACGACCGACGCCCGGCCGTACGCGATGCTGATCGAGCTCGACGGAAGCCAGTTCTGCGGCGGCACCCTCGTCGCCCCCACCAAGGTGCTCACCGCCGGCCACTGCGTGCAGAACGCCGGGGACGTCTCCGCACTGCGGGTCGTCGGCGGCCGCACCAAGGTGGACGGCACCGGCGGCACCGTGCGGAAGATCGCCTCCTACCGGCTGGACTCGCGCTACAGCATGCCCGGTTACGCCTACGACGCCGCCGTGCTCACCCTCGACCGGCCCATGCCCTACCGGACGATCCCGGTGGCGGGCCCGAAGGACGCGGGGCTGGTCGCGGACGGCCGTACGGCCACCGTGCTCGGCTGGGGCCGCACCGGACCCGGCACCACCGCCACCCGGCTCAAGCAGGCCAGGCTGGTCCTGTCCCCCGTGGCCGACTGCGAGCCCTACACCGACTCGGACACCGACCCCGCGGCGATGCTGTGCGGCATGCCGCGGCCGGGCACCACCGACAGCATCTGCCCGGGCGACTCCGGCGGACCGCTGGTCAGCGGCGGCAAGGTCGTCGGCATCGTGTCGTCCGGCAACAAGTACTGCGACGAGCAGTTCCCGGTGTCGGTGTTCGTCCGCGCCGACTCGGTCGCCGCGGACCTGGGCCTCCCCACCTCCTGACCGAGGTCCAGGGTCTGGGCATGAGGCGCACCGACATCACTCGGGACGACGGCACCTGGACGGCGTTGTCCCTCGAGGTCGCCGCGCGCAGCCGGCCGGGTGTGCCTGTTCAGCACGGGGCGGCGGCTGTTGCTCGCGCAGCGGTCGCTGCCCGTCCTCCTGGCCGCCGCCGAACAGGACTACGGCGGGGTGGAGTTCTGGCGCACCGACGCCTACCGCTCGCTCGTCCCTCCGCTGCGGGCCTCCACGGCGCGCGCTCTGGCCGGCCGTCCGGACCGCTGGGCCCACCGCTTCGCCGGACACCTGCTCGACGCGGCCAACAGTCCCCTGCACGAAGGCCGTTGGCTGCTCTCGCCGGACAGCCCGCTCCTGCGCTGGAACCACGGCCACAGGCCACTGGGCGAGTACTGGGGGGTCCATGCTCGTCGAAGGCCATCCGGACGGGTACATCGACTGGTACGTCCACTCCGGCTCCTGGGAGATTCTCCCGCTGCGCCCGATGCCCGACGCGCGGGACGACCGGGTCAAGGCGTACCGCAAGCAGGCGCACGACGGGACGCGCCCGCCCGTGCTGCTGTGGTGGGTCAGCGGCCTGGACTGCCATCTGGTCGTCGGCGGTCACGCGCGCCTCGCCGCCGCGATCGCCGAGTCGGTCACTCCCTCGCTGCTGCATATGCACCGCACGGCGCCGTACGACGAGGTGGCCGCGGGCACCGAGCAGGCGGTGCGCCGCTACGAGACCGAACTGGCCCGCTTCGCCGAGCTCCGCACCGTCCACGGCGGCCACGTCCCCGACGGTGCCGCCGTCGCCGGACCGCCACTCGCCCGCCGCCTCCGGGAGCTGCACACGGAGCAACGGCCCACCTGGGCATGGCCGTTGCCGGGCGGCGAGGCCGAGTGGCGGCGCGTGGCACGCGAGGCGACCGCCAACCGGCCCTGGCTCGATGACGGTTGAGCGGCCCGGCGCTAGCGCGAGGAGACCAGCGCCTGGGCGAACGTCTGGGCCGCCGGTGCCGTCCACCGTCTGCGGTGCCGGGCCAGCCGGACCGGGACGTCGGCGATCCGGGGGCCGTTCACCCGTGCCAACCGCCCCTGGTCCAGGTGCTCCTGCACCGTCGTGAGCGGCAGCAGGGCCAGGCCCAGTCCGGCGCAGACGCAGGAACGGGCCGCGTCCACGCTTCCGAACCGCGTCAGCCGCGGCCGGGCGCCGGGCACGGCGAGCAGCCGTCGCTCCAGCTCGTCGCTGTAGGAACAGCCCTGTTCCAGCAGGAAGAAGTCCTCGGCGGCGAGCTGCGCCCAGTCCGCCGCCCGCTCCCGCCCGGCCAGCGGGTGGCCGGGGCCGCAGACGAGCGCGAGAGGCTCACGGGCGACCGGCTCGGAGGTCACGTCGGGGTAGTCGGCCTCCTCCTCCAGCAGCAGCGCGAGGTCGAGACGCCCGGACCGCAGGCCCTCGACGCATCCGGCGGTACCGGCCGCGTACAGGCCGATGTCCACCTCGGGGTGGGTGGCGCGCAGCGCGGCGATCACGCCGGGCAGCCGGCTGGAGCACAGTGACTCCGGGGCGCCCACGACCACCCGCCCGCCGAGGGCCCCGTCACCGTCGGCCTTCAGCCGTGCCACGGCGTCCAGGACGTCCTCGGCCCGCTCCAGCAGGCGCCTGCCGGACTCGGTGATGAGTGCCCCCGTGGGCAGCCGGTCGAAGAGCCGGGTGCCCAACTCCCGTTCCAGGGAACGGATGTGGACGGTGACCGTGGACTGCGCCAGGTGCAGCTCGGCGGCGGCGGCCGTGAAGCTGCCGGTCCGCGCGAGGGTCGTGAAGGTGTGCAGCAGGCGGGTGTCCACAAGGCCAGCCTATGCGATTCGTCGATGGATCGGTTCACCATCAATCGTTGGACTGAATCGGCGAAGGGTGGCAGCGTGGAGCCATGACCACCGAAGCGAGCGGAACAAGCCCCGTGAACCACCGCGAGCCGGCTGCCCGGCCCCTGCGCTATTCGGCCTTCACCCGCGACCCGGCGGGCGGCAACCCGGCCGGAGTCGTGCTCGACGCCTCCCGGCTCGACGAGGCCGCGATGCTCGCGGTCGCCGCCGAGGTCGGTTACTCGGAGACGGCGTTCGTCACCGGCGGGGACGAGGAGGCGCGCCGGTTCCGGGTGCGCTACTTCAGCCCGCTCGCAGAGGTGGCGTTCTGCGGGCACGCGACCGTCGCCCTCGCGGTCGCTCTCGCCGAACGGCTCGGCCCCGGCGAGATCGTCCTCGACACGCCCGCCGGTGAGATCCCCGTCGCCACCAGGGTGGACGACGACGGCGCTGTGCTGGCCACGCTCACCAGCGTGGCCACTCGTTCACGCCCCGCCTCTGACGCCGAACTGGACGCGACGCTGGCCGCCTTGGGCTGGTCCCCCGGCGATCTGGACCCCGAGCTGCCGCCGCACGTGGCGTTCGGCGGCAACGACCACCTCGTGCTGGCCGCCGCCTCCCGGGCCCGGCTGGCGAAGCTGGACTACGACTTCGACGGCCTCGCCGAGGTGATGCGGCGGCACGACTGGACCACCGTCCACCTGGTGTGGCGCGAGTCGCCGGAGCACTTCCACGCCCGGGACCCGTTCCCCGTCGGCGGCGTCGTGGAGGATCCGGCGACCGGGGCGGCGGCCGCGGCGTTCGGCGGATACCTCCGCACCCTGGGGCTCGTCACCTCGCCGGCCAGGATCTCGATCCGCCAGGGCGAGGACATGGGCCGCCCCAGCGACCTGCTGATCGACGTCGACCCGCAGGACACGCGCACGCGGGTCATCGGAGGGGCCGTGCCGATCGTCGACGCCGGCGGATCCGCTCAGCGGTCGTAGGCGAGCCGGGCTCGTCGGCCGGGCCGAAGGCGCCCGCGTGGAACTCGGTGAACGCCGTGGCGATCTCCTCCTCGCTGTTCATCACGAACGGGCCGCCCAGGGCGACGGGTTCGCCCAGGGGCGTACCGCTGCAGACCCGTGGTCGACCGGGTCACCCGGGGCAAGGCGCCGGCCAGTCCGCTGACCAGGTCGCTCGACAGCGGCGGCAAGGTCACCGCGAGCCGTCCGGCGTACCCCCGCTCCGGCTACGAGACGGTCGGCAACTGGGTGCACGGCAGGTGGGTGGTGGGCAAGGGCAAGGTCTGACTCCTCACCGCGGCACACGGTGTCGGCGGTGGCCCCCGGTCGGTGCCCGGGGCTGCCGCCGACGCGAACAGAGCCGTCCGTCAGCCGGCCCCGCGCTCCAGGACGCGGCGGGCCGCCTCGGCCTCCGCCGCCGGCGGCGACAGCTCGTCGAGGGTGTCGAGCTCGTCGTCCGACGCGAGCTCCTCCTCCCAGGCCGCCGCGAGGCGTTCCTGCTCCTGGTGCGATCTGGCGCCGACGGTCTCCCGGTGCTCCGGGTCCAGGGCCGCCAGGAATCGTTCGACCGCGTCCGTCGGCATACGGTGCTCCTTGTCGCATGAAAGAGTGCCGCCCCGCGCCAGCATGGCTGAAGCTCGCGCGGCCGGCCACCCGGCGTCATTCGCCGACTGTGTCGCCATGGCGGTGGGCCACCCTCCACTCGCCGTCCTCCCGGCGGTACACCTGGGTGACCCGCAGGGTGTAGGTGCGCGGCTCCCCGTCGACCGAGGTGGACGTGTGCTCCAGGCCCGTCGTGTAGGCCATGTCTCCCACGACGTCGTACGACTGGAGGTCGAACACGTACGACGTGCAGTCGGAGAAGCTCTTCTCCAGGTGGGTGAAGAGCTGGTCGACCTGCTGCAGGCCGTAGGCGTTGCGCCACGCCCCGAGGACGCTCACGGGTTCGTCGCGCGACCACAGCGCCCGGCGCGGTGCCGCGTCGCCGTTGTGCAGCGCGACCTCCGCCTCGTACAGGGCGGTCCTGACCCACGCCAGGAAGCCGTCGTGGTCGGTCATGCCTTCATGATGCGCCGGGCTCGCCGTTCGGCGCAGCGCAACCGACGCGGCGCGGATACGCTGTCGGTGCTCGGCCCATCAGCAGGCACTCAGCCGGAGTTCCGGCGATCGCGGCACAGGAGGAATCGTGGCCGGTCAATTCGAGGCGACAGCCGAGATCAACCGCCCCATCGAGGACGTTTTCGCGTTTCTCTCCGCGGGGACGAACGACCCCAAGTTCAGCCCGAGGGTCCAGGCCATCACGAAGAACCCGGAGGGGCCGACGGCGGTCGGGACCGTCTTCACGAGCACCGTCAAGGACGCCGGCATGAAGACCGGCCGGCAGTTCCGGATCACCGAGTTCGAGGCTCCGAACCGCATCCGCTGGGCGGAGATCTCCAAGAACATCGTGACGGCGAACGAGGGCGGCTACGACCTCGAGTCCACCGGACCGGGCACGACCAAGGTGCGGATCTTCAACGTTCTCGAAGGCCACGGCCTGGGAAAGCTGCTGGTCGGGCTCGCACTGAGCGCGGCGCGCAAGGACGCGCCCGCCTTCGGACAGCGCATCAAGGCGGCCGTGGAGGCCTCCTGAGGACCGTTTGCGCGCCCGCTCGATCGTGATCATGATGCGGAAGAGGCGCGGCAGCCCGTTCAGGTGGTTGCACGCGTGAACGACGCTCTTCCGGGCAGCCGTTCTGTCACGCGCCGGAAGCCCGCCTTCCGTGCGCCGCGGACGACGGAAACCGCTGCAACACGATCGATCGAGCAAGGTGGCGTGCCTGGTGAGTGCGATCCCCAAGGACCCCCGGGACGGCTCTCGTGGCGGAGAGCGGCTACGGGACGGCGTGGCGGACATGCCACCCCAGGTCCGCGAAGAACTGACCCGCAGACTCCGCCGCAACAGGCGCGCGCTGCGCAAGGAGGACATCCAGATCGTCGAGCCGCCGCTGCTGCGGCGCGCCGTCGGCGCCTCCGCGCTCGGCAACTGCATGGAATGGTTCGACTTCGGCGTCTACAGCTACCTCGCCGCCACGATCGGCAAGGTCTTCTTCCCCGGAGCCTCACCCGCCGCCCAGGTCATCTCCTCGTTCGCCACATTCGCCGCCGCCTTCGTCGTACGGCCGCTGGGCGGGCTGGTGTTCGGGCCGCTCGGTGACCGGCTCGGGCGGCAGAAGGTGCTCGCCACCACCATGATCATGATGGCGATCGGCACCTTCGCGATCGGCCTGATCCCCAGCTACTCGACCATCGGCATCGCGGCGCCGATCCTGCTGCTGCTCGCCCGTATGGTCCAGGGCTTCTCGACCGGCGGGGAGTACGGCGGCGCCACCACGTTCGTGGCCGAGTACTCCCCCGACCGCCGCCGCGGCTTCCTGTCCAGCTGGCTGGACTTCGGCACGTTCGTCGGCTACGCGCTCGGCTCCGCCCTGGTCACCGTGCTGAACCTCGCGCTGAGCGACGACCAGATGCTCGCGTGGGGCTGGCGGATCCCCTTCCTGATCGCGGGGCCGCTGGGCGCGATCGGCCTCTACATGCGGCTGAAGCTGGAGGAGTCGCCCGCCTTCCAGCAGCAGCTCGACGAGCACGAGAAGAGCCTCGCCCAGACGTCGGCCGGAAGCGAGTTCAAGGCCATCGTGCGCAACCACTGGCAGGGCCTGCTGATCTGCATGGGCCTGGTGCTCCTGTACAACGTCACCAACTACATGGTCACCGGCTATCTGCCCACGTACCAGACCGAGACGCTGAACCGGTCCAGCTCCTCCGCCGACCTGCTGGTGCTCATCGGCATGGTGTGGATCGTGCTGCTGATCACCTTCATCGGCCGCCTCAGCGACCACGTCGGCCGGCGTCCCGTCTACGCGGTCGCGGCGGCGGCGATGATCGTGCTGGCCATCCCGTCCTTCCAGCTCATCAAGATGCACGGGACCTGGCCGCCGATCTTCGGCGTCCTGATCCTGTCGACGCTGCTGGCCTGCTTCGCCGCGCCGAGCGCCGCCACACTCCCGGCGCTCTTTCCCACCGCCGTGCGCTACGCGGCCATGGGCATCGGCTTCAACATCGCGGTGGCCGCCTTCGGCGGCACCACCCCGCTGGTCACGGCGGCGCTGGTCAGCGTCACCGGCGACGACCTGATGCCCGCGTACTACCTGATGCTGGCCGGTGTCATCGGGCTCGTGACGGTGAAGTTCCTGCCGGAGAGCGCCCAGGTGCCGCTCCACGGTTCCCAGCCGATGGTGGGCTCCGAGGACGAGCAGCGGGAACTGCTCTCCACCTCCGAGGAGCTGTACCGCTCGACTCGGCAGAAGGTCTGATCCAGGGAGTCAGGCGGCCTGCTCGCGGCTCTCGGGCGACGGCGCCGTCGTCGCCCCCTCCGCGTGCGCGTCGGACGTCCCGCCGGGAATCAGGCTCAGATGCCGACGCTCGCCCGCGTGCCGGGGGACCGACGGGGCCGTGCTCATCCAGTCCTCGACCCGGTCCATCAGCAGCAGGACCGCGGCCACCATGGGCAGCACCAGAACCGCTATGACGATCATCCGCATCATCCCCTCAGCGACGCCGCTGACCACCGGGTGCCCCCTTCGTCCAGGACAACGCCCCGCCGTCTCGTAGGGGTGCGGGGAAGAGTGTGAGGATTGGTGCGGGAATGCGGGACATGCCCCGGAGATCAAGGTGTGCGGAGCATGTCCCGCGAGCGGTCAGCCCTCCTCACGAGCGGTGAAGGCGTACGTCCCCGGCGCCAGGTCCGGCAGCGTGACCCGGCCGTCGACGATGCCGGCCCCGCCGGCCGGGGCACGCCGCCCGTCCCACACCACGCGCCCGTGCGAGCGCACCGTCAGCCGGTGCCCGTCCCCCGGCAGCGCGACCGTCGCCCGCGTCCCCTTCGGTACGTCGACGCCGAGGCGGAAGGTGCTCCCGGAGTTCTGCCAGGACACACGCAACGCCCCGTGCGGGGTGGGCAGTTGGCCCTGCGCCCAGGCGATGTCACCGAGGTTCGGCCGCACCTCCCAGGTGGCGTAGCCGGGTGACGTGGGCCGGGCGCCCAGCAGTTCGTGGGTCAGCGCCGGCAGCACACCGGTGGACCAGCCGTGCGCCATGCTGGTGTAGGCGTCCTCGTAGAGGGATCCGCCGGGGCCGATGCCCTCCCAGTTGGTGATGCCGGGGTCGTGGCCGTCCATCCAGCCGTAGGTGCGCCGGATCTGGTCGAGCGCCGAGTCGGCGCGCCCGGCCGTGAAGCGGGCCACGATCTCCGGGTACGACGTGAAGGCGTACACGCGCTGGGAGGCGCCGTCGAAGAGGGTGTCGTTGTCCATGAAGGCGTTGCCGTACGGGCGCCGGGTCGTGGCGTCGAGATGGGCGAGGGCCGATCCCGAGCGGCCGGCGTCCGCGACGCCCGCGGTGACGGCCAGGGAGTTGCCGTCCTGCGCGTGCCGCACGGCACCGGTCCCCGAGTCGAGGTAGGCGCCGGCCGCGTCGTCCCACAGGTGCGTGTTGATGGCCTCCGTGACCGCGTCGGCCCGTTGCGACCAGCGTGCCGCGTCCCCGTCGTGCCCGAGCAGACGGGCGAGTTGGGCGGCATCCCTGAGCGCCTGGACGTAGAGGGCGTTGTAGTACGTGATCCTTCCGGTGCGGCCGAGGAAGGCGTAGTCGCCGTATCCGCCGGTGTTGTTGAGGCCCTTGCTGACCAGGCCGGCCTCGTCGGTGACGCTCGGGTACCAGGTGTCCAGCACCTTCAGCAGGTTCGGGTAGTAGCGCGCCGCGTAGGTCCGGTCGCCGGTGTAGAGCACGTAGTCCCAGCTGCACGTCACCCACCACAGCGGATAGTCGAACAGCGGGAGCGTGTAGGAGGAGATGGAGGCCGGGGGGATCCAGCCGTCGGCGCGCTGGTGGTCGGCGAGGTCGGCGAGCACGTTGCGGGCGGCGGCCGCCGTGTCGTCGTGGGTGAGGTACAGAGTCCGCGCGGATACGGCCAGATCACCGACGTACGGGTCGCGGTCGCGCTTGGCGCCGTCGTGCAGGACGAGCTTGCCCTCCAGGGAGGCGGTCCAGGCGTTGCGCGGGTCCACGTCGTCCTGGCGGAAGGTGTCGGTGACGAGTTCGTTGGTGTAAGCGGCGCCGTACCAGTAGCGGTTGAGATCGTCGTCGGAGCAGAGGAACCAGCCGCGGTAGGTGCCGGGCGTTCCCACGTACGCGGTGAAGTCCAGGCTGACGGAGTCGATCTCGACCGTGCCCCAGGGCTGGGCCGCCGGCGCGTCGGAGGCGAGGGCGTCGAGCGTGATGCGCAGATAGCGGAAGCCGTGCAGGCCGTCGGCGTAGACCTTGCCGTCCGCCTGGAAGCCCTTGTGGTCGGTCCAGTCCGCGCCCTGGGCCGGGACGGCGAAGTTGTCGGTCCCCTGGCCCGCGCCGCCGGACTGGTCGGAGCGCGTGAAGTCCGAGCGTTCGGTGAGGAATTGGCGCGTCTCGGAGAACGCCAGGCGCACGCCCGGCGAGTTGGCGGAGGCCGAGGTGAAGCGGATGCGCGGATACCCTACGACGACCTTGCCGAAGTCGACCGTGACGCTGGGCGGTTGGACCGCTTCGACCGGCTCGGGCCACACCTCGTTGATCCGGGTGAACGCCCCGTGCGGGGTGTCCTGGACCGCGGTCACGGTGATGCGCACCCTGGTCGTCGACACCGGCGCCGCAAAGGGCACCGCCCGCTGGATGACATCGTTGTCGGAGACAGTGGCGGCGGTCTTCCAGGCGTCACCTGTCCACACGTCGACGGTGAAGGCGGTCGGCACTCCGTCGCTGTTGGAGACCACGGTGATCCCGGACATCTGCCGGGCCTCGGCCATGGTGACGGTCAGCACGTCCGGGAAGGCGCCGACGGTGTCGTCGTTCCAGAAGGTGTCGGGGTCGCCGTCGATGGCGTTGGCGGCGTCGTAGGTGCGCGGCCGCCCGTCGTTGCCGTTGTTGCCCGCGTGCGTCGTGGAGGCCTCGGCCGTGGTGCCGTCCGGCCAGCGCGGCGCGGGAGCCGGCTGCGGGCGGCGCAGCACCGTTCTCGCACCGCCTGGCTTCAGCAGGGCCTGCGGATCGCGTACGTCGCCGGTCGAGCCCAGCACGCGCTCGGGGCGCACCGTGCGGGATGCGGGCCCCTGGACGTAGCGCTGCCAGCCGGTGCCCATGCGGGGCGGCTCGGGTGCGGCGGCCGCCGGAGCGCCGGAACTCGCAGCGGCGGCCGCCGGGTTGAGGCCCACGGGCCCGACGGTCAGGGCCGCCGCTCCGGCGCCGGCCGCGAGGACCGCACGGCGGCGGGGACCGGGCTGTGCGGCGCTCTGCGATGTGCTGGTCGTTGTCATGGCATCCCGTCCCTCAGAAGCTGTTTGAATCGTTTCAATGCGCTGGGGCAGGGCGACGGTATCCCACCAGCGGGGGCGCGTACAGATGTCGCGCACCGCCGGACGTCCGCCCGTACACCTCCCCTCGGGGGCGGCGTACGGGCGGAGCCTCGACGAGTGCGGACCGCGGTCTCAGCCCGTGTAGGCCGCGAAGATCTTCGCGAACTCGTAGGGAGACTGCGGGATGTTGGTGCACTGGTACAGCGCGCCGTTGCATGCGTTGCGGTCCCGGGTCGCCTCCCAGAAGGCGAGTTCGCCCAGATGCTTGCCCTGGGCGAAGGAGACCAGCTGGCGGGCGTCGGACTGGTCGTAGACGTGGCCGTCGTCGTTCTGGCCGAGCATCGGAGTCACGCCGACCATCGCCCAGACCTGGGTGTCGGGCCTGCCGGGATAGAGCGACTTCAGCTGGGTGAAGGTGCTCTGCGCCGCCTGGACGGCCGCGTCGCCGTAGTCGACGCTGCGGTAGTAGTCCATGGCCATCACGTTCACCACGTCGAGGTCGACACCGGCGTCGCGCGCCGACTGCACCACGTTCAGGCCGTCCGACGTCAGCCCCTCCGGGAGGACGGGCAGCGTCAGCGAGATCCGCAGCCCCGGGTGGGCCTGCTGGAGCCGTGCCAGCGCCTGCGAGCGGCGGGCGACGGAGGCCGGGTCGGCGGAGGCCGCGCCCTCGATGTCGAAGTCGACGTATTTCAGGCCGTAGGCGTTCACCACCGCGTTGTACTCGGTGTAGAGCGCGTCCACCGAGCTGCACGCCTGGGCCAGTTCGATGCCGCTGGCGCCGCCGAAGGAGACCTTGACGTCTCCCCCGGCCGCCCGGATGGCGTCGATCTGGTCCTTGGCCCAACCGTCGCGCGGGTCATAGGCGTTGAACCACATCGCCTTGCAGCCGGAGGCGGTGACGAAGGCCATCGTGTAGTTCTTCACGCCGCTCGACGACGCCATGTCGGGCATGCTCGGTGTGGGCCAGGCCCCCATGTCGATGTACGGAGCGGTGGCCAGGCCCGCGCCCGGCTGCTGGCTGCCGGTGGAGGTCGTGCCGCTGACGGCCGTGGAGTACGCGGACACGTTGCCCGCGGCGTCGCGGGCCCGCACGCGGAACGAGTAGCTCGTGCCGGCGGCCAGCCCGCCCGCCGTGTACGAGGTGCCGGTCACGGTGACGGGCGTGCCGCCGTCACGCGAGACCTCGTATCCGGCGACGGAACCCGAGTCGTCGGTGGCGGCGTTCCAGCGCACCGTCAGGGAGGAGCTGCTCGCGGAGCCGACGGACACTCCGGCCGGGGTACTGGGCGGCGTGGTGTCGGTGCCCGAACTGCCCGCGCAGGAGCCACCGTTGAGCTTGCAGCCGGTGGGCGTGCCGGTGCCGCCGGACACCCAGCCGAAGGAGGCGGACGCGCCGTGCGCCAGAGTGCCGTTGTACTCGCGGTTCTTGAAGGTGTAGTGGGTGCCGCTCTGGGTGAGCAGGGCGTCCCAGTACGAGCCGACCGTGGTGCCGGAGGGCAGGTCGAACTCGACGCTCCAGCTCGACAGCGAGGTGCTGCCGGAGTTCGTGATGGTGTAGGCGCCCTGGTAACCGCCGTCCCACGTCGACGTCTTGGCGAAGGTCGCGGTCGGTGCGCCCGCGGCGGAGGCGGGAGGGGCCAGGATCAGCAGAAGCAGCGCGGTGAACAGGGTGAGAAGTGCGGACGGTCTTCGCATGTACTGCCTCCACTGGGGGGTGGGGCGCCGGGCCGGCGCGTGAAGCGGCAGAGTTGGTCCATACCAATCCTCTGGCATGTACATACTGAGCGCAGGACCGGCCGTCAAGCCCTGCGCCCGTGTCGGCCCGCCTCGGCCGGCCTCGGCTCAGCTCACCTCGGCCCTGCTCGCTTCGGCTCGGCTCGGCTCGTCCTGGCGCCGGGCTGCCTTGATGCCGATGAGCCCGACGACCAGAAGCGCGGCGACGGTCCCGAGGGTGAACGCCTCGAACGAGACGCGGGAGACGCCCCAGACGTCGTGGAAGTCGTAGTCGATGCCGAAGAGTCCTTCGAGCACGCCGGGGAAGAGCGCGCACCAGGAACCGACCACGATCCAGGCGTAGGCCAGGCCCGCGCACGTCAGGAAGCCGCGGAGGCCGAAGGGGACGCGGTAGGGGCGAGACACGTCGGGCCTGCGCAGGCGGAGCGCGACCAGGGCGGGGATGACCACGAGGTACGACAGCAGCAGGGTGGTCACCGCGACGGTGAGCACCACCGCGAACACGGCACCGGCGTCGCCGTGGGCGAGTTGCATGGCGGCGAGCATGAACACCGTGGCCACCGCGCCCGAGAGAAGGTTGGTGCGCACGGGGGTGCCGAGCCGCGGGTGGAAGGCGCCGAGGGCGCGGGTGAAGAAGCCTCCGTCGGCGGCGGCCATCGCCTGCATGCGGTCGCTGACGATCATCCAGGCGCTGCCCTGGGTGAGCAGGGCGAAGACGAACAGGACGGCGGTGAGGGTCAGTACGTGGCCCGAGGCGCCGCCGTAGACGCTGAAGACGAGGCGAGCGCCTTCCATGAAGCCGCCGATACCGGTGACTTGATGCGCGGGTACGACGGCCAGGAGCGCGAGGACGGGCAGCAGGTAGCAGCAGGCGGCGACGGCGGCGGAGCGTCCGAGGGCGGCGGGGACGTCACGTTGGGGGTTGTGCATCTCCTCCCCCGCCGCGTTGGGGGCCTCGAAGCCGACGTAGGCGAACAGCAGGATCGGGACGAGTGCGAGGAAGCCGGTCGTCGTCGGGGTGAAGCGGGTGTCGGTCAGCCCCTGGAAGCCGTGTTCGACGCCGTAGACCACCGCGGTGAGTGTGAACAGGGCGAGGGCGAGGACCTTGGTCGCGGCGCCGGCCGTGGTGATCCACTTGCCGCGGCGCAGGGAGACGACGGCGGTGAGGATCGCAGCCCAGACGAACAGCAGCTTGAACGTGTAGTCGGCGACGGTGCCCGAGCCGAGGTGGAAGACGAAGCCGTCCCAGGTCTCGGCGGCGAGGAAGACCAGTGAACCGCCCAGCCAGATGGGGTTGGTGACCCAGTACAGCAGGGTCGTCAGCGCGGCCGCCGGGCGGCCGAAGGCGAGCTTGACCCAGACGTACGGACCGCCCTCCTGCGGGAACGCGGCGCCGGTCTCGGCGAACAGCAGGGCGTAGGGGACGAGGAAGAGCAGGGCGATGACCGCGGTCCACGTGGCGGCCTCGCCGCCGCCGGTGGCGATCTGGCCGACCGTGTCGAAGGAGATGACCGCGGCGATGGCCATGGCGGTGATGTCGAAGCGCTTGAGGCTGCGTTGCAGGGAGGTCGCGGCATGTGGTGCGAGCGACTCGGCGGAGGAGAGGTCGGAGGACACGGGCAGTTCCTAGGGCAGGGAGAGGGGACTGCGGACGGCGCGTGCGGGCGCGGTGACGGTGTGGGGCCGTGTCGGGTGGTGCTGGGCGGGGAGGCCCGGCGGGCCGGGCCTCCCTCCGGGGATGTCACGCGGCGCGGATCTGGCCGGTGGGTTCGGTGCGCTCCAGGACGCTGCGCAGGGCGCAGGCCGCCTCCTTCGCCTCGGTCTCGGTCATGATCAGCGGGGGCGACAGCACCAGGCTGTGCGCGGAGTCGCGTACGATCACGCCGGTCTCGCGGCGGATGACGTCGTGCGGCATCCGGTCGGGGTGCAGGGGCAGGGGCGTCCGCGTGGCGCGGTCCTGGACCAGTTCGACGGCGAGCATCATCCCGACGGAGCGGATCTCGCCCACGATCGCCAGGTCGCCCAGCTGGGTCTCCAGCTCCGCGTGGAGGAAGGCGCCCAGGCCGGTCGCGCGGGCGAGCAGGCCCTCGCGGTCGATGATGTCGAGGTTGGCGAGGGCGACCGCGGTGGCCACCGGGTGGCCGTTGTAGGTGTAGCCCATGGGGAAGCCGTGGTCGCGCAGCAGGACCTCCGCCACGTGGTCGCCCACCAGGAGCGCGCCGAGCGGGACGTAGCCGGAGGTGATGCCCTTGGCGGTGACGATGATGTCCGGGGTGACGCCGAAGTACTGGGCGGCGAACCACTCGCCGACGCGGCCGTAGGCGGTGACCACCTCGTCGAGGATGAGCAGGATGCCGTGCCGGTCGAGGACTTCGCGCACCCGCGGCCAGTAGTCGGCCGGCGGGACGAGCATGCCGCCGACGCCCATGATGGGCTCGCCGATCATCGCGGCGATGTTCCGCGGGCCGATCTCCGCGATGCGCTCCTCCAGTTCGCGGATGAGGAAGTCGGTGGGGTCCTGGCCGCCGTAGAGCTCGGTGCGGTACGGCCACGGCGGGGTGAGGTGGGAGACGTGCGGCATCATCGGGGCGAAACCCTCGTGGTACAGCGGGAATCCGGTGGCCGATCCGCCGCCGTAGCCGATGCCGTGGTAGGCCTTGCTGCGGGCCAGGATCCAGGTCCGGCTGCTCTCGCCGCGGCGGTGGTGGTAGTAGCGGGCCATCTTGATGGCCGCCTCGTTGCCCTCTGAGCCGCCCGACGTGAAGTACACGTGGTTGAGCGGGTCGGGGGCCAACTCGGCGAGGCGGGCGGCGAGTTCGATGGCGCGGTCGTTGGAGAACTCCCAGAAGCTGGTGAAGTACTCCAGCTTCCTCATCTGCTCGTGGGCGATGTCGGCCAGGTCGGTGCGGCCGTGGCCGACCTGGGCCAGCCAGAGGCCGCCGGTGGCGTCGAGGTAGCCGCGCCCCTCGGAGTCGGTGAGCCGGCAGCCGGAGCCCTCCGTCATCACGACGCGCTCGGTGGCGCTGCCCGGCAGGTAGGGGTGGATGATGTGGGCTCGGTCCAGGCGTGTCAGGTCTGCGGCGTTGCGGGTCATGGGCGGTGCGTCCTTTGCTCGTTGCCTGTGGCGGGTGGTCGTGTGCCGGGTGACCGGTGGGGTCAGCCGTAGGAGATCCAGGTCGTCTTCAGGCCCGTGTACTTGTCGAAGGAGTGCAGGGAGAGGTCGCGGCCGTGGCCGGACTGCTTGAAGCCGCCGAAGGGCGTGAACGGACCGAGCGCGTCGACCGTGTTGACCGAGACGGTGCCTGCGTGGAGGGCGTCGGCGACGCGATGGGCGCGGCTCAGGTCCCGGGTCCACACGGAGGCGGCCAGGCCGTAGGCGGAGTCGTTAGCCCTGCGCACGGCCTCGGCCTCGTCGCGGAAGGGCTGCACCGTCAGCACGGGTCCGAACAACTCCTCGCGTACGAGCGGGGCGTCCGGGGCCAGGCCGGTGACCACGGTGGGGTCGAGATAGGCACCGTCGCGGTCGGGGCGCGTGCCGCCGCACACGAGCGTGCCGCCCGATGAGCGCAGCGCCTCCAGGACGCGTTCGGCCTGGGCCTCGTCGACCAGCGGTCCGAGACGGGTGGCGGGGTCGAGAGGGTCGCCCGGCAGCCAGGTGCGGGCGTGTTCGACCACCCGGGCGGTGAACTCCTCTGCGGCGCAGGCCTCGACGAGCAGCCGGGTGTTGGCCGAGCACACCTGTCCTGCGTTGTAGGCGAAGCCCCAGGCGGCGCGCTCCGCCGCGGCCTCCAGGTCGGCGTCGGCGAAGACCACGTTCGGGCTCTTGCCGCCGGCCTCGGGCCAGACCTGCTTCATGTTCGACTCGGCCGAGTAGGCGAGGAACCGCTTGGCCACGGCCGTGGAGCCGGTGAAGACCAGGGTGTCCACGTCCGGGTGCAGGCCGAGCGCGCGCCCGGTCGTCTCCCCCGGGCCGGGGACGACGTTCAGCACGCCGTCCGGGAGACCGGCCTCGGCGGCCAGTTCGGCCAGCAGCAGCGCCGACAGCGGTGACTGCTCGGCCGGCTTCAGCACCACGCTGTTGCCCGCGGCAAGGGCGGGCGCCAGCTTCCAACTGGCGATGTCCAGCGGGAAGTTCCAGGGTACGACCGCGCCCACGACACCGAGCGCGGCGCGGCGCACGAGCGCGAGGTTGCCGGGCGGTGCCGGGGCGATCTCGTCGTAGAGCTTGTCGACGGCCTCCGCGTACCAGGCGAAGACGCCGGCCGCGCCGGGGACGTCCGTGCCGGAGGACTCCGCGATGGGCTTGCCCATGTCGAGGGTGTCGCACAGGGCGAGCTCCTCGGCGTGCTCCTCGACGAGGCGGGCGAGTGCCAGCAGGACCCGCTTGCGTTCGGCCGGTGCGGCGCGCGACCAGCGGCCGTCCTCGAAGGAGGCGCGGGCGGCGGCCACGGCACGGTCGACGTCGGCGGGCGAGCCGGCCGCGACGTGGGCGGTCGTCTTGCCCGTCGCGGGGTTCACGGTGGGGAACCACTGGTCGTCGGCGGGGTCGTGCCAGGCGCCGTCGACGAACAGGCGCGTGCGGGGCACGAGGTCGGCGGCGCGCTGCCGCCAGTGGGCGTAGGTCTTCATGCTGTGGCCTTCGATTGCGTCGTGGGACGTGGCGGGCCGGTGCCCGCTCGGATCTCGGGGGCCTGGGCCGTGGCGGGGGGCGGCGCCTCGATGCGGCGGGCGTCCCGCGGGCGGAGCGGCCCTGCGACGGGCGCGTCCACCCCGACTTCTTTGAATGGAGATTCAAACAATAGGCGAACGGCCCGTCAATGCTCCCGCAGGAAACTTCTTGCAGAATCTGGTGTCGGTAACAGAGAATTAACCGCCATGGGCAACGTCGGCAGACCACGCAACCAGACCGCACGCAGGGAGGCCCTGGTCTCCGCCGCGGGCCGGGCCATCGCGGAACGGGGCCTGGAGGGCCTGCGCATCAAGGACATCGCGGATGCGGCGGGCGTCTCCCAGGGCTCGGTGCTCTACTACTACCCGGACCTCGACGACCTGGTGCTGGAGGTGCACCGGGGCGCGGTCGAGGACTATCTCGCCCCGCGGCAGCGGGCCTACGACGCGGCGCCCGCGCACGACGCCGCCGCGCGGCTGCGGGCCCTGCTGGACAGCGGCCTGCCCGGCGGGCCGGACGACGCCGTGCACGGCCTGCTGTACGAGCTGCACCGCCGCGCGGGCCGCAGCCCGGGCCACGCCGAACTGATGACGTCACTGTTCGCCAGGGAGGTCGCCCTCTACGTCACGGCACTCGAAGTCGGCGCGGCCACGGGCGTGTTCACGCTGGCCGGCACCGCGCAGGACCTGGCACACGGACTCGTCGCGCTGGAGGACGGCTACGGCCTGCACATCATCAGCCACAACTCGGCCCTGCGGCCCGAGCGGATCCGCCGGCTGCTCAGGGCGCATGCGCGTGCGGTGACGGGATGCGCCGAACTGTAGGCGATGGAAAGGCAGTTGACTCGCGTCCTGCCCGTTCAGTCCGGCGCGCCGCGCCTGGCCGCGATCTCTCGCAGGACGTCCATGACGGCCCGGGCGCGGGCGGTCTGGGTGACGCCCTCCACGGTGGCGAGGGTCAGTTCCAGCGGCGGGCGCGCGTCCCGCAGTTCCAGCTCGACCACGTCACCGCCGCCGTAGGTCTGGCTGGTGGCCGGGCGCTGGTTGAGGACCGAGTAGCCGAGTCCTCTGGCCACCATCGACCGCACGGTCTCGTAGCTCTGCGTGCGGTAGCGCACGTCGGGTGCGGTGCCGGTGTCCGTCACGAGGGCGCGGAAGTAGTCGCGGCTGTAAGGGAGGTCGAGCAGCACCAGGGGTTCGGCGGCCAGTTCGGCCAGCTCCACGCCGTCCCGGTCCGCCAGCGGGTGTCCGGCCGGGACGATGACGTACGCCGGGAAGCGGGCGATGGTCTCGCCGTCCAGTTCCTGGTCGGCGTCCAGGCCGAAGTCGTAGGTGAGGGCGAAGTCGATGCGGCCCGCGCGCAGCGTCTGGAGCAGTTGCTCGGTCTCGGCCTCGACGACGTCGATCTCGATGCCCGGGTAGCGCTCGGTGCACTCGCTGAACAGGGCCGGGAGGTAGTACGGCGCGAGGGTGATGAAGCAGCCGACGGTCACCGGGCCGGACAGGGTCTCCCCGCTGCCGCGGGCCTCGCCCTCGACCTCGCGGGCACGGGCGAGCAGTTCGCGGGCCTGGTACTGCAGCCGCTCCCCCGCCGGGGTCAGGACCAGTCCGCGGCCCCGGCGGCGGATGAACAACTGCACCCGCAGGTCGCGCTCCAGGTTGTGCACCGCCGAGGACACCGCGGACTGCGCGATGTGCAGCCGGGCCGACGCCGCCGTCATCGACCCGCACTCGGCGGCCACGAGGAAGTAGCGCAGCTGTACGAGGGTGAAGCCCACCGGTGACGTCATGTCTGGCCCTTGCCGCTGATGATCCTGTCCGTGCCCGACCTTATGCGGCGGCCGCCGTCACTGCTCGGGCGTCGCCTCGGACACGTCCTCCGGGCGCAGCAGGGTGGAGCCGGCCGTCTCCCGCAGGGACAGGGCGGCGACGAGTCCGCCGGCGGCGACCAGCATCAGATACGGGCCGGGCACCAGGCTGCTGCCGGTCGCGGAGATGAGTACGGTCATCAGATACGGCACCGTGCCCGCGAACAGGGCCGCGGTGAGGTTGTAGGCGATGGACAGCCCGCTCTGCCGGGTGCGGGTGGGGAAGATCTCCGCCGACCAGACCGCGTACGTGCCGAGGATCGCCGCGAGGATGACGCCGAGCAGCAGTCCGGCGATCCAGGTGCCGGCGAGGCCGGTCCGCATGAGGAGGAAGGCGGGGGTGGACAGCACGAACAGGGCCCCCGTGGCGCCGACGAAGACCGGCTTGCGGCCCACCCGGTCGGAGAGCAGACCGAACACCGGGACCAGGACCAGCCCGAGCAGGGAGATCACCGTGGACAGCAGGGCGGCGGTGTCGGCGGAGTGCCCCAGGTCGTCGGTCTCGTAGGTGACCAGGTAGGTGAGGACCGTGTAGAAGGGCACGTGCATGGCGGTCATCAGGCCCGCGGCCTGGAACATCTGCTTCCTGTTCGATCGGAACAGCTCCCGTACGGGTCTGCGCGGGAGCGTGTCGCTCGCTTCCAGGGCCCGGTACTCGGGAGTGTCCTCGATCTTGTTGCGGATGACGAAGCCGATGACGCCCAGCGGCGCGGCGACCAGGAAGGGGATGCGCCAGCCCCAGGACGTCAACTGCCCGTCGTCCAGTCCGGTCGACAGCAGCAGGAAGACGAACGAGCCGGCGAGGAAGCCCAGCAGGGAGCCGACCTCCAGCCAGCTGACCCCGAACCCGCGGCGGCGGCGCGGCGCGCTCTCGGCGAGGAAGCTCGCCGCGCTGCCGAACTCGCCGCCGGCGGCGAACCCTTGGACCAGGCGCAGGACCACCAGGAGCACCGGGGCGGCCACGCCGATCGAGGCGTAGCCGGGCAGCAGCCCGATGGTCAGGGTCGCGCCGGACATCATGAAGATGACCAGCGTGAGGGTGCGCTTGCGGCCGATCCGGTCGCCGAGCGGGCCGAACACCATGGCTCCGACGGGCCTGATCCCGAACGACACGGCGAACACCCCGAAGACCGCGAGCAGTCCGGTGGTGCTGTCCTCGGAGGGGAAGAACACGGTCGCGACCGTACTGGCGAGATAGGCGTAGGCGGCCCAGTCGAACCAGTGCACGAAGACGCCGACGGCTCCTGCGGCAACGCTCCTGCGCAGGGCGACGACGTCGGTGGTCGCCCTGTCCTCGATGGTGACGTCGGTGGGTGAGGTGGGCATGCGTGCCTCCTTGGACGAGCGGGGGGAAGGTGCCGCCGGTTTCCTTCAGGGCGCGGCGCGGCCGGTCAGTGATGCGGGGCTGGTGAGGACGCGTAGTTCCGCCTCGGTCAGCAGCGCGCGCTCGCGGACGAGATCGAGCGCGGGTCTGCCGGTGTGGTGGGCCTCGAGCGCGAGGGCGCACGCGGTCTCGTAGCCGAGCGCGGGGCCTAGCGCGGTCACCAGGCCGGTGGAGGCGGCGACCGTCCGGGCGAGCCGCTGCCGGTTGGCGGTGATGCCGCGCACACAGTGCTCGGTGAGCACGGCGATGCCCGCCGCGAGGTGGTCGAGGCCGGCGCCCAGGCTCCGGTAGATGACCGGTTCGAAGGCGTTGAGCTGGAGCTGTCCGCCCTCGGCGGCGAGGGTGACGGTCATGTCGTGGCCGATGACCTCGAACGCGATCTGGTTGACCGCTTCGGGGATCACCGGATTGACCTTGCCGGGCATGATGGACGAACCCGCCTGGCGCGGCGGCAGGTTGATCTCGCCGAGGCCGGCCTGCGGTCCCGACGACAGCAGGCGCAGGTCGTTGCAGATCTTCGAGAGCTTCACCGCCACGCGCTTGAGGACACCGGACAGCTGCACGAACACCCCGACGTCCTGGGTGGCCTCGATGAGGTCGGGCGAGGACACCAGGGTCGGGATGCCCGTCAGCCGGCGCAGGTGCTCCATCGCGCGCTCCCGGTAGCCCGGGCGGGCGTTCAGGCCGGTGCCGATCGCCGTGCCACCGAGGTTGAGCTCGTGCAGCAACCGCCGTGCCTCCGCGAGGCGTTGCTCGTCCTCGGCGAGGGTGGCGGCGAACGCGCCGAACTCCTGGCCCAGCGTCATGGGCACCGCGTCCTGCAGCTGGGTGCGGCCCGTTTTCAGTACGTCGGCGAACTCGGCCGCCTTGTCAGCGAAGGCCGCGCGCAGGCCGGTCAGGGCGTGCAGGAGGTGGGCGATGTGGGCGTCCAGCGCCAGCTTCACCGCGGTCGGGTAGACGTCGTTGGTGCTCTGGCCGAGGTTGACGTGGTCCAGCGGATGCAGGACGGAGTACTCCCCTCGGCCGCGCCCGATCAGCTCCAGGGCGCGGTTGGCGATCACCTCGTTGGCGTTCATGTTGGTCGATGTGCCCGCGCCGCCCTGGATGAGGTCGACGACGAACTGCTCGTGCAGCGCCCCGTCGCGGATCTCCGTGCAGGCGTCGGCGATCGCGCTTGCCAGCGGCCCGTCCAGGGCGCCGAGTTCGGCGTTCGCCAGGGCCGCGGCGTGCTTCACCGCGGCCAGCGCGACGATCAGATGCGGCCGGGTCGCGACGGTCTCGCCGGTGAGGGGGAAGTTCACCACCGCCCGGGCGGCGTGCGCGCCGTAGTAGGCCGCCGCCGGTACGGCGACGCCGCCGAGCATGTCGTGCTCCGTGCGGTGCGCGCCGGAGGTACCGGCGCTGCCCGGGCCGGTGCTCGTGCTCACGCCGCACCTCCCCCGGCCGCCGCCGTGCCACGGTCCGCGCCGGTCCACGCCAGTGCGATCGCCCCGTCGAGCAGGGCCCGTTGGGCCTCGCCGCCCACGCAGAACGCCGCGAACTCGTGCTGGTGGTTCGTGGCGGGCAGCGAGCCGATGCCGATGTAGGGGTGGATGGCCGGCACGACCTGCGAGACGTTGCCCATGTCGGTGGACGCCCGGTTCATCCGGGCGGCCTGGCCGGGCGGCGCGAACTCGCGGCCCAGGGCGAGGGCGTTGGCCCGGTAGTGGCCCAAGGCGGTCTCGTCCGTGCGGAATTCGGCGTACGGCCTGCTCTCCGCCTCGATCTCCAGCGCGCAGCCGGTGGCCAGGGCGCCCGCCTCGAAGGCCCGCATGACACGGGGTTGCAGGTCGGCCAGTTCGGCGAGCGTCTCCGCCCGCACGTACCAGCGTCCGGTCGAGCGCTCGGGGATCGCGTTGGGTGCGTCGCCGGCGTGGGTCACGACGCCGTGCACCCGTGCGGAGTCCGGCAGTTGCTGACGCAGCAGCCCGATGGCGACCTGCGCCACCGTGAAGGCGTCGGCCGCGTTGATCCCCGCCTCGGGGTAGGCGGCGGCGTGCGCGGACTTCCCGGTGTAGGAGATCTTCGAGTGGCTGACCGCGAAGGGACGGGCCTCGGCGACGTCGACCGGTGCCGGGTGGACCATCATGGCCAGGTCCACCCCGGCGAAGGCGCCACGGTCCAGCAGCTCGATCTTGCCGCCGCCGCCCTCCTCGGCGGGGGTGCCGTAGACCTCGACGGTGAGGCCCGCGTCGTCGGCGACGGCGGCCAGCCCGAGCGCGGCGCCGACCGAGCTCGCCGCGATGAGGTTGTGCCCGCAGGCGTGGCCGAGCCCCGGCAGCGCGTCGTACTCGGCGCACAGCGCGATGCGCGTGGGCCCGCTGCCGAACCGGGCGTGGAACGCCGTCTCCAGGGCCAGGTAGGAGGAGGTCACGTCGAATCCGGCGCGGTCGAGCAACTCCGGTACGGCAGCGGCGGCCCGGTGTTCCTCCCAGGCCGTCTCGGGGTCGGCGTGCAGCCGCTCGGACAGGGCGATCAGGTCCTCGGCGTGCCGGCCTATCTCGCGCCGGGCGGCCTCCTTCAGCGCCGTCATCGAGGATCGCCCGGAACGCCGTAGGAGGGTGCGGACGCCGGATCGAGACCGCGCCGCACGTAGTCGTCCCGCTGCGGCAGCCATACGGCGAGGAGGTCGGCGAGGCGGTCGACGGGATCGCCGGCCCAGTCCACGCGCAGATCGGTCACGCGCCAGCCGACGTCGGCGACGACCGCCAGGCCGGCGGAGTGCACCGGGCCCTCCTCGCCGCCGGCCGCGACCGCGGCGCGCAGGGCGGCGACCAGCCGCTCCTCCAGTTCTCCGGTGGCCGAGGCGTAGGCGTCCAGGAGCACGCCGGGGATGTGCTCGCCGGCCAGCATGTTGCCGGCCGCGACCGCGCCGTCCGCGGTGGCGGAGGCGTGCGTGCCGAGTGTCTGCGCGCCGCTGAAGGCGAAGCCCGGACCGGTACGGCCGAGGACCGTCAACTGCCGGTGCTCGACGGTCTCCTTGGTGCCGGCCGCGCCGACGACGTCCGCCAACGCCCGCTCTGCGTCGCCGTGTTCGGCGAGCCGGTCGAGCAACCGGGCGCCGAGGGTGGGGTCGGTGATGTTCTGCGAGGCGGCGGCGCCGACTCCGGGGCGCAGGTGGGCGCAGCGTGCGGCGACCGCGGGGCTCGACGAGCTGACCACGAGGCCGAACCGCCCGCCGTCGCGGACCACGAGGGAGAACGTCACGACCGCGCCTCCTGGGGGATCACCGCGATCGCGTCGATCTCGCACAGCCACTCCGGGCGGGCGAGGGCGGAGACGACCAGGCCGGTGGAGATGGGGTGCACGCCCTTGGTCCAGCGGCCCACCGTGCGGTAGACCGCCTCGCGGTAGCGCGGGTCGACCAGATAGATCGTCAGCTTGACCAGGTGCTCCATGCGGCTGCCCGCCTCCTCGAGCAGCATCTTGATGTTGGCCATCGCCTGCTCGGCCTGCGCTTCGGCGTCTGCGATGCCCACCGACTCGCTGGTGTCGAGGTCCTGGCCGATCTGGCCGCGGACGTAGACGGTGTCGCCCGCGACGACGGCCTGGCAGAGGTCGTTGTCGAGGTTCTGCTCGGGATAGGTGTCGCGGGTGTTGAAGGGCCGGATCCGGGTGTGCCCGCCGGCGACGATCGGGGCCTTCGCCTGGCGGCCCTGGCTCGGGGAGGTCATCGTCCGCTCCTCAGTTGTTCCCGGACGCCGGCGTCAGGCCGGGCCGGTCGGTGGTGCCGTGCGCGAGGTAGCCCCGCTGGATGGTGATGTGGTCGGCGACGTAGCGGGCGTCGTGCCAGACGCCCCAGATGAAGCTCGAACCGCGCCGGGACAGCCACGGCAGGCCGAGGAAGTAGACGCCGGGCTCGCGGGACACGCCGCGCCGCTGGTCCGGCCGGCCGTTCTCGCCGAACGCGTCGACCTCCAGCCAGGAGTAGTCGGTCGCGAAGCCGGTCGCCCAGACGATCGAGGTGACGCCGGCCGCGGCCAGGTCGAGCTCCAGGCGGGGGTCGGTCACGCAGTCCGGGTCCGGCCCGAGCACGTGGGCCTCGGGCTCCTCGGGGAAGGCCAGCCCGTTGCGCTCGACGTACGCGTCGGCCGCGCGCAGCAGCGCGAGGTACTTGCCGTCGCCGAGCGCGATGTTGGCGGCGAGGTCCGGCGCGAAACGCAGCACGCCGTCCTCGTACGACCGCGTCATGCCGACGAGTTCGATGCCGTCGGCGGCCAGGGCGCGGAAGTCCACGGTGTGGCCGCCGCGGGCGCCGCTGACCGCGATGGTGACGTGCTCGGCGCCCTGCGGAGGCGTCTCCAGGTCCCAGAGCCCGAGTACGCCGAGCCACCAGCAGAAGTCGCGTCCGCGGTACTCGCGCGGCGGACGGTCGTGCGGCCCTACGGACAAGAAGACCCGGCGGCCGGAGCGGCACAGCTCGTCGGCGATCTGCACCCCGGAGGAGCCGGCGCCGACCACCAGGACCGCGCCCTCGGGCAGCTGTTCCGGGTTGCGGTAGCCGCTGGAGTGGATCTGCACGGGGACGGCGCCGTCCGGGACGACGGGCGGGATCACGGGCCGCTGGAAGGGTCCGGTCGCGGCCACGACGAAGCGGGCGTCGATGGTGCCGTCCGACGTCTCGACCCGGAAGCCGGGCCGGTGGGTGTGCCTGCGCACCGAGGTGACCTCGACGCCGCACCGGATCGGGGCATCGATCTTCTCCGCGTACGCGACGAAGTAGTCGGCGACCTCCTCCTTCGAGGCGAAGGCGTCGGGTGCCGTGTCGGGGAACTCCAGCCCGGGGAAGCGGTCGTGCCACGCGGGGCCGTTCGCGACCAGGGAGTCCCACCGCTCCGAGCGCCATCGCTCGGCGATGCGGTGCCGTTCGAGGACGACGTGCGGTATGCCGTGGGCACCCAGGTGCTCGCTCATCGCCACGCCGGCCTGGCCCGCCCCGACGACGACTACTTCGGACTCTTCACTCGGCATTTCGCCCTCCACTCAGGCGGCAGTCGATCCCGGTGTCGCATCGACCGGGCTGCCGCGTGAGAAATCCTCGGGCGGGCCGTTGGTTCTGTCCAACAGATGTTTTCGCTGCAGGTGATCTGTTTTTCAGATGCCAGATGCCGTAGTCCGCCGCAGGCCACGGACGGACACGGCGGTGAGCGAGGGCGTGCTTTCCCTTAGGGCTAAGATTTCAACACCACATACATGCCGCGAGGGGATGACATGGCGCAGCGCAGGGCGGCGAAGCGGCCGGACGCCGTTTCGGGGATCGTCGACGACTGGGCGCGCGAGAGGCCCGAGCTCGACACCTCACCGCTCGAGGTGCTGGCCCGGATGCACCGCTCGTATCTGCAGTACCAGTCGCGGATGACGTCGCAGCTCGACGCGCAGGGGCTGTCGGTCGCCGGCTTCGACGTACTCACGGCGCTGCGCCGGGCCGGCGCGCCGTACCGGCTGACCGCCGGGCAGCTCGCCGCGTCGGGGCTGATCTCCTCGGCGGGGGTGACCCTGCGCCTGGACCGGCTGGAGAAGGACGGCCTGCTGGTGCGGGAGCGGGACGCCGAGGACCGGCGGGTGGTGTACTCACGGCTGACCGACGCCGGTCTGCGGAAGGTGGACGAGGTGTTCGCCGCGCACCTGGAGAACGAACGCCGGATGCTCGGCGGGCTCTCGCCCGCCGAGCGCCGTCAACTGGCCGGTCTGCTCTCCAAGTTGGAGCGTTCGATCGTGGAGTCCGACGACTCCGTGGAGGTCGGCCCGGGTCCCGCCTGACCCGGGCGCGACCGTGCGCTCGCTTATACCTTGGCCTGCTCCATGGCCTGTTCCTTGGCCTGCGCCTGGTAGAGACGGCGCAGCCGGACGATGCCGAGGTCGTGCTGGTAGAGGTTCTCGCGCTGGTCGGCGTCCTGCGGCATGCCTTCGAGCATGATCCGGTCCTGCTCCAGGACCTCCCAGTGGCGGGCCTCGATCAGGGTCTTGTAGAGGAAGCGCCAGGTGTCGCGCTGCCAGTCCCGCACCTTGCGGTAGCGCCAGAAGAACACGCCCGTGCGGCCGGCGTCCACCGGGCAGGCCATGCCGACGATGCCGAAGGCGCCGCCGGGTCCTGCGGACGGCGGGTACGGAATGGACAGGTCGACCCAGTCGACGCCCGTCCGGCACATCTCGACCCAGTCGAAGTTGACGCCGCGCTGGTCGGTCTTCTCGAAGAAGTAGCCGCGGTCGGTCTCCCGGATGCGGAACTTCGCCGTCGTGTCGCCGGCGAACATCGTGTGGGACTCGTTGTGCAGAAACGCGCCGTGCATCGGGTCGAGCAGGTTCTCCATGGCGAACCGCCACGGCACGTTCCACTCGGCGTAGCAGAGGAAGGCGTCGATGTCGTGGTCGGCCAGCGGGCCGGGGACGGTGAGGTCGACCGGCTCGGGGTGCTCCTCGTCACCGAAGTAGGCGAGGATCGCGCCGCCGACCTCGCGCACGGGCAGCGAGGTGACGAGGGTCTTGCCCTCCAGGTTGCAGCCGGGCAGGCCGGGCACGGAGGTGACCGTGCCGGTGCCGTCGACCTCGACGCCGTGGTACCAGCAGGCGATCCGGTCGCCGAGGTGTTTGCCGAGGGAGAGCGGGGCGCCGCGGTGCGGGCAGCGGTCGGCGAGCATCGAGAGGCTGCCGTCGGACCTGCGGAAGAGCAGCCAGTTCTCGCCGAGGGCGGTCACCTTGCGCAGGCCGCCCGGTGCGACGAAGCGGGAGGGCACGACGGGGTGCCACTGGTTGCGCAGGCCGTGGGCGTAGATGTGCTCGGCGGTGGCGTGGGCGGAAAGCGTCATGTCAGGCTCCCAGGCGGTGCATCTCGGCGCGGAAGGACTCCTCGGTCCAGGGCTCGCCCGTGGGCGTGTGCAGCCGGCGGGAGTTGAGGCCGTCGATCACGTCGGTCAGCTCGTGCCCGTCCTTGGTGAAGATGTCCTCGAGGGTGCGCGCGAGCCTCAGCTCGTACGGTGAGGGCTCGTGGTCGCGGGTCTGGTGGGGGTGCAGGTGGGGCCAGGTCTCTGGCATCGGGTCTCCGTGCGGGTCTCAAGAGGTCCAGGGCTGGGCGAGTTCGGGGTGCGGGGGCAGAGGTCCAGGGCAGGACCGGTTTCGGATGCAGGGCTTGGGGCGGTCAGAGGTCCAGGACGAGGCGGTCCGAGGCGCAGCGCGAGACGCAGATCATCATCGTCTCGCCGGCCGCGTGCTCGGCCTCGGAGAGCAGGAAGTCGCGGTGGTCGGGGGCGCCGGCCAGGACGCGGGTCTCGCAGGAGCCGCAGATGCCGTCGCGGCAGGAGGAGTTGACGTTCAGCCCGGCGTTCTCGGCGGCCTCCAGGATGGAGGTGCCGGCGCCGACGTTCAGCGTCACGCCGGAGGTGCGGCACTCGACCTCGAAGGCGCTGTCGTCGTCACCGCGCTCGACGACCGGGGCGGCGAACCGCTCGATCCTCAACTGCCCCCCGGGTACGGCCGCTTCGACCGCCGTCAGCAGCGGCTCCGGACCGCAGCAGTACACCAGGGCGTCGGCGGGCAGGTTCGCGAGGGCTCCCGCCAGGTCGATGTGGCCCTGTTCGTCCTGCGGGACGAGCGTCACGTCGCCGCCGGTCAGCGCGGCGAGTTCGGCGCCGAACGCCATCGACGCGCGCGAGCGCCCGCCGTGCACCAACCGGTAGGGAATGCCGTCGCGTTGGGCCTGCCGGGTCATCGCCAGGATGGGGGTGATGCCGATGCCACCGGCGATGAAGACGTATGACGCGGCGGGTTCCAGCGCGAAGTGGTTGCGCGGCCCGGCCACCCGCACAGTGTGGCCGGGCCGCAGCTTGTGGTGGACGTGGCGCGAACCGCCGCGCGAGGTCGGCTCGTCGAGGATGCCGAGCCGGTACACGCCGGTGTCGGCCGGTTCGCCGCACAGGCTGTACTGGCGCACCTGGCCGCCGACGTGCAGGTCCAGGTGCGCGCCGGGCGTCCACGCGGGCAGCGGCTTGCCGTCGGGGTGGGTCAGCTCGACGGAGAGGACGCCCTCCGCCTCCCAGGTCATGCGGTGGACCAGGAGGTCGAGCTCCTGCTCTTCGGTGGTGCTCATGGTCGTGGCCTCCTCTACGCGGTGGGGATCTTCACGGGCGGGGTGAACGGGTTCTTCATCGGGCCGAGCGCGGCGAGGTCCACCTCGACGAGCGTGGGCCCCTCGGCCGCGACGGCGGCCGTGATGACGGCCCCGGCGTCGGCCGCGTCGGCGATGCGCGCGTACGACAGCCCGCAGGCGGCGGCCAGCCGGGCGAAGTCCGGGGTGAACAGGTCGACGCCGGAGCGGCGTTCGCTGTACTTGTCCTGCATGTTGCGCAGCACGCCGTAGCCGCCGTCGTTGAAGACGACGAGCGTCAGGCGCGGCCGTTCCTGCGCCAGCGTCAGCAGTTCGCCGAGGTGGACCGCGAGGCCGCCGTCGCCGGCGATGACCACGGTCGGACGGTCGGGGTGGGCGACGGCCGCGCCGATGCCCATGCCCAGGCCCTGGCCGATGCCGCCGCCGCGCGGGAAGACGTTGGCACGCGGATCGTGCATCGGCAGAAGGCGGTTGCCCCAGGAGGAGGAGGGGATGGTGACGTCGCGGGCGACGACCGTGCCGGGCGGCAGCGCCTCGGCGAGGGCGTCGCAGATGGCGGCCTGGGGGCCGATGTTGTCGTGCAGCGTGGCGCGCACCTCGTCGCGGACGCCGCGGACCCGGGCCGTCCAGCCGGCGTCCGCGCGCCTGGCCGCCTCCGTGAGCCACGGCAGTACGGCGGCCGCGGCACCGTGCAGGGCGTGCCGGGCCGGGTACACGCGGCCGAGGGCGGCGGATTCGATGTCGATCTGGAGGTGCGCGGCGGGCAGTTCGAGTCCGTAGTCGGCGGTCTCGTTGGAACGGAAATGGGTGCCGACGGTGACGAGGACGTCGGCGTCCTTCAGCAGCGCGCGGCCGGCGGGGGTGGTGGCGAAGTTGCCGATGACCTGCGGATGATCCTCGGGCACGGAACCGCGCCCGGAGTTGGACGTCAGCAGGCCGGCGCCGGTCGCCTCCACGAGTGCCAGGAGTTCGGCGCGTGCGGTGTTCGCGCCGCCGCCCGCCCAGACCAGCGGTCGCCGGGCGGAGCCCAACAGTTCGCACGCTGCGGCGAGTTCGGCGGCGTCGGGCACGGGGGCCTCGGCGGCCGTGACCGCCGAGCCGTCGTCCTCCTGGGCCGCGTACTGCAGGTCGATGGGCCACTCGACGCTCGCGGGCCCGCCGGGTGCGGTGAGGGCGGCGACGGACGCCTCGCGCAGGATGCGCCCGGCGTCCCGGGTGGAGGTGACCGTCGCGGCGTACTTCGACACCGCGGTGAGCATCCCGAGCTGGTCCTTCGTCTCGTGGATGAAGCCCCGACCGCTGCCGAGACGGGCGGACTCGACCTGTCCGGTGACGTGCAGCACGGCCGTGCCCGAGGACAGCGCCTCGACGAGGGAGCCGGCCGCGTTGCCGGCGCCCGTACCGGTGGAGGTGAGCGCGCAGCCGATGCTGCCGCGCGCACGGCCGTAGGCGTCGGCGGCGTTCACGGCGGTGGCCTCGTGGCGCACCGGGACGAAGCGCAGACCGGGGTCGGCCTCGATCGCCTCCACCAGCGGGAGGTTGTGCACGGAGACGATGCCGAAGACGGCGTCGATGCCCAGGGAGGTGAGGTGGGCGGCGAGGAGTTCGCCTCCGTTGCGGTGGGTCACAGGGGTCATGGAGGGCTCCTCAGAGGATGCCGCGGCCGACTCCGCCGCAGACGTCGATGCTGGTTCCGGTGATGTACGAGGCGCGCGGCGACAGCAGGGTGACGATCGCGTAGGCGACCTCCTCGGCGCGGCCGAGCCGCCCGAGCGCGACGCCCCGGTCGGCGGCGAGTTCCGCCTGCCACTCCTCGTAGGGGAGGCCGCTGCCGGCGGCCGCGTGGCGGCGGGTCCACTGGCCGGTGTCGATGAGGCCGAGGCAGACGGAGTTGACGCGGATGCCGTCGCCCGCGAGCTCGGTGGCGAGGGACTTGGAGAGGTTGAGGATGCCGGCGCGTGCCGCGCTCGTCGTGATCAGCCGGGTCTCGGGCTGCTTGGCGAGGACGGCGTTGACGTTGACGATCGCGGCGGCGTCCGAGGCACGCAGGTAAGGGCGGGCGGCGGCAAGGGGGTTGAGGACGCCCGCGAACTTCAGCTCGAGTTCGTCCCGCCAGTCCTCGGCGGTCGTCTCGTCGAGCGGCTTCATACGGGACTGGCCCGCGTTGTTGACGAGTGCGTCGAGACGCCCGCCGAAGTGCGCGGCGGCGCGCCCGACGAAGTCGCGCACGGCGTCCGCGTCGCGTACGTCGCACACGCCGCGGAAGAGCCGGTCGGAGCCGGCACCGAGGTGCGCGGCCGCCCTGGCGAGCCGGTCGGCGTCGCGGCCGCAGGTGGCGACGTTGGCGCCCTCGTCGAGCAGGGCCCGGACCGTGGCCAGGCCGACACCCGAACTGCCGCCGGTGACCAGTACGGTGCGGTCGGCGAGGCCGAGGTCCATGGGAACTCCTTGCAGAAGGGGATCAGTGCATCGTGAAGCCGCCGTTGACGGCGATCACTTGGCCGGTCAGGTAGCCCGAGTCGGGGCCGAGGAGGAACGACACCGTCCCGACCAGGTCCTCGGCCTGCTGGGGCCTTGGGACGGCCCGGTTGTGCGCGTACAGCGCGTGTCGTTCGGCGGGGAGCGTCTCGGTCGCCTCGACCTCCGTCAGGCCCGGCGCCACTGCGTTGACCGTGATGTCCCGGGCGCCCAGTTCACGGGCCATCGCGCGGGTCAGCGCGATGACGGCGCCCTTCGAGGCGATGTAGTGGGCGAGCCGGGGAGAGCCGTAAAGGGCCGCGTCCGAGGCGATGTTGACGATGCGGCCGGGGCGCGCCATCAGCGGGAGCAGGTGCTTGGCGACGAGCCAGGGTCCACGTGCGTTGACCGCCATCAGCCGGTCCCACACGTCGACGTCGATGTCCTGGAAGTACCGGCCGCCCACGCCGTTGGCGAGCGCCGCGTTGTTGACCAGTCCGTGAACGGGCCCCCGGGGTGCCAGCCGGGCGGCGAGGGCCTCGACCGAGGCCGGGTCGGCGACGTCCAGGGGTACGAACTCCGCCTCGCCGCCCGCTTCTTGCACGGTCTGAGCCGTCCGCCGGCCCCACTCCTCGTTCAGCTCGGCGACGACGACCCGGTAGCCGTCCGCGCCGGCCCGGCGGGCCATGGCCTCCCCCAGGCCACGGCCCGCACCGGTGACGACGACGGTCCGCCGCGTTTCAGTCACGAGTGATGCCGTACAGCGGCGAGTACTCGGGGTAGGTCGGCACCTGCGGCTTCTGCGTGCCGATGATCACGCAGAACAGCGCGTCCGTGTCTCCCTCGTTCTTCAGCGAACGGGTCACCCCGGCCGGCACCACGATCATGTCGCGGTAGCCGAGAGTGCGGTACTCCACCTCGTCGGGGCCGCGGTGGACGCCGACGCGGACCTGTCCCTCCAGGACGAAGAATGCCTCTTCCACGTCGTGGTGGGTGTGGGCCGGGCCCTCGGCGCCGGGCGGCAGCAGCATGTTGGAGAAGGTGAAGCCGCCGGAGGGGAGGATGCGGTTGTCGTTCTCGTGGTTGCCGGTGGCGCCGGAGCCGACGTAGCGGATCTGCGCGCGCTTGTACTGCGGGCCGGCCTTCTCCTGGAAGGAGAGGGTGCCCCAGTCGGGCTCGCGGGAGTCCTTGGTGGCGATGAGGGCGTCGGTGTACTTGGCGAGGTCGCCGCCGTTGTCGTACTCGGTGGTGGTGATCGGCATGGTGGTCATCCCTTGCTGGTCCGGGAGTTGGTGACGATGTGCAGGTGGGACAGCAGCCAGGCGTTGAAGCGCCGGGGCTGTTCCTGGTTGGCCAGGTGACCGGCGTCCTTGACGATCACGTAGGCGGTCTTGCGCAGACCGCCGGCCAGGACCTGTGAGGCTTCGGGACCGGTGACACGGTCCTGGTCGCCGCACAGGACGAGGGTGGGCGCGGTGACCCGGCCGAGTTCGCCACGCAGGTCGGTGGTGGCCATGGACTCGGCCGCGTGCCCGTAGCCGGGCAGGCGGACCGCGCCGGCCATGGTCTCGACGACGCGCTGCACGAGGTCGTACGGCGCCTGCCGGGAGACCAGGCGGGGGCCCCGCTGTTCGGCGAAGGCGCGCGCCCCGAGCCGGGCGAGTTCGGGGACGCGGGCGCGCATCCCCGCGGCTTTCTCGGGACTGGTCCCGGAGCCGGGTGTGGAGTCGGCGACGGTGAGCGAGGCGACGAGGTCCGGGTGGCGGGTGGCGAGCCGCAGCGCGATCACGCCGCCCCAGGAGACGCCTAGGACGTGGGCCCGGCCGCCGTGCGCCCGGATGACCGCGGCGGCGGTGTCGGCGAAGTCGTCCAGGCTCAACTCCCGCTCGGGATCAGCCGACTTGGCGTAGCCCGGGGCGTCCCAGGCGAGCACGCGGAAGTCCCGCTCGAGCGCCTGGAGTTGGGGCGCGAAGGCGGCGGAGGACGAGCCGATGCCGTGCAGGCACAGCACGAGCGGGCCGTGGGTGCCCGCCTGCTCCAGGTGGAGTCCGGCGATGTCGTACGCGGTCACAGGATCTGTCCCGAGCGTCCGGCGAGGGCCGCGAGGGAGCGCAGCACCGCGTACGGAACGACCTGGCTGGTGGCCGGGTTGGCGGCGTCCGGCCGGTGGCGCACCTCGAAGCGGTACGAGCCCTGCGGGCCGTTCGCCTCGATGACGTGCGAGGTGTGCACGGCCGCCGGATCGGCGACGACGCTGACCCGCACCGCGTCGAGGTCCCCGACCGCGAGCGCCACGGAAGCGGCGACGTTGGTCGACCTGGGGAACTTGACCGGTACCTCGCGCGCGGTTCCCCGCATCACCTCGACGGGGCCGGTCGCCGAGCGCATCGCGGTCAGCAACTCCTCTTCCATCCAGGGCTGTTCGAGGGTGGAGGGCAGCTTGGTGGTGGTCAGCCTGATCTCGGTCAGCGGCCCCATGGCGCGCACCGCCTGGAGCAGGTCGAGTCCGCCGACCGCTCCCCCGGTGAAGTACACCCGTCCGGGGCCGGTGGCCAGCAGCTTCTTCGACAGCTCCTCGTCGGTGAGGGCTCCCGTGGACGCGACGAGGAGATCGGTGCCGGAGGCGAGGACCGTCTCGCCCCAGCCCCGCACGACCGCCTGACCGGCGGCCTCGACCATCAAGTCACAGTGTTCCAGTGCCTGTTCGACGGTCATCTGCGGTGCGGGGGCCGTGTCCCCGAGAGGCCGGTTGTCGATCACGGCGGCCAGCTCGGCGCCGGGTACGTCTCCGGCGGCGATCGCGGTGCCGACGACCCTGCCGATGGCTCCCCAGCCGATGAGGCCGACCTTGCGAACCCTGCTCATGCTGCGACTCCTTCGGCGTCGACGGGCGGGACGACGGGGCTGCCGTCGGGCGTGCCCGCCATGTGGGCGCGGATCAGCTTCGAGGGCGGACCCGCGGTGCCCCAGGTGTCGGAGAGTTCGGGCGTCCGCCGCCAGGTGCGGCAGATCCACGCGTCCTCGACGACCTGCGCGACCTCGGAGGTGTACTCGCACACCAGGCCCGTCGGGTCGGTGAAGTAGGAGAAGGTGTTGTCGCCGGGACCGTGCCGGCCCGGGCCCCACTCGGGGGTGATCCCGTGGTGCCTGAGCCGGCCGAGGCCGCGCATGAAGTGGTCGAGCGAACTCATCTCGTACGCCACGTGGTTCAGCGAGACCCACGGCGCCTGGTTGAAGGCGATGCAGTGGTGGTCGGCGTTGCAGCGCAGGAAGGCCATCTGGTGCTCGGACCAGTCCGAGACGCGCATGCCGAGCACCTCGCGGTAGAAGGCGACGGCGGCGTCGATGTCCGTGGTGTTGAGGACCGCGTGCGTGACGCCGACGGGCAGCGCCTCGTCCCGGCCGCGCGCCGCGACCGCCCAGGTGTCGGCGGAGAGCTCGATCAGTCGTCCGTCGAGGTCGTGGAAGCGCAGCCCGTAGCCGCCGCCGACCTGGTCGAGGGGGCCGGGCCCGGCGGCGAGGGCGATCCCACGCGCCTCCAGCCGGCGTGCGGCCTCGTCGACCTCGGCGGGGGTGCCGACGGCGAAGGCGAGCCGGCCCAGGCCGATGGTCTCGGAGCGGGTCAGCTGGAGCGCGTGGTGCTCCGCGCCGGTGCCGCGCAGCCAGCTCGCGCTGTGCCCGGCCTCGACGACCTCCAGGCCCCACACCTCCTCGTAGAAGCCGGCGGCCTCGGCGAAGTCCGGGGTGAGCAGCTCGACGGAGCGCAGCGCGCGCAGCCGGGCGATCGGGGGGTGGTTCATGTGGCAATCTCCCTGACAGGTGGGTCAGTTGGCCCAGGGCAGCGGTGCGGTGTCGGTGCCCCAGTACAGGGACTTCTGCCGCTGGTAGGCGCGGATGAGGTCGCGGCCCTTCTCGGTGCCGAGTCCGGAGTCCTTCATCCCGGCGAAGGGGGTGGAGATGGAGAACTGCTTGTACGTGTTGATCCAGACGGTCCCGGCCTCGATCCGCCGCCCGAGCCGCCAGGCGGCGCGCGCGTCCCGGGTCCAGATGCCGCAGGCCAGCCCGAAGTCGGAGTCGTTGGCCTGGGCGACGAGTTCGTCCTCGTCGTCGTAGCGGAGCGCGACGAGCACGGGGCCGAAGATCTCCTCCTGGCAGGTGCGTGCCGAGTTCGGAAGTCCGTCGATGACGGTCGGCAGGTAGTACGCCCCCTTCGCGTACCGCTCGCCCTCGGGCGCGGCGCCGCCGCACAACACCCGGCCGCCCTCCTCACGGGCGAGGTCGACGTGGGCGGCGACCGCGTCGCGGTGCTCGTGGTGCACGAGCGGCGCCACCTGCGTGTCGGGAGAAGTACCGGCTCCGACCCTCAACTTCCTCACGCGCTCGACGAGTTCGCCGACGAAGGAGTCGTAGAGGGAGGAATGCACGAACAGGCGCGATCCGGCGATGCAGGACTGGCCGCTGGAGGAGAAGATCCCGAACATCACGCCCGCGAGGGCCTGTTCGACATCCGCGTCCTCGCGGACGATCGTCGGTGACTTGCCGCCGAGTTCGAGCGAGGCGGGGATGAGTTTCTCGGCCGCCGCGTGCGCGATGCCGCGTCCGGTGCCGGTACCGCCGGTGAAGCCGATCCGGCCGACGAGCGGGTGTCTGACGATTGCGTCGCCCACGATGCCGCCCTTGCCCGGCAGCACGGCCAGCAGCGCGGTCGGCAGTCCTGCCTCGGCGAGCACCCGATGGACGATGCGGCCGAAGGCGAGGGAGACCAGCGGTGTCCACTCCGCGGGCTTGAGCAGGACGGCGTTCCCGGCGGCCAGGGCGGGTGCGGCCTTCTGCGCGTCGGAGGCGATCGGCGAGTTCCACGGATTGATCGCGCCGACGACGCCGATCGGCTCGTACACGCTCATCGTCACGTACGGGCCGCGGGACGGTGTCAGCGCGTCCTCCGCGGTCTCCAGCGCCGCCGCCGTGTACCGGAAGGTCCCGGCGGCGCTCAGCGCGAGGGCGCGGGTCTCACCGAGCGTCTTGCCGGTGTCGGCGGTCTGGAGCGCGGACAGTTCCTCTGCGTGCTCCTCGATGGCGTCGCCGATCCTGTACAGGACGCGGGCCCGCCGATGGGGCGCGAGGTCGCGCCACTCCGGAGCGGCGGCGGCCTCGGCCGCGGCCTGCGCGGCCTCCGTCACGTCCTCGACCGAGGCGGCGTGGACGGTGGTCAGGACCGTGCCGTCGGCCGGGTTCACGGTGTGGATGGGCAGGCCGCGACCGCGACGCCAGTGGCCCGCGATGAGGATCTCGTCGGCGGGGATGCGCGGCATGAAGACCTCCGGATGGGGGCGGTACGGGAACCTCCGCACGCACCGGGCACACAGCCCGATCGCGGTGTCGAAGCACTAGAAATCTAAGTGCTTAACTATTTCGGCCGCAAGGGGGTACCGCCTGGGAAATTTTCACGAGGTCAGGGCTAAGGCTTGCCTAACCTCGGAGGAGTACAGGTAGAACTTTAAGCGCTGAGATGTTCAGCGCCTACAAACATGGGGGCGACGGCGCAGCCCGCACGGCCCTCCCTCCCGGCCCGCCGCCCCCGTCCCCGCCCTCACAGCCGCCCGGTACCCGGCTACCGTCGTACCGTCGCGGCCCGAACCCTCCCGTGCGGTCCCGTCCCCAACCGCCGTACGGATCCGGAGGCCATCCATGACGATCGACGCACATCGCGCCGCCGCGGAGCGACCGGGCGACGCACCGGCGCTCGCGGCCGACATCGGCGCCCGCTTCGAGCGCCTGCCCCTGTGCCGCTGGCAGGTGATGGTCCGGCTCATCGTCGGCACCGCCACCTTCTTCGAGGCCTTCGACCAGCTCCTGATCGCGTACGCACTCCCCCAGCTGCGCACCGAGTGGAACCTGGACACCGGCCGCACCACCGCGCTGATGACCGTCGGCTCGGTCGGCATGCTCGTCGGCGCGCTGGTGTCGGGCCGGCTCGCCGACCGGGTCGGCCGCGTCAAGGTGATCGCGGGCTGCATCGCGCTGGCCAGCATGTGCAATCTGCTGCTGACGCTGTGCACCTCGCCCGAACCGTTCATGGCGATCCGCTTCGTGCAGGGCATGGCCATCGGCGGCGAGGTGCCCATCGCCGCCACCTTCATCGCCGAGATCACCCGGGCCCACCAGCGCGGCCGCTTCGTGCTCCTGTTCGAACTGGTCTTCCCGGCGGGCCTCACCGCGGGCGCGCTCGTCGCCTACTGGCTGGTGCCGCTGCTCGGCTGGCGCTGGATGTTCGGCCTCGCGGCCCTCCCCGCCGTCCTGTGCCTCGCCGTCGTGCGCTACGTCCCCGAGTCACCGCGCTGGCTCGCGGACCACGGCCGGCACGAGCAGGCGCTCGCCACGATGGCGTCGATCGAGGCCAAGGTCGAGAAGATCACGGGTGCCCCGCTGCCCGCCCCGGAGCCGGCACCGTCCGTCCTGCCTCCGCAGGGCAGGGGCGGTCTGCGCGAACTGCTCGGCGGCCGCTACCGCAAGCGCATGATCGTCGTCGGCCTGCTCTGGTTCACCGGCTACTTCGTCAACTACGGCATCACGTCCTGGCTGCCGACGATCTACGGGTCGCACTTCCACCTCGACCTGTCGACGGCGCTCCTCTACTCGACCGTGACGAGCTGCGCGGGTCTGCTGGGCTGTCTGGCCGTCGCCCTCACCGTCGACCGGGTCGGCCGCCGCCCGACCGTCATCTGGTGCTTCGGCGCCGCGGCCCTGTGCCTGCTCGTCCTCGGGCTGTCGGCCACGGGCACCGCCGTCGGCGTCCTGGTCTGGACGTCCCTGTCCGCGGTCTTCCTCTTCGGCTGCAACATCTGCCTCTACCTCTACACTCCGGAACTCTTCCCGACCCGGATCCGGGCGCTCGGCGCCAGCATGGGCGGGGCCATGAACCGCCTCGGCATCATCCTCGGACCGATCGTGGTGGGCGCGGTCTACGCGGGCGGCGCGATCGGCACGGTCTTCGTGACGCTGGCGGCGGTGGCCCTGGCCGGCTCGCTGACGGCCGCGGCCGGGGCGGAGGAGACCAGCGGGCGGAGCCTGGAGGACATGGCGCCCTGACGGACGCCCCGCGCTGCGACTGCGGTGCGCGGCCGGGGATGGCGGGACACCTGCGCATAGCGATAGAACCTTTCTATGGAACGCCGCCAGGTCGAATACTTCCTCGCCGTAGCCGCGCACCGCAGCTTCACCAGCGCCGCCCACAGCCTGCACGTGGCGCAGCCGTCCCTGTCGCACGCGATCCGGCTGCTGGAACGGGAGCTCGGCACCGCACTCTTCCACCGGCTCGGCCGGGGTGTGGCGCTGACGTCGGCGGGCGAGGCGTTCGTGGAGCCGGCCCGGCAGATCATGCGGGACCTGGAGACGGCCCGGTCGGTGGTGCGCACCATCGCCGGGCTGGAGGGCGGCAGGCTCGACATCGTCGCGCCGACGACGCTGGCGGCGGACCCGCTGGCCGGGCTGACCGGGGACTTCCGGAGCCGGAATCCCGCGATCGACATCGTGATCGTGGAACCCTCCGACGCGGCCGCCGTCGCGGACGTGGTGCGCACCGGCGAGTGCGAGCTGGGGCTGACCGACGTGAGATCGCGCGGCAAGGCCGTCGAGTCCCTGGAGCTGTGCCGCCAGGAGGTCCTCGTGGTGGTGCCGCGCTCCGAGCGCTTCCCGCAGGTGGGACCGGTGGCGCTCAGTGAGGTCGCCCAGCTGGACCTGGTGGCGACCGCTCCCGGGACCGCGACCCGGGCGCTGATGGACGAGGCGCTCGGCGGGCAGGGCAGGAGCCCGCGCATCGCGGTGGACACCGTGCACCAGGCGGCCGTCGTTCCGCTGGTGCTGGCCGGCGCGGGCGCGACGCTCCTGCCGCGCTCGCTCGCCGAGGACGCGGCCCGGCGTGGAGCGGTGGCGCTCCCCACCCGGCCTAGGCTGATCCGGCCGGTCTGGCTGCTGTGGCGGGGCGGGCCCCTCTCACCCGCCGCCCAGGCGTTCATCGACGTGGCCCGCGAGATGTCGGAGCAGCAGACGGGAGCGGTGCCGGCGCAGGGCAAGCGATAGACGCCTTCTATCGCTCACCATCAAAAGTTCTTCGCCTTCATCTCCGTATCTCTATTGCGCTCATGACGGCAGGGAATCCCTCCTCCCCGCTTTATGAGTCGCTTCTCCCCGGAGACATAGACGTCTTCTACCGGCCGTATTCATAATGCGTCCAGCCCGCCCCTGACCTCCTCGTTGACCGTGCACGGCACGAAATGCCACGTTTCTTGCACCCCAGAGGAGGAGCACATGAGTGAATTCGACGCCGGCCGGCATGTCCTTCCGCGACCCGATGCGCACCGGCAGCCGGCCACCGCGATGGACGTCCACGACCAGGCGGTCCCCTTCACGCCGATCGGCCCGGTGCCACCGCCCGAGAACGCTCCGAACGTGGTGATCGTGCTCGTCGACGACCTCGGCTTCGGTACCTCCAGCGCGTTCGGCGGCCCGTGCGAGATGCCGGCGGCGGAGCGGCTGGCCGGCGAGGGACTGCGCTACACCCGCTTCCATGTGACGGCCCTGTGCTCGCCCACCCGGCAGGCCCTGCTGACCGGACGCAACCACCACTCCGTCGGCATGGGCGGCACCACGGAGATGACCACGGCGGCCCCCGGGTACAACGGCTTCCGGCCGCGCAGCGCGGCCACCATGGCCCAGATCCTCCAGGGCAACGGCTACAGCACGGCCGCCTTCGGCAAGTGGCACCAGACCCCGCCGCGGGAGATCAGCGCGGTGGGCCCGTTCGACCGCTGGCCCACCGGGGAGGGGTTCGACACCTTCTACGGGTTCATGGGCGCCGAGATGAACCACTGGTACCCGTTGCTGTACCAGGGCACCACGCCCGTCGAGCCGGACCGCCGGCCCGAGGACGGCTACCACCTGTCCGAGGACCTCGTGGACCACGCCATCGACTGGGTGCGCACCCAGCGGACGCTGACGCCGGACCGGCCCTTCTTCACCTACCTCGCACTCGGTGCCGCGCACGCCCCGCTGCACGTGGACCGCGCCTGGCAGGAGAAGTACCGCGGCCGCTTCGACCACGGCTGGGACCGCCAGCGGGAGCTGACCCTGGAGCGGCAGAAGGAACTCGGCGTCGTACCGCCGGAGACGGAACTCGCCCCCTGGGCGGAGGGCGTCCCGCACTGGGACGAACTCACCGACAACCAGCGCCGGTTGTCGGCCCGGTTCATGGAGACGTTCGCCGGATTCACCGAGCACGCCGACGTCCAGGTGGACCGGTTCCTCGACGCGCTGCAGGAACTCGGCGAGCTGGACAACACCCTCATCCTCTACATCCTGGGCGACAACGGCGCCTCGGGCGAGGGCGGCATCGAGGGCACGATCGTCGAACACCGGCTGGGCCACGGCATCGTGGACGACCCGGACGAGATGATCGACCACATCGACGAGATCGGCGGCCCGCTCAGCTATCCGATCGCCCCCGCGGGCTGGGCACTTGCGCTCAACACCCCCTACCAGTGGACCAAGCAGGTCGCCTCGCACTTCGGCGGCACCCGCGACGGCATGATCCTGCACTGGCCGCGCGGCGTCGCCGAACGCGGCGGTCTGCGCCACCAGTTCTCGCACGTGATCGACGTCCTGCCGACGATCCTGGACTGCGCGGGAATCCCGGCGCCGTTCAGCGTGGACGGGGTGCCGCAGCAGCCCATCGAGGGCGCGAGCATGCGGCACACGCTCGCCGACGCCGGGGCTCCCGAGCACCGCCGTACCCAGTACTTCGAGATGTGCGGCAACCGCGGTATCTACCACGACGGCTGGATGGCCGTCACCCGGCACGGCATCCCCTGGGAGATGGTGCCGGACAGGGACCGGAGATTCGCCGACGACGTCTGGGAACTGTACGACCTGAGCCGGGACTGGAGCCAGGCCCGCGACCTCGCCGCCGAACTGCCGGACAGACTGAGGGCGTTGCAGGACCTGTTCCTGATCGAGGCGGCGAAGTACCAGGTCTTCCCGCTGGACGACCGGGTCACCGAGCGGGAGAACCCGGCGATGGCGGGCCGCATCGACCTGCTGGGCGACCGCACGTCGGTCACCTACCGCGGCGGGATGCGGCGCTTCACCGAGGAGACCACGCCCAACGTCAAGAACCGCTCCCACGGCATCACCGCCCATGTCGACCTTCCGGGGACGCCGGCCGAGGGCGTGATCATCGCGCAGGGCGGACGGTTCGGCGGCTGGACCCTGTACTTCCGCGACGGCAGGCCGGCGTACGCCTACAACTACTTCGGCATGAACCTGTACACCGTGCGCGGCGACCGGCCCCTGGCGGCGGGACGGCACGAGATCCGGCTCGAGTTCGACTACGACGGCGGAGGGCTCGGCAAGGGCGGGACCGCCACGCTCCTGGTCGACGGCGAGAAGCACGGGACCGGACGCGTCGAGCGGACCATCCCGTACTACTTCTCCTTCGACGAGACGCTCGACGTCGGAGTGGACCTGAGCACCCCGGTGACCGAGGACTATCCCGTCCTCGACAACGAGTTCAACGGGACCATCCACACGGTGCGCGTCGACCTGGCCGCGGGTGCCGCGCACTCCGAGGAGTTCGACGGCGGACTGCACCGTCGCGTCATGGGGGCGCAGTGAACTGCTGTGCGCCGTCCGGCGGTACGGGCGCGGAGCGAGGCGCGCCCGTACCGTCCGCCCGCCACCGGGCGACGACGGAGGGCATGGTGGCCGTCCCCGCCGGCGATTTCCTGATGGGCAGTCAGGACGCGCTGTCCTATCCGGCCGACGGGGAGGGCCCGGTGCGCACGGCGTTCGTCGACTCCTTCTGGATCGACGCCCGTACGGTGACCACCGCGCAGTTCGGGCGCTTCGCCGCCGACACCGGGTACCGGACCTCCGCCGAGCGGATCGGCTGGTCGTTCGTCTTCGCCGGGCGGCTCCCGGACGACTTCCCGCCGACCCGGGGTGTGGCGGCCGCGCCCTGGTGGCGGCAGGTGGAGGGCGCCGACTGGCGCCGTCCCGACGGCCCGCACTCCACCTGGGAGGACCGGCCCGACCACCCGGTCGTCCACGTCGACTGGGAGGACGCCCGCGCCTACTGCGCGTGGACCGGCAAGCGGCTGCCCACCGAGGCGGAATGGGAGCGCGCCGCCCGAGGGGGCCTGCACGCCAAGGTGTACCCCTGGGGCGACGAGTTCGAGCCGGGCGGGCGCCCCCGGATGAACGTGTGGCACGGGGACTTCCCCCACCGGCATCCGACGGCGGATGGCTGGTACGGCACCTGCCCGGTCGACGCCTACGAGCCGAACGGCTTCGGCCTCTACAACACGACCGGCAACGTCTGGGAGTGGTGTGCCGACCGGTTCTCGCCGGGCGCCGACGAGCGGGTCACCAAGGGCGGTTCCTATCTGTGCCACGCCTCCTACTGCCGCCGCTACCGGGTCGCCGCACGCCAGGGCCTCTTCCCTGACTCGGCGACCGGCAACGTCGGATTCCGCTGCGCCCTGGACCCGGCCTGACGCCGTGGCCGGGGCGCAGCCGGCCCCGGCACCTCGGCGGCCGGGCGTCACGAGCCCAGCCAGGCCCTCACCTTGCCGGGGTTCGCCTCGACCCACTTCTTCGCCGCCGCCTCCGGTGACATCTTGTCCACGGCGATGTACTTGGCGACGGTGTTCTGGTCGGTGTTGGTCCACCTGAACTTCCTGACCAGGTCGTAGGCCGGGCTGCCCGACTTGGCGAAGCGGGTGCTGACGATCTTGTCGAGGTCGAACACCGGGTAGTCGCAGGCGACCTTCGCCGGATCGACGTCGCAACCCGCCGTGTGGCGGGGCAGGTTGACGTGGACCAGCGGCACCTCCGAGAAGAACCACTGCGGCTCGTAGAAGTAGCCGATCATCCACTTCTTGTTCTTCTCGGCGTCCCGGAAGCCCTGGATCAGGGCGGTCTCGCTGCCCGCGTACACCACCTTGAAGTTGAGCTTCAGGTTCTTCGCCAGCGCGGCGTCGTTGGTCTGGTACGACGGGTCGCCGTCGAGCAGCTGGCCCTGGCTGCCCGACTCGGAGGTCTTGAAGTGCGACGCGTACTTGTTGAGATTCTTCCAGTTCACGATGTCCGGGTACTTCTTCGCGATCCACGGCGGGATGTACCAGCCGATGATGCCCTTGTTGCCGGTGGCACCGAGGTCGACGGCGGATTTCTGCTGGTCGATGTACTTCTTCTTCAGGTCGTCGTGACCCCAGTTCTCGAGAATGGCGTCGACCTCGCCCGTCTCGAACCCCTGCCACCCGATCTCGGCCTTCAGGTCCTTCTTCACGACCTTGCAGCCGATCTCGTGCTCGGCGACGTACCCGACGACCGCCGCGTCGGCCGCGTAGCCCACCCACGGGTTGACCGCGAGGCTGAACGTGCGGCACCTGCCCGAACTCCCGCCCGCGGCGGCGGAGTCGTCGCCGACCTTCGCCCCGCCGCAGGCGGTCAGGGCGAGACCGAGTACGGCCGTCCCCGCCACGCCGGAACGCCAATGCCTAGCTCGCAGTGCCATGTTCCTGCTCCTTGTACGGGGGGGAATTTCTCCGAAGCGGTGCCCGGCAGGAAAATGTCACACGTTATTCTGGGAGCACCTCTGTACGCGGTGCAGTAAAAATGTCAGCCGTGCAGACAGCGGTCAACAAGACCACTTGGCTCCACCCGAACCGTTTTTGAATGAACGCAATAGAAGCTTTCTATGCGTGCGATCCGCGCGAATTACGGGCGGCTGCTCGGCGGTAGCTGTGCCGGGCTGACGAGTTCGCCCAGTACCTCGGCCATGAAATGGACCAGCCAGCGCTGCGAAGGGCTGCGGGACGCCTCGTGCCGGGCGTAGAGCGCGACTTCGATCGGCTCGGTCTCGAAGGGGAGCTGCACCAGGCGCAGCCGGTGGGAAGCGGTGAACACCTCGCCCACGTACTCGGGGACGATCGCGACGAGGTCGGTCCGCTCCAGCACGTAGGGGAGCATCGAGAAGCGCGTCGCCTCCACGGCCACCCGGTCCAGCAGGCCGTACGTGGCGAGCAGGGACCGGGGCACGACATGGCCGCTGGGCCCGTACACCGTCACGTGGTGCTCGGCCGCGAGGTCCGGCAGGGCGACGGACGCGCCGCGGATGCGGGGGTGGTCGGCGGCGACCATGCCGACGTAGCGCTCGTGGAAGAGCGGGATGCGGACGGTGCGGTGCGAGGTCAGGACCGGGGTCGCGACGAAGGCGTCGAGCTCGCCCCGGCGCAGCTGGCTCTCGGCGGCGTCCACGTCCAGCGGGCGGACCGTGAAGGAGACCCGCGGCGCGTCCGCGCGGGCCGCGGCCACCAGGCGGGGCAGCAGGGTCGCCTCGCCCAGGTCGGAAAGGGCCACGGTGAAGCGGCCGGACATGGTCTCCGGGTCGAAGCGGTCGCCCTGCCGGGTCGCCGCGTCGATGTCGGCGAGGGCCCGCTGCAGCGGCTCGTAGAGGCGCTGGGCGCCGGCGGTCGGGGTCAGACCGCGCCCCGTGCGGCGGAAGAGCTCGTCGTCGAAGTGGCGGCGCAGCTTGCCCAGGCTGTAGCTCACCGTGGGCTGGGTGACGTGCAGGGTCTCGGCGGTGGCCGTGACACTGCCGGTCTCGTAGAGCAGCACGAAGACACGGGCGAGGTTGAGATCGAAGCTGCTCACATCGACGGAGTCTATATCGCAGCGCGCCAACATCTATTGGTCGGCATGTCGCGCGGTGCCTAGCGTGTCCCGCACCACTTGAGAGGACCACCTGTGACTTCCGTGCGTCGTATCTGCCATGAGTTCCTCGACCGGCAGGGGCTGACCACCGTCTTCGGCAACCCCGGCTCCAACGAGCTGCCCTTCCTCGCCGACCTGCCGGACGGGTTCCGCTACGTCCTGGGCCTGCACGAGGGCGCCGTGGTGGGCATGGCCGACGGATACGCCCAGGCCACGGGCCGTCCGGTGCTCGTCAACCTGCACGCCGCCTCCGGATCCGGCAACGCGATGGGAGCGCTCACCAACGCCGTGGCCGCGCGCACGCCCCTGGTGATCGTGGCCGGGCAGCAGGTGCGGCCGGCCATCGGACCGGAGGCCAACCTCTCCAACGTCGACGCCCCCTCCCTGATGAAGCCGCTCGTCGGCTGGGCCGCCGAGCCGGCCTGCGCCCAGGACGTGCCCCGCGCGCTCGCGCAGGCCGTCTTCGAGGCCAAGCTCCACAGCCGCCCCACCTACCTCTCCGTCCCCTACGACGACTGGGCGGTGGACGCGGGCGAGAACGCGCCGGCCGTGCTGGACCGGCAGGTGGCGCGCGCCGCCGTGCCCGGCGGGGAGCAGGCCCGCCTGCTGGCCGAGGCGGTCGCGGGGGCGCGGAAGCCCGCGCTCGTGCTCGGCGGTGACATCGACACGGCCGGTCTGTTCGACGACGCGGTGCGGCTGGCCGAGCGGCTGGGCGGCCCGGTGTGGGCGGCGCCGTCGCAGTTCCGGCTGCCCTTCCCCAACCGCCATCCGCAGTTCCGGGGCATCCTGCCCGCCGGGATCGAACCCGTCTCCCGCGCCTTCGAGGGCCACGACCTCGTACTGGTGCTCGGAGCGCCGGTCTTCCGCTACCACGAGTACCTGCCCGGGCGGTATCTGCCCGAGGGCACCCGCCTGATCCAGGTGACCGAGGACGCCTCCGCCGCCGCCCGTGCACCGATGGGCGAGGCGCTGGTCGCCGACCCCGCCGCGGTGATCGAACTGCTCCTGAAGGTGCTCGACGAGCCCGGGCAGCCGGCCGGCGACTACCTGCCCGTGCCCGCGCCGCGCACGGCCGAGGGCCCGCGCCTGCACCCGGAGGAGGTCTTCGCGGCGCTGCGGGACGAGCAGCCCGGCGACACCGCGTACGTGGTCGAGTCGACCTCCACGAACTCCTCCTGGTGGCGCCAGATGGACCTGCGCCGGCCCGGCTCCTACTACTTCCCGGCCGCCGGCGGCCTCGGCTTCGGCCTGCCCGGCGCGGTCGGCGTCGCCATGGCGCAGCCCGGCCGGCCGGTCGTCGGCGTGATCGGGGACGGCTCGGCCAACTACGGCATCACCGCGCTGTGGACGGCAGCGCAGCACCGCCTGCCCCTGACCGTGGTGCTGCTGCGCAACGGCACGTACGGGGCGCTGCGCTGGTTCGGGGACCTCCTCGGTGTGCCGGACGCGCCCGGCATGGACATCCCGGGCCTGGACTTCACCCGTATCGCCGAGGGCTACGGGGTTTCCGCCCAACACGTGGGCGGAGCGGAGGAGTTGAGGGCCGTTCTCGCCGAACGCCCGGACGGGCCCCGGCTGGTCCAGGTCGACACGGCGCTCACCACGCCGTCCTGACGCCGCCCCGCAACCGTACGACCGCACCGCACCACCCCTCCTCGGAGGACTCACCACCCCCTGGGTGACGGAAGGGAATTCGATGACACTCCTGGACAGCGCCGTCTGGAGCAAGAAGTTGTTCAGCGACGGCTGGAAGGACGCCACCCGCGAGCACCCGGTCACCGAGCCGGCGACGGGCTCGCACCTCGGCACCATGGGCCTGGCCACGGCCGAGGACGTGAACCGCGCCGCGGCCCGCGCCGCCGAGGCCCAGCGGCACTGGGCCGCCACCCCGCCGCAGCAGCGCGCCGCCGTGCTGCGCCGTGCGGGCGAGCTCTTCACCGAGCACGCGGCCGAGATCGAGGACTGGCTGGTCCGCGAGGGCGGTTCGGTGCGCTCGAAGGCGGCATTCGAGGTCCGGCTCGCGATCGGCGAGTGCTTCGAGTGCGCCGGGCTGCCGACGCACCCGCAGGGCGAGGTGCTGACGTCCGAGGAGGCGCGCTGGTCGTTCGCGCGGCGCCGCCCGGCCGGAGTGGTCAGCGTGATCGCGCCGTTCAACTTCCCGCTCATCCTCGGCCTGCGCTCGGTGGCGCCCGCGCTGGCCCTGGGCAACGCGGTCCTCCTCAAGCCGGACCCGCGCACCGCGGTCGGCGGCGGAGTGGTCATCGCCCGCATCTTCGAGGAGGCCGGACTGCCCTCCGGTCTGCTGCATCTGCTCCCCGGCGACGGCTCGGTGGGCCAGGCCGTCGTCGAGGCCCCTGAGGTGCGGGTCATCTCGTTCACCGGCTCGACGCCGGTCGGGCGGGCGATCGGCGAGCAGGCCGGCCGTCTGCTGAAGCGGGCCCACCTCGAACTCGGCGGCAACAACGCGCTGGTGGTCCTGCCGGGGGCCGACGTGCAGAAGGCCGCCTCGGCCGGTGCGTTCGGCTCGTACCTGCACCAGGGCCAGATCTGCATGACGACCGGCCGCCACATCGTGCACGAGTCGCTGCTGGAGGAGTACGGCGCCGCGCTCGCCGCGAAGGCCCGGGCGCTGCCCGTCGGCGACCCCGCGCGGGAGGACGTGGCGCTCGGCCCGATCATCGACCGGCGGCAGCTGGAGCGGGTGCACGGCATCGTGACCGCGAGTGTCGCGGCGGGCGCGACGGTGGCCGCGGGCGGCGAGATCGCGGGCGCCTGCTACCAGGCCACCGTGCTGACCGGCGTCACCACCGACATGCCGGCGTGGCGCGAGGAGATCTTCGGTCCCGTGGCCCCCGTCATCGGTTTCACGACGCTCGAGGACGCCGCGCGGATCGTCGACGACTGCGAGTACGGCCTGTCCGTCGGAATCCTCGGTGACGTCGGCACGGCCATGAGGCTCGCCGACCGGATCGACTCCGGCAAGGTCCACATCAACGAGCAGACCGTCGCCGACGAGCCCAACGCCCCCTTCGGCGGGGTCAAGGCGTCCGGCACCGGGTCCCGGTTCGGCGGGGCCGCCGCCAACGTCGAGGCCTTCACCGAGACGCAGTGGGTGACCGTCCGCCCGGACATCGCCGACTACCCGTTCTAGCCGGGCCCCGGAAAGCTCCCCCGTCCCCACCCCATCCCCCGTAGCCGCTCCAGAGGGAACCTCACCATGGCACCTGTCGCCTCCACCCGCACCACCAGAACCGCCACGAGAACCGGCCCGGCCGAACGCAACGTCTGGACGGTGGTCCTGTGCTGGATCACCGTCATGCTGGAGGGCTACGACCTCGTCGTCCTCGGCGCCATCATCCCGACGCTGCTGAAGACCCACCACCTGGGCATGACCGCCGCGGACGCCACCACCGTCGCCACGCTGTCGCTCGTCGGCGTCGCCATCGGCGCCGTCCTGGTCGGCCCGCTCGCCGACCGGTTTGGGCGGCGGCTGCTGCTCATCGGCTCGGTGGTGCAGTTCTCCGTCTTCACCCTGCTGGTGCCACTCGCCACGTCGGTCGGGATGTTCGCCGCGCTGCGGCTGGTCGCCGGCATCGGCCTGGGCGCTTGCATGCCGGCGTCGCTGACGATGATGGCCGAGCACATGCCCGCCGCCCGGCGGGCGCGCGCCAGCACGCTGACCATGACCGGCTACCACACCGGCGCGGTCATCACCTCGCTCCTGGCCCTGCAGGTCACCGACAACTGGAAGGTCCTCTTCTACGTCCTCGGCGCCGCCGGTCTCGTCGTCGCGGTCGTCCAGTGGTTCCGGCTGCCGGAGTCGGAGGCGTTCGTGCGCACCAAGGAGGCGCCCGCGTCCCAGCGCGTGCCGTTCTCCGAGCTGCTCAAGCCGGCCTACCTCCGTGCCGGCATCGGCATCTGGGTCGCCTCGTTCATGGGTCTGCTGCTGGTCTACGGCCTCAACACGTGGCTGCCCAAGCTGATGAACGAGGCCGGCTACCCCGTCCCCACGGCCGTCACCCAGCTGCTCATCCTCAACGTCGGCGGTGTGGTCGGCCTGATCCTCGGCGGCTTCGTCGCCGACCGGCGCGGCATCAAGCTCACCGCGCTCGGCTGGTTCGCGGTCTCGGTGGCGATGCTGGCCTGCCTGAGCATCAAGATGCACAGCGACCTGCTGCTGGACGTCGTCGTCTTCCTGACCGGCGTGTTCGTCTTCTCGGCCCAGGTGCTCGTGTACGCCTACGTCACGAACTACTACCCGGCCGCCGTCCGCGGCACGGCCCTCGGCTCCGCCTCCGGCATCGGCCGGATCGGCTCCATCGTCGGCCCGACCATCACCGGCGCCCTGGTCGCCTCCGGCATCGGCCACCCGTGGGGCTTCTACTTCTTCGCCGCCGTGGCGGTCGCCGGCTTCCTGGCCGTGCTCACGCTGCCGGCCCGGCCCGCCGCCCTGTCCGCGGAGGCCGCCGAACCCGCCGTCTGACCGGAGAACAGGGGCGGCACGGACGCGGGAGGCGTCCGTGCCGCCCTTTGCCGTGCCGGGTGAGAATGGGGACCATGCCTGGTACCAGCGACACGAACGACGGGAAGCATCCGGTGGAACTCGGCTCCGTTCAGGAGACGCTGTTCATTCCGCTCGCCGCGCGGGCCCGGGAGTCCGTGAAGAAGCGGCCTCTGCTGCGGGACCCGAAGGCCGTCGAGATGATCCGTGCGATCGACTATCCGGCCGAGAAGTACGGTCCCGGGCCCGGTTCGGCGGTCACGGTGCTGCGCACCACGATCATGGACTCCTGGGTGCGGGCGTTCCTCGCCGAGCACCCGGCGGGGACGGTCGTCGAGATCGGCACGGGGCTCAACACCCGCTTCGAGCGGGTCGACAACGGCACGGTGCACTGGATCGACCTCGACCTGCCGGACACCGTCGCACTGCGCCGGAAGTTCTTCGCGGACACCGAACGCCGCCGCACGGTCGCCGCGTCCGCGCTGGACGAGGGGTGGCTGCGCACGGTCGAGGAGTCCCCGGGGCCGTACTTCTTCGTGGCCGAGGGCGTGCTCGTCTACCTCCCGGAGGCCGAGGTGGCGGCGGCGCTCACGCGCATCGCACGACGGTTCCCCGACGCCCTCGTGGCCTTCGACACCTACCCCCGGCGGCTGCTGGAGAAGCAGCATCAGCAGGCGGTCCAGAAGCAGATGGAGGCCCGCTGGGCCTGGTCATGCGAGGATCCGCGCTCCCTGGAGAGGCTCGGGCTGCGGGTCATCGAGGCGGCCTCCGTCACCCGGCCGCCTCGCGCCGTACGGGCTCAACTGCCCCGCAGCTTCCGGCTCTTCCTGCCCCTGGCCGACCGGCTGCTGCGCGGGCTGTTCAACCTCACGCTCTTCCGGACCGCTCCACGCCCGGACTGAGACCCGCGTCAGGCCTCCTCCCCCGCCCCGTGCTCCAGGTCGGCCACGGTCGTGGCCCGCTCCCGCACATGCTCCAGGAACCGGGCCGAGTTCGCCGGCAGCGTGCGAGAGGTCAGCCGGGCGATGCCTATGTCCCGGGCCGCCTCCACGTCGGTGACCTGCAGATACGACGGCCCGCCGACCGGCGCGGAGACGTGCGGCCGCGGCACCAGGGCCACGCCCAGCCCCGCGCTCACCAGACCGCGCAAGGTGGCCACCTCGTCACCCTCGAAACCGGCCCGGGGCGTGAAGCCGACGGTGCGGCACAGCGTCTCGGTGACGGAGCGCAGGCCCTGTTCGTGCCGCAGCAGGATGAACGGCTCCTGGGCGACCTCGGCCAGCCTGGCCCGCCGCCGCTGGGCCAGCCGGTGCCCGGGCGGCACCGCCAGCCACAGCGGCTCCACCAGCAGGCGCCGCCAGGTGATCAGGGGGTGCCCGGGGTTCCCCGCGGTGAGCAGCAGATCGGCCGTGCCGTCCAGCAGGGACTCGACGAGTACGGCCTCGCCGCCCTGGCGCAGTTCGAACCGGGAGAGCGGGAAGCGCTCACGGAATCCGGTGATCAGAGGCGGCAGCAGCCAGGTGCCCAGCGAGTGCAGGAAGGCGAGGGGGATCAGGCCAGACTCCGGGGCCACGGTCTCGTGGACCGCCCGCAGGCCGCGGTCCAGCTGCTCCAGCGCGGCGTCCGCGTGCTGCTTGAAGGCCCGGCCCGCCGGGGTCAGCCGCAGCACCCGGCCCACCTGCTGGAAGAGCTCGGCGCCCGCCTCGTGCTCCAGGCGCCGCAGCGCACGCGACAGGGCCGGCTGCGTCATGTGCGCGTCCGCCGCGGCCTGCGTGACCGTCGCACCGTCCGCCACGGCGACGAAACACCGCAGTACCTGCACCTCCATGCGAACGATGCTACTGAGGCATGGAACGACACGCATCAAGGCATTGGACGCATGGAACTCCCCCGTCGACCCTGGAAGAGGCGACAGGGCGACCGACGGGCCCGGCCCGGACACCTCACGGAGCGACGATGAACACGTACTGGAACGCGGACCAGAGCAGGTTCGAGACCTCGGCGCGCGGCAGGGCCGTCCTGGCCGACCCCCGGCTGAACCGGGGCACCGCCTTCACCGAACGAGAACGCCGCGACCTGGGACTGGAGGGCCTGATCCCACCCCACGTCCTGACCCTCGACCAGCAGGCCCGGCGCGCCTACGGCCAGTACACGGAGCAGCCGACCGACCTGGCCAAGCACGTCAACCTGTCCGCCCTGCACGACCGCAACGAGGTGCTGTTCTACCGCCTGCTGCGCGATCACCTCTCCGAGATGCTGCCGATCGTCTACACACCGACGGTCGGCACGGCCATCGAGCGGTACAGCAACGAGTACCGCCGCCCCCGCGGCATCTACCTCTCGGTCGACGCGCCCGAGGACATGGAACGCGCCCTGCGCTCCTCCGGGCTGGCCGCCGGTGACGTCGACCTGATCGTGGCCACCGACGGCGAGGCGATCCTGGGCATCGGCGACTGGGGCGTGGGCGGCATCGACATCTCGGTGGGCAAGCTCGCCGTCTACACCGCGGCGGCGGGCATCGACCCGGCCCGCACCCTCGCCGTCGTCCTCGACGTCGGCACCAACCGCAAGCAACTCCTCGACGACCCGCTCTACTTGGGCAACCGCCACCCCCGCGTGGACCCGGCGACGTACGACGCCTTCATCGACCGGTACGTCACCACCGCGGAGCGCCTGTTCCCCGACGCGCTGCTGCACTTCGAGGACTTCGGGCCGGCCAACGCGCGCCGCGTCCTGGACCGTTACCGCGGCGAGCACTTCGTCTTCAACGACGACATCCAGGGCACCGGAGCGGTCAACCTCGCCGCGGTCCTGTCCGGCGTACGCGCCAGCGGATTGCCGCTGACCGAGCACCGCGTCGTGGTCTTCGGCGCGGGCACGGCGGGCATGGGCATCGCCGACCAACTGCGGGACGGCATGGTCGCGGAGGGCCTGACCCGCGAGGAGGCCACCGCGCGGATCTGGGCCGTGGACCGGTACGGGCTGATCATCCGCGGCCAGGAGGGCCTGCGGGACTTCCAACTCCCCTACGCCCGCGCCGCCGAGGAGGTCGCCGGGTGGCAGCGGGACGAGAAGGTGCAGGGCATCTCCCTGGAGCAGGTGATCCGCCGGGTCCGGCCCACCGTTCTGATCGGGACCTCCGGGCAGGGCGGCGCGTTCACCGAGACGCTCGTACGGGAGATGGCCGCGCACACCGAACGCCCGATCATCCTGCCGATGTCGAACCCGACGCGGCTGGCCGAGGCCGTCCCCTCGGAGCTGCTGGACTGGTCCGACGGCCGTGCGCTGGTCGCGACCGGCAGCCCGTTCGCGCCGGTCAGCAGCGGCGGGGTCACCTACGAGATCGGCCAGGCCAACAACGCGCTGATCTTCCCCGGACTCGGCCTGGGCGCCGTCGTCTCCCGCGCCACGCGGGTCACCGACGCCATGCTGTCCGCCGCGGCCCACGCGGTCGCCGACCAGGTCGACTCCACGCAGCCCGGCGCCCCTCTCCTGCCGCTCACCACGGAACTGCGCCGCACGTCCGCCGCGGTGGCCGTCGCGGTCGCCCGCGCCGCGGCCGAGGACGGCGTGGCCCGGGAGAGCGTGGACGACACGATCGAGGAGCGCGTCCACCGGGCCATGTGGGAGCCGGTGTACCGGCCTGTCGTCGGGGTCTGACGCGGTGGAGTCCCCGGACACCATGACCGGCGGATCGATAGACTGCGCCGAACCTCGGGCGGCCGGGGCAGGCGCGGCAACAGCCCCTGCGCGCAAGGCAGTTGCCACGGACGGCCAACACCGTCTCGTCGTCCGGGCGTTGCTGCTGCTGACGCTGCTCAGCGGTGTCGTCGACGCGGTCAGCCTGCTCGGTCTGGGCCAGGTGTTCGTGGCGAACATGACCGGCAACCTCGTCCTGGTCGGCCTGACCTTCGCCGGCGCTCCGGGGGCCTCACCCGCCGGGCCGCTCACGGCACTCGGCGGCTTCGTCGCGGGAGCGCTCCTGGTACGGGCGGTGGCTCCGCGCCACGTGAACCACCGTGCGCTGGTGGGGATGTGCGCTCTGCTGGAGTCCGCGCTGTTCGTCGTGGCCGTGCTGACGTGGTCGTACGACGGCGGTCACGAGCCCGCGCTGCTGCCGATCGCCCTGTGCGCCGTGGCGCTGGGGGCGCAGAACGCCGCGGTGCGGCGGCTCGGCGTCGCGGGCCTCACCACCACCGTCATGACCAGCACGCTGACCGGGCTGGTCGCGGGCCGTGCGGAGGAACGCACCGCCTCGTCGACCAGGCGGCAGGCACTGAGCGTTCTGACCCTGGTCGCCGGTGCCGCACTGGGTGCCGCCCTCGTCCACCTGGCCGGTCCCCGGTGGGCGCTCACCATGGTCGCCGCCCTGGCCGTCGCCGTCGCGTTCACTCTGCTCGTGCCCGATTGGCCCTCAGCAGGCCGAGGCCCAGCGGAGTGACCACGTGCAGCACGCTGTTCCGGTCGCGGACCGAGGCCGCCAGCTCGGCCTCCCGCAGAATCCTGACGTGTTCGCTGGCCGTCGCGGCGGTCACGCCCGCCCGGCGGGCCGCCTCGCCGGTCGTGCACCCGTCCTCCAGGGCGCGGAGGACGGCCGCCCGCCCGTTGCCGAGGAGCCGGTCCAGCGTCGTACGGGCCGTGCCGGTGGGCCGCTGGGGCGACCACCAGTGGTGGGTCCGCGCGACGGGGTAGACCAGCACGGGCGGCAGTTCCGGGTCCGTCAGGGTGATGGGCGCCTGCCAGCAGAACACGGAGGGCACCAACAGCAGCCCCCTGCCGCGCAGTTGAAGGTCGCGGTCGAGGGGATAGGCCGTTTCGAGCACGGGCGGGCGCCAGCGCAGGGACGGGCCCAGGGTCGAAAGCAGCGCCTCCACTCCGCCGCGCAGCAACTCCCGCGCGCGGACGGCGCGATCCGCCTCGATCTGTGCGCGCACCGCGTTCCAGTACGGGTTCAGGGCCGCGTCGAAATAGCGGTGCAGTGCCTCCCCGAGGGTCTCCAATGCGGAGGGTTCTCCGTCCGCCAGTGGGCGCAGCCAGGAAGGCGCCGCGGCGAGTACGGTCATTTCCTCGCGCAGCCGTCTGCGCGAGGTGGAGAGAATCGCCTCGATCCCTTCCGGCAATCCACGGGACGCCTCGGCCGGGTTGAGGAAGTCGGGGAAACTGCCGCGCGGCGGGGCCAGCGCCCTGACGAGGTGCAACTGCCGTACGGGTAAACGGCGTAGCCGGGAACGGGCCTGGGCACGCCAGGTGTCGAAGACGGCCCGTCCCTGGCGCGTCCCGAGGAGATTCAGACTGAGGACGGTCTCCCACAAAGGATCGGGGGCGGCGGCGACGCGCGTCCTGAGCAAGTCTTCGCGTGTGAAATGCACTCGGAGCACGGAACTCTCGCAGTCGGTCACGTGATGAGCTGACGTGGGGGCAGGCGATGGCACGCGATTGTCCTCATGGTCCCGTGAAAGCGAATACGCCGATATCCGGTTTCGCGCCAACCGCACCCGCCGATCCGGCCTGCGCGCACGCCCGTTCGGCCATGTCATCAGGCGTATTCGACGAGGATCGAATGACCTGGCACGGCGCGCCGCCGGCAGGCAGCCTGAAGACGCACGCGACCAAGATCTTCGCAGGACCGACCGACCAGGACCGACCAACAGGGGGAACTTCGTCATGCGCAAACGTGCTGCTGTCGGGGCCATGGCCGCCGCCGCCTTCGCCGCCGTGCTGGCGACCGCACCGGGCGCCTCGGCCGAGGCCGATCCGCCCGGCTGCCCGAAGGAATACTTCTGCGCCTACAGCGGGGAGAACCAGACCGGCCAACTCGTCGTGAAGACGAAGGGGAACTGGTCCGGGGACGTCCCCTTCCGCTCCGCCTTCAACAACGGCGTCCGGTTCCCGGGCGCGGACCACGTCAACATGACGTACGCCGTCGAGGGCGGGACCGAGACCGTCTGCCTGCACTACAACCCGGGCCCCGGCACCTACAAGGGGAACGCCGCCCCGGGCACCCGTATCGTCAAGGTCGTCTGGCGCGGCGAATGCTGACGGCCCGGCTGCGCACGGTGCTGACCGGCAGGCGACTCGGCGCGCTCGGCGCGGGCGCCGTGGCGGTGGCCTTCACCGGCGTCCTCGCCACCGCCCCGACGGCGGCCGCGGAGGCCAACCCGCCCGGCTGCGGGAAGGGATACTTCTGCGCCTACAGCGGGCCCGACCAGACGGGACGGCTGCTGCTGAAGGTGGCGGGCAACTGGTCCGGCAGCCTCGGCGTCGGCTCGATCTTCAACAACGGGGTCCGCTATCCGGGGGCCGACCACGTCGACGTCACCTCGTACGTGGGCGGACAGCCGTCGACCGACTGCTTCCACTACAACCCCGGTCCCGGCCGCTACAAGGCCAACGCCGAGGCGGGCCTGACCATCACCCGTGTCGTCTGGCGGGGCGAGTGCTGAGCCGCCGGCGAACCCCCCACGGCCCGCGCCGTCCTGACGGAGAGGTCTCATCCATGCGCGCGAAGCGCTCCTTGTTCGGCATCATCGCCGTGGTGGCCTGGGCACTGCTGGCCGCCTTCGCCACCGGACCGGCCCACGCGGCGACCGGCCCCGACTCCCGCGCGGGCGGCACCGTCCAGGTCGCGCCGCCGGCACCGCACGACGCCGCCGCCCTGGCGGCCCGGGCCGCCGCGGTCTCCCCCACGATCTCCCCCGCCACCAACTGGATCCACCGGGCGGAGAACGAGCAGTTCGACTGCAAGGCAGGGAACCTCTGCCTCGAGGTGTGGGACCCCACCGTCTCGAAGTGGAAGGTCTTCTTCCTCTACAGCTGCAACCGCTACTCCCTGTCCAACTGGCTCAACTCGGGCTACTACCTCAACAAGCAGACCGGCTCCGTCACTTCGTACTTCTACGGCGCCCAGGGCCAGGTTCTGCGGGCCTTCTCCCCGCCGCAGGTGGGGACGCAGGACTGGAACCCGGTCTGGTCCGTCCGCAACTGCTGACGCGCCCCTCCTGAGCACGTCACGGTGCCCGCCCGGGAACGTCACCGGGCGGGCACCGTCCTGCGGTACCGGCCTCCGACACATCCCCCGCATGCCGGAACACCGGCCGCTGCGTAGGCTGGGGGCTGCCGAGGGCCTGGCCGGAGAACGGCTGCCGCACCGCCCCTTCCTTGCGAGGCACCGCATGATCGAGCTGGCCGCGGTCTTCGCCGTCGCGGGCGCCGCGAGCAACGCCGTCGGGACCGCCTTCCAGCGCAAGGCGGCCTCCACCGCCAGCAAGGGCGGTCTGCGCCTGCTCGCGGAACTGGTCCGCAGGCCCGCCTGGGTGATCGGCATGGCCGGGGTGATCGGTGCCGCGCTCTTCCAGAGCCTGGCGCTGGTCAACGGCCCCCTCGCCCTCGTCCAGCCGCTGTTCATCCTCGAACTGCCCTTCGCCCTGCTCGTCGTCTCACCGCTGATGCACCGGCGGCTGCCGGGCCTGGGCTGGTGGGGGGTTGCCGGGGTGGTCGCCGGCCTGGCGCTGTGCCTCGCCTCCGCCGCCCCGCACGGAGCCGACGACCAGGCGCCGATCACGCGCTGGACGCCGGTGCTCGCCCTCTGCCTGGGCTCGATGGCCGCTGCCGTGGTCCTCGCCCGCCCCGGGCGCCCGGCCGTCCTGCGCGCCGCACTCCTCGGCGCCGCGGCGGCGATCGGCAACGCCCTGACGGCCGCCCTGCTCAAGTCCGCGACGGGCACGTTCGCCGATCACGGCCTCACCGCGTTCCTCACGTCCTGGCAGACGTACGGCTTCGCACTGGCCGGGGTGGCCGCGCTGCTCCTGCTGGAGAACGCCCTCCAGGCGGGCCCGCTGGTCGCGTCGCAGCCCGCGCTGACCATCGGCGACGCGACGGTCAGCCTGGCCCTGGGCATCGTCCTGTTCGACGAGCAGATCCGCACGGGCTGGTGGCTGGTGCCCGTGCTCCTGGGCGTCCTGCTGATTCTCGCAGGCGTCGTGGTGCTGAGCCGGGCGGTGCAGGTTCTCGGCCTCGGCCGCTGAGCGGCGCCGGGCTTGAGCCGCCCCGAGCTTGAACTGCGCCGAGCTTGAACCGCGCAGCGAATCCGAATTCCCGGTCCCGCCCGGAACAAACAGCGAAATTTCCGCGAGTGAGCTGCATTTCCCGGGGCACCTGAAGCGTCGGAGGTGCTTAACACATGATTCCCTTGCTTCTTGTTCTACTGCTTGCCCTGGTTCTTTTCGGTGCCGGTTTCGCGCTCAAGGCACTGTGGTGGATCGCGATCATCGTGCTGGTGTTGTGGCTGCTCGGCTTCGTGGTCCGGCCGGCGGGGAACGGCGGCCGTAAGGGCCGCTGGTACCGATGGTGAACGGGCTGACATGACGGCGGCCGAGCGGGGTCCGTGGGCACAGCGCCCGCGGGCCCCGCTCGGGCGTTTCCGCCCCACCCGCCCCGTACCCGCGATGCGTCCGCCGCGCGACACTGGACACCGCAGGCCCGTGGCACACAGCGACGTGGCCGACCGAGCAGGAAGGGCCCCGCGCCGATGAGAATCGCCCAGTTGGGAACGTCCGGTCTGTCCGGTCTGCGAGGGCAGCTCGGCAGGGGGCTCTTCACCCGCGTCGCCGGCCCGGACGGCCCGCGCAACCGCGCCCGCATCCACGAAACCCCCGGTCCGCGCTGGTTCGAACCCGAGCGCCCGGTGCGCCGCGTGCACGGGGACGCCTCGATGTTCATCGGAGGGCTGTCCGCCCTTCTGCTGCAGTCCCTCCACCCCCTGGCCATGGCGGCGGTCGCGGCCCACTCCGGCTACCGCGGCGATCCCTGGGGGCGGCTCCAGCGCACGAGCACGTTCCTCGCGACGACGACCTACGGAACGGCCGAGCACGCGGAGCAGATCTGCGAGCAGGTCCGGTCGGTCCACGAGCGCATTCACGGATTCACCGCCGAAGGCGAGGAATACCACGCCGCCGACCCGCATCTGCTCGGCTGGGTGCACGTGGCCGAGGTCGACAGTTTTCTGCGCGCGCATCAGCGCTACGGAATGAATCCCCTCTCCGCCGAAGGCTGTGACGGCTACATCGCCGACACCGCCCGAATTGCGACCGAATTGGGTGTGCTCGACCCGCCCCGCAATCGCGCGGAACTCGCCGAACTGCTCGCCTTCTATCGACCGGAACTCCGCTCCACGGCCCAGGCACGCGAGGCGGCGCGCTTCCTCCTCCTCAACCCGCCCGTCCCCCTCGCCGCCCGCCTCCCCTACGGCGTCCTGGCCGCCAACGCCGTCTCCCTCCTCCCCACCTGGGCCGCCCGCCAGCTGCGCCTCCCCAGGCTCCCGGTCGTCGACGAGTGGTGCGTCCGCCCCCTGGGCAGCGCCGTCACGTCCGCGGTCCGCTGGGTGATGGCACCGGGGCGCCCGACGACGATTTCGACCACCGGCTGAGGACCCGAGAACACGAACGCGGGAGGCCCACGCCTTGTTCGAGGACTTCGAGACCGAGCGAATCGACGTCGGTGAGGCATCCGTCTTCGTCCGCCTCGGCGGCGAGGGTCCGCCGGTGGTCCTGCTCCACGGTCATCCCCGGACCTCCGCGACCTGGCATCGCGTCGCCCCGCTCCTGGTCGAACGCGGCTTCACCGTGGTCTGCCCCGACCTGCGCGGATACGGCCGGTCCAGGGGTCCCGCGCCCAGCGCCGACCACTCGGCGCACTCCAAGCGCGCCGTCGCGGGCGACGTGGCCGCGGTCATGCGCTCACTCGGCCACACCCGGTTCGCACTGGCCGGGCACGACCGCGGCGGACCCGTCGCCCTGCGCCTGGCGCTGGACCACCCGGAGGCCGTCTCGCGGGTGGCGCTGCTCGACTGTCTGCCCGTCTCCGAGCATCTGTCCCGCATCACGGCCCGGTTCGCCACCCAGTGGTGGCACTGGTTCTTCTTCGCCCAGCCGGACATTCCCGAACGGGTCATCAACGCCGATCCGGACAGCTGGTACAGCGGCGACCCGGAGTCCATGGGCCGGGAGAACTACGAGGAATGGCGCGCGGCGACCAGGAACCCCGATGTGGTGCGGGCGATGCTGGAGGACTACCGGGCGGGCCTCACGGTCGACCGGCGGCACGAGGAGGAGGACCGTGCCGCGGGCGCAAGGATCCGGTGCCCGGCGCTGATCCTGTGGTCCCTCAAGGACGACCTGGAGGACCTCTACGGCGACCCGGTGGACATCTGGCGCCGATGGGCCCCGGACGTACGCGGCCACGGCATCGACGCCGGACACCATGTGGCCGAAGAGGCCCCGGACGCTCTGGCGTCGTCCCTCGCGGACTTCTTCGCAGGGCGGCCCGGCTGAGAACGGCCTGAGCCGCTCGCCCAGCTCACCCGGTCGTCCCGTGATCACCCCAGCAGTGCGAGAAGCGGTGCCGCCGGCAGTTCGTGGCGGGTGTCCCCGCGGGGGCCCGTGGTCGTCGTGGCCGTCAGAAGGGCGTTGAGGACGGCCTCCTCGACGGCGTCGAGTGCGGCGGTGAAGAGGAGGTCGAGGTCCTCGTCACGGACGGCGGCCGGACCCGCGGGCGTGCCCAGGGGGCGGGTGCCGAAGGCGAGGCCGTAGTCGCCGCTGCCGTGGCCGTAGCCGGCACCGACCCGGGCCAGGGCGTAGACACCGCGGCGGGCCAGGCGCGTCAGCTGGCGCGCGTCCAGCGGTGCGTCGGTGGCGGCCACGACCATGCAGGAACCGGCCTCCGGGGCGGGGGCGGCGAGCGGCAGTCCTACGTCGGCGGGCGTGACCGTGCGGCCCCGGACCCGCAGCGTGCCGCCGAAGTTGGCCTGCACGAGCACGCCGAGGGTGATCTCCTGGCCGGCCAGCGGCAGCCGCCGCGAGGAGGTGCCGATGCCGGCCTTGAAACCGAGCGCGGTCAGCCCGGTGCCGCCGCCGACGCAGCCCTCGGCGACCGGGCCGCGGGACGCCTCGTCGAGCGCGGCGCGCACGTGCTCCTCCCGTACCGGACGCGAGCGGATGTCGGACAGGAGACCGTCGTTGCACTCCCCCACCACCGGGTTCACGCTGTGGACGTCCGCGTTGCCGGGCCGTTCCAGGATCCAGCCGACGAGGGCGTCCGCCACCCGGAACGCGGACAGCGTCGAGGTGAGCAGGACCGGGGTCTCCAGCGCGCCGAGTTCGGCGATCTGGGTGGCGCCGATCAGCTTGCCGTAGCCGTTGCCCGCGAACACCCCGGCGGGCAGGGGGCTGCCGGGCCCCACCCCGTCCGGCACGATCGCGGTGACCCCGCTGTGCACCTCGGGAGGGCGGATCAGCGTCGTGTGCCCGACCCGGACCCCGGGCACGTCCGTGAGGGCGTTGTGCGGACCCGTCGGCAGCTCGCCGACGGCGAGTCCGAAGGCGCGGGCTCGGCCGCGGGACGCCGGCGACGGTGAACTCGGATCGTGCGCGCGCATGCCCCGCACGGTAGCGGCACGCCGCCCTTCGTCCGGCGAGGGGGCGTGTTCAGTCCGTGAAGCGCCGTAGCGGATCGTGCGGGTCGTCGACCAGGGAGAGCCGGACCGTGAGGCGCTTGCCCACGGGTTCGCGGCGCGCCTCGAAGCTCTGCACGACGGCCATCACGATCTCCAGACCGTGCTGCCCCACCCGTCCGCTGTCGGCGGCGCGGGCGAACGGCAGCGTCGGATCGGAGTCCCACACCTCGATGTCCACCGCCCCGTCGGCGATGTGCAGGTGCAGGAGCACCGGTCCCGGCGCGTACTTGAGCGCGTTGGTGACCAGCTCGCTGACGACCAGTTGCGCCAGGTCGACGGCGCGGTCCGAGACCGTGAGCCCACACTCGGTCCGGGCCCGGGTCAGGAAGTCCAGCGTCCGGTTCCGCGCGCCGGCGATGCAGCCGTCGGCCCCGTCCAGGGCGATGGACACGTCGGCTGGTGCGGTGTCCGGCATGCGGCAACTCTCCTCGGGCGAGACTGGCGCTCCGCCGGTGATCTGCAGTACCCCGTTCATGGGCGCGCGGTTACCCCGCAATATGCCCGTTACTCCTGTGCCGCGGTACACGGGATCGCCAATGTTGTGCATCGCACACGGTTTCTCGGGGCAATCGTTGCCAGCAGAGGGGCGATCGTCGGCACCAGCGACGTGACGCAGCCGGACCGAGTGCGCAGAGGACGCGAGTGGCAGACAACCAGGAAACAGTGGGGCGCGGCCAGTTGTCGGTGGTCAGCACCGAGACCGACGGCATCACCGTGCTCGGCCTCCGCGGCGAGGTCGACTACCAGAGCGTGGGCGCCCTGACCCGGGCCATGCCGGCGGCGGAGCCCGACGGCCGCCGGGTCGTGGTGGACATGAGCCGGGTGACGTTCATGGACAGCAGCGGGGTCAACGCCTTGATCGCCGCGCATCAGGCCATGCAGGGCGCGCACGGGTGGCTGCGCCTGGCGGGGGTGCGGGGCGCCGTGCTGCGTACCGTGCAACTGGTGGGCCTCGACACCCTCGTCGGCTGTCACGCGACGGTCGAGGACGCCATCGCGGGGTGACGGCCGCGGCGGCGGGGACCCTCGTACCGCATGGCGACCCCGCCGCCAAATCTGCCTGAGTACCCCTGTCCCGCCCCCTCATGCCACCTTCGTGGCGCCTTTTTTCCGCCGGACGGCAACCCTCGATCCGGGCTTTGGCAGCCGTACGCACCTGGGTTAATCTGCGATCGATTTCTCATCCGGCAGCTCCGTCGAACACGGGATAGCCGCTGGTGAGCGGGGCTTTCCAGCTCCGTCTCGGTTCCGAGTCCCTGGGGTGGGGACTCTTGGGGAGCGGAACGAGGGTGCGCGCATGACGGGCAGACCGACCGACGTCCGGGTGCAGGCTCCCGGCGAGCAGGAGCTGCGGCAACTGCTGGCCGGGCTCACGGCGGTACGGGACGGTGACTTCGGGACCCGGCTGCCGTCCGACGGGCCGGGCCTGCTCGGCGACATCGCCACGGTCTTCAACGGCATGGTCGACCAGCTGTCCGTGTTCACCTCCGAGGTGACGCGGGTCGCGCGCGAGGTGGGCACCGAGGGCACGCTGGGCGGTCAGGCGGAGGTGCCCGGGGTCTCCGGCACCTGGGCGGACCTGACCGACTCGGTCAACGCCATGGCGGGCAACCTGACCACACAGGTCCGCGACATCGCGCAGGTGGCGACGGCGGTGGCCAAGGGCGACCTGTCGCAGAAGATCGACGTGCCCGCGCGCGGCGAGATCCTGCAGCTGAAGGAGACCGTCAACACGATGGTCGACCAGCTCTCCGCCTTCGCCGACGAGGTCACCCGCGTCGCCCGCGAGGTCGGCAGCGAGGGACGGCTCGGCGGACAGGCGCAGGTCCCCGGTGTGGGCGGCGTCTGGCGCGACCTCACCGACTCGGTCAACTTCATGGCCGGTAATTTGACCGCCCAGGTCCGCAACGTCGCCCAGGTGACCACGGCGGTCGCACAGGGCGACCTCTCCCAGAAGATCACCGTCGACGCCCGCGGCGAGATCCTCGAACTCAAGAACACCATCAACACGATGGTCGACCAGCTCTCCGCCTTCGCCGACGAGGTCACCCGCGTCGCCCGCGAGGTCGGCACCGAGGGACGGCTCGGCGGACAGGCCGACGTCAAGGGCGTGAAGGGCACCTGGCGCGACCTCACGGACTCCGTGAACTTCATGGGCGGCAACCTGACCGCGCAGGTCCGCAATGTCGCCCAGGTGGCCACCGCGGTCGCACAGGGCGACCTCTCCCAGAAGATCACCGTCGACGCCCGCGGCGAGATCCTCGAACTCAAGAACACCATCAACACGATGGTCGACCAG
>NZ_JBHVGU010000016.1:191827-200998 GCF_042800575.1 Streptomyces sp. NPDC057616
GCTCTCCGCCTTCGCCGACGAGGTCACCCGCGTCGCCCGCGAGGTCGGCACCGAGGGCAACCTCGGCGGCCAGGCGATCGTGCGGGGCGTGTCGGGCACCTGGAAGGACCTGACCGACAACGTCAACGTGATGGCGTCCAACCTGACGGGGCAGGTCCGCTCGATCGCGCAGGTCGCCACGGCCGTCGCGCGCGGCGACCTGTCGCAGAAGATCACGGTCGAGGCCAAGGGCGAGGTCGCCGCCCTGGCGGACGTCATCAACACCATGGTCGACACGCTGTCCGCGTTCGCCGACGAGGTCACCCGCGTGGCCCGCGAGGTAGGCACCGAGGGTCGCCTCGGCGGCCAGGCGCATGTGCCGAACGTGGCCGGCACCTGGAAGGACCTGACCGACAACGTCAACTCGATGGCCAACAACCTCACCGGGCAGGTGCGCAACATCGCCCTGGTGACGACCGCGGTGGCGGGCGGCGACCTGTCGAAGAAGATCGACGTCGACGCCCGCGGCGAGATCCTGGAGCTGAAGACCACCATCAACACGATGGTCGACCAGCTGTCGTCGTTCGCCGCCGAGGTCACCCGCGTCGCCCGCGAGGTCGGCAGTGAGGGACGGCTCGGCGGACAGGCCGAGGTCGAGGGCGTCGAGGGCACCTGGAAGCGGCTGACGGAGAACGTCAACGAACTGGCCGGCAACCTCACCCGGCAGGTCCGCGCGATCGCCGAGGTCGCGAGCGCCGTCGCCGAGGGCGATCTGACGCGCTCGATCAACGTGGAGGCGTCCGGCGAGGTCGCCGAGCTCAAGGACAACATCAACTCGATGGTGGAGTCCCTGCGCGAGACCACGCGGGCCAACCAGGAGCAGGACTGGCTCAAGACCAACCTCGCCCGCATCTCCAGCCTGATGCAGGGCCACCGCGACCTGCCCGTAGTCGCCGAGCTGATCATGGACGAGCTCACGCCCCTGGTCTCCGCCCAGTACGGCGCCTGCTACCTGGCCGAAGACACCGAACGCGGCCCCGAGCTGCGGCTGGTGGGCTCCTACGGCAGTCCCGACGACACCGAGCGGCCCACGCGCATCCGCGTCGGCCACTCCCTCGTCGGCCAGGCCGCGCGCAACCGCCGCCCGGTCACCGTCGAGGAGCTGCCCGAGGGGTACGTCACCATCTCCTCCGGCCTCGGGCAGGCCGTGCCCAGCGCCCTGATGGTGCTGCCCATCGTCGTCGAGGAGCAGGTCCTCGGTGTCATCGAGCTGGCCTCGGTGACCCGCTTCACCCAGATCCACCAGGACTTCCTCGCGCAGCTGATGCCGACCATCGGCGTCAACCTGAACACCATCGTCGCCAACGTCCGCACCGACGAGCTGCTCGACGAGTCCCAGCGCCTGACCGCCGAACTCCAGGCGCGCTCCGAGGAGTTGCAGGTCCAGCAGGACGAACTCCAGCGCTCCAACGCCGAACTGGAGGAGAAGGCCTCCCTGCTGGCCTCGCAGAACCGCGACATCGAGGCCAAGAACCTCCAGATCGAGCAGGCGCGGCAGGAGCTGGAGACCCGGGCGCAGCAGCTGGCGCTGGCCTCCAAGTACAAGTCGGAGTTCCTGGCCAACATGAGCCACGAACTGCGCACCCCGCTCAACAGCCTCCTGATCCTGGCCCAGTTGCTGGCCCAGAACCCCTCCCGCAACCTCACCCCGAAGCAGGTCGAGTACGCGGGCATCATCCACTCGGCGGGCTCGGACCTGCTCCAGCTGATCAACGACATCCTGGACCTGTCGAAGGTCGAGGCCGGCAAGATGGACGTCGCTCCCGAGCGCGTCCCGCTGCGCCAACTGCTCGAGTACGTCGAGGCTACGTTCCGGCCGATGACGACGCAGAAGAGCCTGGACTTCACCGTGGCCACCGCGCCCGGCACCCCCGCCGACCTCCTCACGGACGACTCCCGGCTGCGCCAGATCCTGCGCAACCTGCTGTCCAACGCGGTGAAGTTCACGGAACAGGGCGGTGTGGAGCTGCGGATCGAGCCCGCGGCCGACCGTGAGGTGCCGCCGGGCGTGCTCCGCGGCGGACCCGTCGTGGCCTTCCGGGTCAAGGACACCGGTATCGGCATCCCGCAGCAGCAACTCGAGACGATCTTCGGGGCCTTCCAGCAGGCGGACGGCACGACCAGCCGCAAGTACGGCGGCACCGGCCTCGGTCTGTCCATCACCCGGGAGATCGCCCATCTGCTGGGCGGCGCCGTCACCGTGGACAGCACCCCGGGCCAGGGCAGCACCTTCACGCTCCATCTCCCGGTGGCCCGGGACGACTTCGAGGAGCTGCTGGACGCGGGCGGCCGGCCGGCGGAGCAGCAGCCGCACACCGTGCTCGCCTCCGAGGTGGCGCGGGCACCCCGGGCGATCGCCGGGCCCGTACCGGTCCCGGAGCACCGCAGGCGCCGTCTGCTGGTGATCGAGGAGCGCCCGCGCGGTCTGCTCAGCCTCGTCGCCGAGCGCGCCGTCGCGGACATAGCGCAGGGCCACGACGATCCGCACGGGGCGATCGACATCATCACCGCCGTCGGAGCCCAGGAGGCGGCGAGCACGCTGGCCGCCGACCCCTGCCACTGCGTCGTCCTCGAACTCGGCACGCCCGACGACGAGGGCGCGGACTTCCTCGCGGCCATGAGCGGCGACTCGGCGCTGGCCAGCGTGCCCGTCCTCGTGCACACCGGTCACCGCGTGGACCTGGCCCAGGAGCAGGCGCTGCGCTCCCGTGCGGGCGACCGGCCGCTGGACTTCCTGTCCAGCCTGGACGAGCTGCGCGAGCGCATCACCCTGCATCTGTCCGCCGAGCAGCCGGGCGACGTGCTGACGCTGGTGCGCGGCGAGGAGCCGCAGCCGCCCGCGCAGGTCGTGGACGACTCCTTCCTCGGCCGGACGGTCCTCGTGGTCGACGACGACGCGCGCAACCTCTTCGCCCTCAGCGGGGTGCTGGAGCTGCACGGCTTCCAGGTCCTGCACGCGGACAACGGCCGCAAGGGCATCGAGATGCTGCTCGCCCACCCCGACATCTGCCTGGTCCTGATGGACGTGATGATGCCGGAGATGGACGGCTACGCGGCCACGGAGGAGATCCGCTCCATGGCCCAGTACGCGGAGCTGCCGATCATCGCGGTCACCGCGAAGGCGATGCCGGGCGACCAGGAGAAGAGCCTCGCGTCCGGGGCGAACGACTACATCACCAAGCCCGTCGACACGAGCGATCTCATGGCCCGCGTCGGACGCTGGCTGCCCGTCTGAACGGCCCCCGCACCGTGCCCACCCGCCGACCTCGTGACGTCCTCGGACGTACCCGCCCAGGAACTGGCAGACCGTGAGTGATCTCCGTCAACCGCCCGACCCGCAGGCCGTCCAGGCCGGGGCGGAAGCACAGCCCGCACCCCAGGGCACAGGGCCGGCCGGCCCTGTGCCCGCGGGCAGCGGTGACCAGGACGACATCGAGCAGTCGTCGCCCGTGGGCCGGCTCGCGGCGACCGTGGAGCGGCTGCGCCGCGAAGTGCGGGAGGCGCAGGCCGAGGCGGACGGGCGCGCCCTGATCGAGCTGGCCAAGGGCATCCTCGTCGAGCGGCTGGCGTGCGGGCCCGCCCAGGCCGCGCGGCAGCTCGCCGAACTCACCGAGCAGGCGGGGGTCACACCGCTCGAGTTCGCGGTCGAGGTGATCAACCAGGCGGCGCGCGACCGGCTTTCGGAGGTGACCGCCGCCTTCCTGGCGGCCACCGCGGCGCCCGCCGACCCCGCCGACCCGCCGGACGGCCGTGCCTCCGCGGTGCGGCTGCGGGCCGCCGAGAGCGCCGCGCTGGCGGCGCACGACACCCAGGCCGTCGCCGACTCCCTGCTGGAACACGCGCTGACCCCGCTGGGCGCCGAGGCGGTGGCCATCTGGGCGCTCGGCGCCGACGGCTCGCTCACCCTGGCGGGCAGTGCCGGGTTCTCCCCCGCCGAGGCCGGACGCTGGCGCCATGTGCCGCCGGGGGTGACCACCGTCGCACGGCGCGGGCTCGCCGAGCGCAGCGGCCAGTGGATCAGGAGCCTCGCCGGGACCGGGCTGCCCTCCATCGGCCAGCACCACCATCCCGAGGGCGGCCGGGTCGCCGTACCGGCCGGGGTGGGCGGCCGGATCCACGGCGTGCTGGAGATCGCCTGGCCCACGCCGCTGGACAGCCCTCCCGCGCCGATCGTCCGCCAGGTCGAGGCGCTGGCGGAGCTGTGCGCGCACACCCTGGAGACCTACTCCCTGCACCGCTCGGGCGAGGAGACCGGCCCACGTCTCCTGCCGGACGTCGCCGAACTCATGGACCTGGCCGACGGGCTGCACGACCCGGCGCTGGTGCTCGTGCCGCACCTGGACGCCGCCGGGGAGCTCGTCGACTTCCGCATCCTGCACGCCAACGGCCGCTTCCTGGACCCGGCGGGCCGGCCGCGCAGCGTGGTCAACGGCGCCCTGCTGCTGGAGGCGTACCCGCTGGCGGCCGGCCAGAGCGAGCTGTTCGAGCGGACGGAGCGCGTCTACGCCACCGGCGAGCCCTACCGCGCCCGCCGGATGCGCCTGACCGCCCTGGTGGACGATGTGCCGCTGGCCGCGGTGGCCGACATCAACATCAGCCGGCACGGCGGCAGCGTCCTGCTCATCTGGCGCATAGAGGACGAGACGGCCCGGCTGGCGAGCCTGCTCCAGCACGCCCAGCGGCTGGGCCGGATCGGCGGCTTCGAGGAGAACCTCCTCACCGGCGAGATCACCTGGAACGGCCAGCTCTACCACCTCTACGGCAAGCCCGCCTCCAGCGGTCCGGTACGACTGGAGGAGCTGCCCGCGCACGCGCATCCGGACGACGCGGTCGCCATCGGCCGGTTCCTGCGCGCCCTGCTCCACCAGCGGCGTCCCGCCTCGGCCGCCTTCCGGCTGCAGCGACCCGACGGCGTCACCCGCCACATCCGTGTCGTGGGCGAACCGGTCCTGGACTCCGACGGCCAGCTGTACGCCGTGCGCGGCGCCTACCAGGACATCTCCGCCCACCACTGGACCGAGGTGGCCCTGGCCGCCACCCGCGACCAGCTCGCCCAGAGCGAGCAGCAGGTCAGCGAACGCAACCGCCTCGCGCTGCAGCTGCAGCACGCCATCATGCCGCCGACGCAGGCCCCGCTGGCCGTGCCCGGGCTCCAGGTGGCCGTGCGCTACCGGCCCGCGGAGACCCAGCACCTGGTGGGCGGCGACTGGTACGACGCGGTCGTCCTGCCGTCCCGGCTGGTCCTGCTGTGCGTGGGCGACGTGGCGGGGCACGGCATCGAGGCGGCCACCACCATGGTCGTCCTGCGCAACGCGCTGCGCGGGCTCGCCGTGACCGGCGCCGGACCGGGCCAGCTGCTGGCCTGGCTCAACATGGTGGCCCACCACCTGACCGGCGCCGTCACCGCCACCGCCGTCTGCGGGCTCTACGACCCCGAGCGCAACACCCTGAGGTGGGCGCGGGCCGGCCATCTGCCTCCCGTCCTGGTGCGCGGCACCGAGACGGCCGCGCTGCCCCTGGTCGGCGGGATGCTGCTGGGCGCGATCCCGGAGGCCGCGTACGAGGAGCACGAGGTCCAGCTCGCCGTCGGCGACACCCTGCTGATGTACACGGACGGCCTGATCGAGCGCCGTGACCGGTCCGTCCAGGAGTCCCTGGCCCAGCTGCTCACCGCCGCCCGCGCGGTCCAGCCCACGCTGGACCAGCAGCTGGACCGGCTGCTGGTGCACAGCAGGTCCGACACCGACGACGACACCTGCATCGTGGGCATACGGGTGGCGCCGTGACGCCCGGCCGCCGGGTGAGCGCCCCTGGCACGGGTACCGGGACCAGGAGAAGGTGCGACCCGCGCTCGGAGGGGCACACGTGAACGGCACGCGGACGTGTGCGGCGGGCAGAGGCGGCGGCCTCGTCGGCGAGGAGGCTGGACCATGACGGCGCGGAAGGAGACGCAGGCCGTACGGAAGCGACCCGTGCGGCCGGTCTCCGCCGACCTCCTGGGCGTCCTGCAGGCCATCGGGACCGGGGCCTACGTCGTGGACGAGGAGGGCTGCATCCTCGGCGCCAACACGCTCGCCGAGGAGCTGCTGGGCTTCTCCGCCGAGGAGCTCGTCGGCCACGAGGCACACGACCTGCTGCACCGCGGGCCGCACGGCCGCCCGCTGCCGCGCACGCAGTGCAGCATGCGGCAGGCGTTCCACGCGGGGCGCACCGCCCAGGCCGAGGAGGACTACTTCGCCCGGGCGGACGGCACCCTGCTCCGCATCTCCTGGCTGATCACTCCGTACGCCTGCGGGAACGACGACAGCTGCACGCTCGTCGTCTTCCACCCCGTCGAGTCCGAGCCGGAGAGCAGCGCGCCCGAGGAGCCGGTCACCGCGTCCCTCACCGAGCTCGAACGGCTGGCCCTGCTGGCCGAGACCACCACCCAGCTGACCTCGACCCTCGACGTGGACGAGGCGCTGCGCCGGCTGGTGGGCCTGGTGGTGCCCAGGCTGGCGGACTGGGCGATCGTCGACCTGATCACCGACCGCGACGAGGTGTGGCGCACGGTCGTCGTGCACGCCGAGGGCGAGACCCTGGTGCACCGCGAGGACCTGCAGGGCCCGATGCCGCCGGTCCCGCAGCAGTCGCAGATGCCGCTGTCCAGGGCCCTGCGCGGCGTCGCCTCCACGCTGGCCGGACCGCGGACCTACGACCGGGTGCCCGACTCCGGGATCGCGGTCGAGCAGCGCCATCTCTTCAACGCCACCGGGATGCACTCGGTGGCCATCGCGCCCATCCGCAGCACGCGTGAGGTCCTGGGCGCCCTGACCGCGGGCCGCTCCGAGAACCCCTTGTCGTTCGCCCCCGCCGACCTTCCCCTGATCGAGGACATCGCGCGCCGCGCCGGACTCGCCCTGGACAACGCCCGCCTCTACCAGCGTCAGCGCAAGGTCGCCGAGACCATGCAGAACCATCTGCTGCCGCAGATGCCGGGCGTGCCGGGCATCCAGATGACCGCCCGCTATCTGCCCGCGCCGCACGCCTCACAGGTCGGCGGCGACTGGTACGACGCCTTCCCGCTGCCCGACGGGTCGACCGCCCTGGCCATCGGCGACGTCGTCGGCCACGACCTGGAGGCCGCGGCCGGCATGGCCCAGGTGCGCAACATGCTGCGTGCCTACGCCTGGTCCCAGGACGAGGCGCCCAGCCGGGTCGTCGAACGGCTCGACGAGGCGATCCAGCACATCACGGACGTCTCCATGGCCACGATGATCTTCGCGCGGATCGAGGCGGCCGACGACGGCACCTGGCGTATCTCCTGGACCAACGCGGGCCATCCGCCGCCGCTGCTGATCAGCGAGGACGGCATGGCGCACTACCTGACCGCCGGGCACGGTCTCCTGCTGGGCACCGGAGCCGACCGGGAGCGCCCCGACGCCACGGCCTGCCTCCCGGCGGGCTCGACGCTGGTCCTGTACACCGACGGCCTCATCGAGGACCCCGGCCACACGCTCGACGTCGGCCTCGACCGGCTGCGCCGGCACGCCGCCGCCCTGGTCCACCGTCCCCTGGCCGGGTTCACCGACCAGCTGCTGCGCCGCGTCCGCCCCGAACGCAACGACGACGACGTGGCCCTGCTGGCCCTGCGCATCCCCGCACGCGAGGCGTGACGGCGCGGCGTGACGGCGCCAACTCCCCTGTCCGCACTGGTTCGTTCACCGTTCATGCACCCAACACCCTGAGGACGGTGCCCGTTCGGGCCCGGCAGGAAGTGTCCGGGCGGCCTGTCAGAACGATCTCAGGACGGATTACGTGATCGCATCACGCGTTCGCCGGTGGCGCCGCAGCCTGCGCCTCCTCCTCGTCGTGGTCACCTCCCCGGCGCTGGCCTCCGGCGCCCTCGGAGCGCCCGCGGCCCATGCCGCGGCGGCCGACGACATCAGGATCAACGAGGTGGTCACCACCGGGAGCGTCAACGACTCGGTGGAGCTCCACAACAAGGGCACCGCCGCGGTCGACATCTCCGGATGGATCCTCAAGGACGACGACAACAGCTCGAAGTACGCGATCAAGTCCGGGACTTCGCTCGCGCCCGGCGGGTTCGCCGCCTTCGACGTCCACGGCGCGTTCGGCCTCGGCTCGTCCGACAAGGCGCGCCTCTACCTCCCCGACGGCAGCACCCTGGTGGACAGCTTCAGCTGGACCCAGCACTCCGCCCCGTCGTGGTCGCGCTGCCCGGACGGCACCGGCGCCTTCGGTGCGGCCGCGCTCACCCTGGGCGGCCCCAACGCCTGCGGCGGCTCCGGCGTCTCCCCGACGGCGTGGCCCGGCGGCACGTCCGTGGCGACCGCCGACGCGAGCAACGCCTTCGGCTCCGACATGAGCGGCCTCCGTCAGGAGGGCGGTGTGATGTGGGCGGCGCAGAACAGCGGCAAGCTGTGGCGCCTGGTGGCGGACGGCTCCGGCGGCTGGAAGGCGGACACCACCGGCGGCTGGACCTCCGGCAAGGCCCTCGCCTACCCCGGCGGCTCCGGCACGCCCGACGACGAGGGCGTCACGCTGACCGGCGCCGGCTCGGCCGGGGGCGTCTACGTCTCCAGTGAGCGCAACGCGGCGTCGTCCGGCACCAGCCGGCTCTCCGTCCTGCGGTACGACGTCAGATCGACGAGCACCAAGCTCACCGCCGCCAAGGAGTGGAACCTGACCGCGGACCTGCCGTCCGTGGACTCCAACTCCGGCCTGGAAGGCATCACTTGGGTGCCGGACTCGTCCCTCACCGCCGCCGGCTTCAAGGACATGTCGACCGGTGCGGCCTACGACCCCGGCCGCTACGGCGCGCACACCGGCGGGGTGTTCTTCGTCGGCGTCGAGGGCACCGGCATGGTCTACGGCTTCGTCCTCCAGGACGACGGCACGTTCGTCCGGGTCGCGTCCTTCAGCAGCGGCATGGCCGGCGTCATGGAACTCCAGTGGGAACCCGAGGCCTCCCGGCTGTGGGTCGTCTGCGACGACACCTGCGACGGCCGGCACAGCACCTTCGCCGTCGGCGCGTCCGGCGCCTTCGCCGTCTCGGCGGTCTACGACCGCCCCTCCGGCATGTCCAACCTCAACAACGAGGGCTTCACGCTGTCCGGTGCCGACGCGTGC
>NZ_JBHVGU010000017.1:0-199883 GCF_042800575.1 Streptomyces sp. NPDC057616
CCAGCCGCCGGGACGCCGGCCGCCACCGGCCGGGGCGGCGGTGGGCCAGGCACCGGGGGCGGAGGGCGCGGACGGGGCGGGCGCGGAGACGGGCGGAGTCGTGGGCGCGGCCACGGGCGGGGCGGTGGGCGCGGCGGCGGATGCTGATGCGGCGGCCGCGGGCGGTTCGCCGGTTCGCGTGGCTGCACCGGGACCAGGACCAGGGCCAGGACCGGCGGGCGGTGTCGGGGCGCCGGACGGTGCCCCCGCGGTCCGTACCGCCGCGCGGGCCGCGGCGGGGCCGCCGCCCGGCGGGACCGGCTCGGCGGCCGGGCCGGGAGCGGGCACCGCCACCCCGTGGGCCTCGGGACCCGGCACGTATCCCATCGCCGGCGCCGCGGCGGCGCCCGAGAAGTTCACGCCCCGCTCCAGGCGGTCGAGGCGGGCCATCACGGCGCGCTCGTCGCCGTAGGCGGCGGGCAGGAGGACGCGGGCGCAGATCAGCTCGAGCTGCAGGCGCGGCGAGTTGGCTCCGCGCATCTCGGTCAGGCCCTCGTTGACCAGGTCGGCGGCGCGGCTGAGTTCGGCGGCGCCGAAGGTGCTCGCCTGCGCCTGCATCCGCTCGATGACGTCGGCGGGGGCGTCGATGAGCCCCTTCTCCGCGGCGTCCGGCACGGCGGCGAGGATCACCAGGTCGCGCAGCCGCTCCAGCAGGTCGGCGACGAAGCGGCGCGGGTCGTTGCCGCCCTCGATGATGCGGTCGACGACCTCGAAGGCGGCGGCGCCGTCCCCGGTGGCGAAGGCCTCGACGACGGAGTCGAGCAGCGAGCCGTCGATGTAGCCGAGAAGGGAGGTGGCCATGGCATACGTCACACCGCTCTCCGCCGCACCGGCGAGCAGCTGGTCCATGACGGACATGGAGTCACGCACGGAACCCGCGCCGGCCCGCACGACGAGGGGCAGCACGCCGTCCTCGACCGGGATCTCCTCCCGTCCGCACACCTCCCCGAGGTAGTCCCGCAGGGTCCCGGGCGGGACCAGGCGGAACGGGTAGTGGTGCGTGCGCGAGCGGATCGTCCCGATGACCTTCTCGGGTTCGGTGGTCGCGAAGATGAACTTGAGGTGCTCGGGCGGCTCCTCGACGACCTTCAGCAGGGCGTTGAAGCCGGCCGACGTGACCATGTGGGCCTCGTCGATGATGTAGATCTTGTACCGGCTGGCGGCGGGGCCGAAGAAGGCCTTCTCGCGCAGCTCACGGGCGTCGTCCACACCGCCGTGCGACGCGGCGTCGATCTCGATGACGTCGATGGAGCCCGGGCCGTTCCTGGCCAGGTCGCGGCAGGACTGGCACTCGCCGCAGGGGGTCGGTGTCGGTCCCTGCTCGCAGTTGAGGCAGCGCGCCAGGATGCGGGCGGAGGTCGTCTTGCCGCAGCCGCGCGGACCGCTGAACAGGTACGCGTGGTTGACCCGGTTGTTCCGCAGCGCCTGCTGCAGCGGGTCGGTTACATGTTCCTGCCCGATGACCTCGGCGAACGACTCCGGGCGATAGCGGCGGTACAGCGCGAGAGACGACACGCATACGAGGTTATAGGCGCGCACTGACATCCGGTCCCGGCCCGGTACCGGCCGGGACCGCTCCCGGGAACGCAGACGCCCCCCACGCACCCGCCAGAGCCGACCTACCCTTGCTGCCTTCCGGCCCTGGGGGAGTTCAGTCAGATAGCGCCGCGTGAGGGGCTCCGCACAGAGTACCTGATCGCGGCGGGTCGGAACGAGTTCGCTAGCACTCCTCTCGGTCATGTAATGTTTCCGGCGGAGGATTCGCCTAGAGGCCTAGGGCGCACGCTTGGAAAGCGTGTTGGGGGCAACCCCTCACGAGTTCGAATCTCGTATCCTCCGCCAGTGCCTCACCGGGCACGATGTCGAAGGGCCCCACCGTTCGCGGTGGGGCCCTTCGACGGTTTCCGTCTCAGTTTCCGTCTCAGTTCGTCTTCGGCGGCTCCCAGAGGGCGTCGCCGACTTGCTGGGCGACCTTCCGCAGCAGTGTCGCAGTGACGTGCATGTACCGGGCGCGCATCCGGGCCGCTCCCCCAGGCTCCCAACCCATGATCGCGTCGACCACGACGTCGGGGACGCCGAGGATCAGAAGCACGGTCGCGGCAGTGTGACGAGCGTCACGAAGACGGCCGTCCCGAACGCCCGCGTCTCGAAGCAGCCGCTTCCAGACGTGGAAGTCGGTGTTCGGGCTCAGGGGCCCGCCAGTCGGGGAGGCGAAGACGTATCCCTTGCCCTCCCACTCGGCACCGGCCGCGACCCGTTCCTTCTCCTGTACCTCCTGGTGGTGGCGGAGGAGCTTGATCAGGGGGTCGGGCAGACCGATGGTTCGACGTCCGGCACGGGATTTGGTGGACTTGTGCTCCCGGCGGGCCTGCTGCTTCTCAGGGCAGTAGCCGGCCTTTCGACCGCACGGACTGTCTGCGCAGCCGTGGGCGTACTTGGGACGCAGACGGTTCTTGCGGATGCGGACGTACCCAGCGTCCAGATCGACGTCTTCCCAATGGAGCCCGAGCGCTTCCCCCTGGCGGAGGCCAAGGGCCAGGGCGACGACCCAGCGAGCGCTGTTGCGGAGCTTGGCCGCCTCCACGAGCAGGCTCTGCACCTCCTCGATCGTGAACGGCTCGATGTCCTCTTCTTCGAGACGCGGAGCCTTGGCGATCTCGGCCACATTGACGGCAATGTGCCCACGCCGCTTGGCTTCACCAAGGGCGACTCGGATGGTTCGGTGAGCGTGATGAGCGGTGCCGGCGGAGCTCCCAGCCTCCTGCATCTTCCGGTAGTAGCGCTCCAGGTGTTCGGGCTCCAGGCGGTCGAGCTTGTGGGCACCGAGACCGGGGACGAGGTGAACGCGCACGTCGACCTCGTATCCGTCGTACGTGTTCTCGGACACGTACGGCTTGGCGATGTTCTCGACCCAGTGCTCAAGCCAGGCTTGGACGGTCCAACCCTGACCCGGCTTCCTGAGCTTCTTCTCATCGCGCGCCCGCTCCATCTCGCGGACGGCCTTGGTCACCTCGGCCTTGGTCTTGCGCTCGATGTGACGGCGGTCCGGCTTGCCGTCGTCACGAACGCCCACCGTCACTCGCCCGTGCCATTTGCCGTCCTTGCCGAAGTAGATCGAGGAGGCTCCATTGGGCTGTCGAGTGCGCTTCTCTTTGTCTGCGTCTGCCATGACGTCCCCCTCAGGCCGCTTCGGCGGGTCGGTTACGGAGCTTGGCCACGTAGGCGGGCACGGCGTCGGCTGGAACTCGGCGCAGCCTCCCGACGGTGACGGATTCGATCTCTCCGGCGCGCACGAGCCGGAAGCACGTCGTACGACCGATGCGGAGCCGCCGCGCCGCCTCTTCCACTGTCAGGAGAGCCAAGGTGGCGTCACTGGCATACGGCACGCTCGCTGCTGCTCGGCGCTCAACCATGTGTGGGCTCTCCTTCCGTTCCGGGGGCGGGTTCGAGTGAGGCGGCCAGCCACGTCTCAGCGGTGCTGAGCCCCGTTCCGGCGAACACCCAGTGGGCGAGCACGAGCGTGGTTTCGCCGTCCTGCGGGACGCCCGGAGTCGCTTGGGCCCGGCGCCAGTCGGCACGGGCGTCTCGGAGAGCGCCGAGCGTGGTCGAGTAGCGGCGGGACTTGGTCGAGAAGTGGCCGCGGAAGCCGAGCATGTGAGCCCAGGCCCGAAGCCGGAGGTCCGCCAGCTCGGGGCGAGCGCCAAGAGCCCACGCGGTACGGATCATGCGCCGGGCGTGATCCGGGAGCCGGGCCTGTGCCAGTTCGGCGAGGAACCGAATCGGGCGATCCAGCGTGCCAGTCGCGGTCTCGGCGCCCTTGGTGGCGTACTTCGCGATGTACGCCGCTACGGCACGCTCGGTCAGCTCCTGGCCGTCGTCGAAGTCGGCAGAACGAATCGGGCGGACATCGAGCTGTCGGCCGAAGACGAAGCGGTGGGCCCGGCCGTCGATCTCCGGTCCGTCGACCCGAGCGGCAATGGCAGCAGCACGGATGGCGTCCGTCAGCAGCTCGGCCGAAGCCCACGCCGGAGGCGCGCTGTCTCCACCGTCCGGGCCGTCGAGACGAATGACAGCGTGGAAGTGGACGGCCCCGCGCTTCTGGTACTCGGCCACCTTTGCGAAGGAGATCCGGGCGTGGTCGCGGAAGGTGCGTTGAGTGAGGCCGGCGCGCTTGGCGACCTCCCGGCGGAGGTAGATGGAGAAGCGCCTCCACAGGGCACCGGCGTGGGCGTTCCAGAGCACGGCCGTCTCGTAGTCGTAGGTGTCCGGGTCGAGCGGGGTGCCCAGGGCGGGGTCCTGCTCGTCGTGGCGAATGCCGCAGCGGCAGTCGCGTCCGCCGGACGGGCGGTTGTGGACCGGCCCGAAGCCCGGGGCGGTGAACGTGGCGAAGACGCGCGGGTGGGTGGCGACTCGGTCTGACGTACCTTTGCCGCCCCGGAGGCCAGCGGTGATCAGGTGGTAGGTGTCACGGCGGTATGTCTCCGCGCAGGCCGCACACCGTGTTGCACGGCGGTTGTTGCAGCGGACGAGGAGCTGTCCGGCGGGGAGGGTGGCGGAGTCCAGGTGCCGCAGGACTCGACCGATCTCGCCGGTTGCCGTGTCGACTTCGTATTCGGTGCGGTGGCCGTCGAGGCGGACAGGGCGGGTGCAGCCGCCCAGGCCGGAAAGCTGGTGGGCCAGCTCGGGCATGGTGCCGAGTGAGGCCAGCATGGAGAGTTCCGCCACCGGGGGCGGAGTCTGCCGGGTGATGATGGGCGTTCCTTTCGACTGTTTCGGCGGTTGGGAGGGACGGCCCCGGGGCAGCGGGATGCTTGGCGGCTTTTGCCGCCCCGGCGGCCGGTCAGCGCTTGTTGGCGCTGTTGAACAGGGAGCGCAGGACCACGGCGGCGATGGCCACGGACACGGCCGATACGGCGACGGCCGCCAGGAGTGCGGTGAGGACGACCCCGACGACGACCACGGCGGCGACCGCGCCCGCGGTGGGGGTGAGCGACCGGACCTGGGAGGGCGACGGAGCCTGCGTCTGCTGAGGGACGACAGGTGTCGTCGGCAGCGTCGGGATGTCGGGGAGCTTGGGGCGGAACATGGCGAGCCTCCTTGTCACTTGTGGGTGCCGTTGACGACGCCGACCCCTGAGCGGGTGCCGGATTCGATGGCGGGGGCGAGGAAGGTGTGCGAGAGCCAGAAGCCGAACAGCGCGATCACTACGGCGATCCAGACGCGGATGCCGAGGAACTTGATCGCGGCCCAGGCGATGACGCCAAGGACGAAGACCAGGGGCAGCGAGACGGTCACGGCGATCTCCTCAGCGGACGGAGCAGCGGTGAGTGCGGGCGGCCAGCTCGGCAGCGGCGCGGCTGTCGTAGTCCGTGGAGAAGCCGCAGCGCGGTGCCGTGCAGGCGGCGGTGTGCTTCTCGTGGGCCCGGCCGTCGTAGTACGTGCCGACCTGGACGGGACCGATACGGACGACGTTGCGGAAGCGTCGGTTGGCGGTCATGGGTGTGTCTCCTTGTCGGTCTCGCCGGTGAAGTCGGTGACGTGGTCGGCCAGCCAGCGCAAGATCTCGTCACCCTCGTAGCTGTCGGCGGCGAGGATCACCGGTTCGGCGATCAGCACGGCTTCGGTGAGGCGGTTCTGTCGGGTCAGCTCGGCGGCGCGCTTGAGCGTGCGGAGCGTGGACGGGCGCAAGGGGGAAAGTCCTCCAGGATCAGGTGAGTTGAGATGCGATGACTTCGGCGAGCGGCATCGGGACGCCGAGCCGGGCGCGAAGGGTCGAGGTGTCGATGGCGGTTCCGGTCCGGGCGCGGTGGTCGTCGGCGACCTTGCGAGCCAGGGCGGCGAGGGCCGGCGGTACGGCCGTGGTGGCGGGCCGGGCCGATTCGGGTTCCGCGGCGGGCAGTTCGGGGGCCGAGCGAGACGGGACAGCGTCCTCGTCCCTCACCGGCGCCTCATGGGGTTCCGGCACCTCTTGCGGCTTCGGCGACTCATGGGCGAGCAGCGTTCCGCCGAGGAAGGCGACGGCAGGCCATCCGGCGACGAGGATGCGCAGCCAGGCGGGTACGGCGTTCAGGTCGAGCAGTCCGGCGGTGGCGACGTTGGCACCCAGCGAGGCGGTCAGCGCGACGAGGAACCAACACCACCCGGCCTCTTTCGAGCCGCCGGAACGGAGGCGCCGCCAGGCCGCCACCAACAGCAGGTCGACGGAGACCGGGTAGGCCCATGCCTTCCAGCCGTGCTGTCCGGCGGCCGAGGCAACGTCGTGCAGGTGCGCGAAGGACAGCGCGGCAGCGATCAGCGCTTGGACAAGTACGGCGTCGAGTCGGACGGGGAGGGAACGCACCGCACGCCTCCTTCCTGTTCCAGGCATGGCAGGGGTAGGGGCTTGGCGCGGGACGGCCGCGCCGACCGTTCGAGTGGGTTCGGCTACTTGGTGGCCGGTTGTGGAGCCACGACCGGCCTGGAGTCCTCTACCGATACGGGCGGGACGTACGGCCGGAAGGGCGTGAGCGCCGGTAGGTCGGGGGCAAGGTGGGCCATTGCGCGGCAGGCGGCCGCAGCATCGGCGAGTGAGAGGTACGGGGTGCGGATGCGGGACCAGCCGCCGGAGGTGTCGCCGACGACGGCCAGGCCGGGCACCTCGGCGGGGATGGCGCAGGCGCCGTAGACCGCCTCTGGAGCGATGTCACCCAGCGCCATCTTCGCGGACGCTTCATCGTTGACACGGTGGCAGACACGGCCCGTGAGCTGGGCCCGGAGCATCGTGGCGCCCTTGCCCAGTTCGGCGCCGAAGCGCTGGCCGCAGACTTCCAGGTAGATGCCGGCGGCGCGACCGAGTTGGGCGAGGCGGATGAGCTGGGTGACCATCTCGTCCCGCCGTTCCTCCTCCTTGCGCGTCGCCACGAGGAAGAGTTCGGCCACCTCGTCGATGAACAGCACGATGGGAGCCGGGCGTTCATCCTCGGGAAGGCCCCAGATGTCCGAGGTGATCAGTTCTTCCGGTGTGCCGGGCGCGATGCCCTGCCGGGCCTTGATCAGGTCGTATCGGTCCTCCATTTCCCGGACGAGCACGGGAAGCAGCTCGGCCGCCTGGTCCGAGTCCGTCGCCAGCGCGGAGAGCCGGGCGGCGAACGGCGCCAGCTCTACACCGCGCTTGCAGTCGATGCCGACCAGGACGACCGGCTGAGTGGCCAGCCTGGTGAGCAGGTTCCGTAGAAACATGGACTTGCCCGACAGCGTTGCGCCGAGGACGAGTTCGTGCGGAACGGTCCGGTAGTCGCGTACGAACGCGGTCGCGTCCTCCCGCACAGCCACGGGCACCCGCAACAGATCACCGGAGACCCGACGAGGCATCCGCACCTTGCGCAGAACGTCAAAGCCGACGAGCCGCAGTTCCACCACACCGGGCTTGACGTCCCGGACGTACACGGCATGTACGCCCCAGGCATGGCGCAGACGCTCCGCCGAGGCCGCGACGTCCGCCGGTTCCTGTCCTGGAGCCAGCCGCAGCCGGACCCGAAGCCCGGTCGAAGTGGGCCGGATTAAGCCCCGGCGGGGCGGGACCGGTCGAACCTCACGGCGAGTTGTCGCCTTGATGGCCAGCGCCCGCCACCGGGGCGGCGCGACCGTCAGACCGCAGGCATCCATAGTCGACGTGTACGAGGCGAGCAGCCGGGCCACCGAGACGGGCAGCCCGACCGTGGACCAGTACGCCGCCGGGTGGGCGTGCCGGGCATAGGCCGCGCCGCCTATCGCAGCGAGCGGACCGCCCAGCTCGGCCAGCGTCACGAGGTCGGTCACGTCGATCAGACCGCCTCAGCCATCGGGAAGGCGCCCGGCGCAACGGCGGTGGCCCGGTAGGCGATGCCGTGCCGCTGCTGGCCGTTGAAGACGCTTTCCCACGGGCGAGCCACCAGGCCCACCAGCGAGACCGGAGCACCGAGCGTCAGGCCGTCGGTGACACCGCTCTCGGGGACGGTGACCTTGATCAGTGACGACTCGCCGTCCTCGATGTAGACGACGCCGATGGTCATCAGTACCTCGTTGCTCACCGCGTCCTTGGCGATCTCACCGGTCTGCCGGTCGCGCACCTTCGGCGCCGGAGCTTCGGTGAGCAAGATCGTGGCGGACGAGGCGTCAATGCGGATCACACGCACAGAGATTTCTCCTTCTGAGTTAATCAACCTGCCACCTGACAAGTTGACTTAGCAAGCTTGAAGCTAGAGATGCCAAGTTGACTTGTCAAGTGGGATCCGGCCTCGGACACTCCCTTCCTTCGACATCCCTGGCCCATATTTCCTGGTTAATCCCTTTTGATACCGCGAAGCTCACATCTTGCTCAGGAAAGGCACCGGAAGCTGGCAGTCCGCTCAGATGGGCTGACATGATCCCGTCAGCTGTGGATAAGCAATTGATCCCACTGCGCCAATCCCTCCCCTGACCAAGGAGACTTACATGCGCATGCCCAGACGGGCCCTGCTCGCTCCTACCGTCGCCCTGGCCATTCTGGCTGGCGCCGGCCCCGCTCTGGCGGATGACTCGGCTCCGACGCCGACCGAGACCACAGCGACGGCCCCGCCCGAGCAGCCGGAGGAGACGAACCTCACCGAAGGCGCCCCCGAGACCGATGCCCCCGCACCCTCCGACGCGGCCAACCACACAGGCAACTCACCCGACGGCCGAGGCTGTGAGCAGGGCTGGTACTACCACCCCACGACGAAGGCCAAGGACTACCACAAAGGCGTAGGCGCCGAACAGGCCAACTGGAACGGCACGTCGCGCACCGCCAAGTCCACTTTCACTTCCGAGGTGACCGGCACTATCGGCATCGCCTACACCGGCGAGCTCCAGGTGAAGGGCAGCGTGGCGGTCGTCGAGATCCAGGGCAAGTTCGGCGTGACGGTGTCCGCATCGCTCACCGCGAAGATCGGCAACAGCATCAGCGTGGACACCCCGTCCCACAAGACCACCTACGCTCGCTATGGCGTCTACCGCCTGAAGAGCTACGGCTACAGCCAGTACGTCTACGTGAATTGCGGCAGGGGCAGCAAGCACGACGTCACCATCTACACACCGCACCGCGTCGGCTGGGCCATCTGGGAGAAGTGACATGTCGCGCCGAACCCTTGCGGTGCTGGGCATCGCGTGTACCGCTGCGTTCCTCTCGGTCGCTGCCTGCACGTCGGATCACACCGACGCCCAGCAGCCCTCACCATCCACCAGCACCGCCCGATCGGGCTCGGCTACCGTCACCGCCACCCCGAGCAGCACAAACCCTCCGGTCCAGAAGCCGCCGGAGCTGGACCCCGACGAGACGCTGGCCGGCCGCCAGAAGGCCACCACGGGGAACGCCAGCATCGAGTTCAGCAAGGGAAAGAAGGGCGACGCACTCATCGTCGCGGTGCGCTGCCAGGGCGAGGGCACCATCAAAGTGGCGGTGCAATCCGTACACGTCTCCTTCCCACTGAAATGCCTCGCCAGCGAAGTCAGCACCACCTACAACCAGGTGGGCGTCTCAGGTGTGGACCACAGCGGAGTCGTCTCCGTCGAGGCACCCTCAACCGTGCGCTGGTCCCTGACTGTTGGCCGTGGAACACCGGCACAGGAGGAGTCGCCCGGAATTGGCTGAGTGCCCTGGCACTTGGTCACCACCGGCCCGGATGCCGCTGCCCGTCAGGCCGCCCCTGACGGGCAGCGGGCGGGAAAGCTATAACACTCAGCTCAAGCGATAGGTGTCTTCCAACTCTTGCCGATCAGCAGGAAGCAGCACGTCAGAGACTTGCAGGGCTTGGCCCGAAGCGTCACAGGCGACGACCAGGACACTGAGAACAGGTACGCCGTCCGGCATGCCAAGAAGTTCAGCTTCGCCTGCCTCAGGCAGCCGCGCGGAAATCCGCTCGGTCACGTGGTCGAAGCGGAGCTTCTTCCGGGCTTCGAGGTGTTCGCGGATGCTGCCGCTCAGAAGCTCGGGGCTGTCCAGCTCGGTTCCTTCGAGCAGGCCGGCAGGGAAGTACGACGAGACCAACTCGACTGCTTCGCCATCCCCTTCGACGAGGAAACGGCGCACGAGGACCTTGGCCCGTCTGGGCAAGCCGAGGGCCGAGGCGATCCGAGCGGGCACGGGGACTTCACCGACTTCAACCAGCCGGCCCGGAGCCTGCGACTCGTCGCGCTCCAACGCCTCACGTCCCCGCCGGTCCTGTTGCTCGACGACTTCGGGACGCCCCCGGACGATGGTGCCGAATCCCTGCCGGGACTCCAGCCACCCATCCCGCTTCAGCAGCTCCAGGGCCCGCACGACGGTAGGGCGGGACATCCCGAAGGTCTGCACCAGCTGATTCTCACTGGGAACACGGGTGCCGGGCGGGTACGTGCCGTCCTCGATGCGACGCTGAAGGGTCTGCGCGAGACGCACGTACTTCGGTGGCTCGACTTCATACGCCATGAACGCCGCCCGGTGAGATTGGCCAAGTCAACTGGTCAACCAGACTAGCGTCTCTATTGCGTACGCAATAGGCGCAGGGGGGTCCGTCAGCTCGGCCAGGCATCGGCCACCATGAAGGCGACCATCGTCCCGCCGAAGCGACTGGGCCCGGAGTGCCATGTGTCGGCAATGGAGTCGACCAGGAGCAGTCCGCGGCCGTGTGCATCATTCGCGTCCGGACGCCGGAGCCGCACGTTGGCGGGGAACCCAGGGTTGTGCACCTCTACCCGGAGCGACGTTCCGTCGCGGAACCACTCCACCCGCACCATCCACGGCTCTTCCGACCTGCCGTAGACGATGGCGTTGGTCACCAGCTCCGAGATCATCAGCGCGCAGTCGTCGACCGAACAGGCCGGGTTGTACGGGGCGATGAACTTCTGAAACCAGCGCCGGGCCCGTGGTACGGACTCCGGAGCCGGGTGCAAGGTCATCGCCCCGAGACGCGGCGACTCCGGGGTGGGATCGCGGTCGAGTGTGTATGCCATCCGCGCTCACTCCTTGCCGGCGCCGTCGCAGTCCAGGCACCGTCGCTTCGATGTGGCACGGCCGCGGTCGTTGGCGGTGGAGAGCGCCAGTGTCGTGCGCGAGCTGACACGCTTCCAGCCGCGCCCCCGGCATCCCCGGCAGACTAATCGCGCACGCTGATCCGGCCGCCGACTCGTCACGCCGTGCCCCCTTCCCAGTAAGTGGCCTTAGCCACTAACTGGATAGTGGCATTAGCCACTCTGTCGATGCAAGCGGTTCGGCAGAACTGCCCTCAGTCAGGCGAGTGGGTAGCCCTGCTCGAACGCCCAACGGTGCGGCGGGTACGTGGCTTCGGCGAACTCCAGCGGACGATCCTGGAGGTCGTAGACGACGTGATGGACGACCAACACAGCTGAATCGGCCTCTAGTTGGAGATCTTCAGCCTCCTCGGCGGTGGCAGCACGAGCGCACATACGATCTTCCGCGTAGCTTCCCTGACGCCCCGTCATATTCTCGACGTACATCAGGGTCCCCTCTTGGATCCGCTCGGGGTCCATGAGCTTGGGCGCCCGTTCACCGACGTCCGGAGCAAACCACGAGGTGGACAAGGTGGTTGGCCCGTCCTGGTTGTTGGTCACGCGCCGGCGGTGAACGGCCCGACGATCCCGCATCAGGCCCAACGCCTCAGCGACGTGATCCGGCGCCTCCAGCCACCCTGCAGACGTGATCACGGCGTACTCACCCGGCGTGTAGATCTTGCCTGTCTGGCGTGCCCGGCCGTATAGCTCACGGGCCCGCCGGTTGACCTCCAGGCTCCGCACGTACGTGCCTGATCCTTGGCGCTTCTCGACCAGGCCCTGATGGCTCAGCGCTTCGAGCGACCGCGCCGCCGTTGGCCTGGAAACCTTCCAGTCGGCGGCGAGTTGGCGTTCCGAGGGAACTTCGTCTCCCGGCCGCAGGTCACCCCGAAGGATCTGATCACGGATGAAGTGCGCGATCTGGAGATACTTCGGCTGAGCCTCCTCGATCTGTGGCATGTTCCCTCCTGGTCCAAGTGGCTATGGCCTCTAGCCACTATAGGGTGAGTGGCCAATATTCGAACCCGTAACCTTGGGGACATGACGCGGTTGATCGTCGCAGCAGGAGGAGGGGGCGACGCAGTCGCCGCCGCAATGCTTGACGCCGCCCTATACGGCGACGACGGCCAGGCGGTGATCCTCACGTACGCGTGGGACCGCCTACTCGTTGACCCGGTGCCAGGGCCCCGGGGCGCCGAGAACTTCACGGGACTCGAACCCATCACCCCTGCCGTCTGGTCAGTGCCGGCGGACGCTCGCCCGATCCCTCCGGCGGGATCAACGCTCCCCCGGCTCGCGGAAGAACTCCCGCACACCTTCACACTGCTGGACCCGCACCACGGCGCCGAGGGCGTGACACGCCAACTGGAAGAGTTGGTTGGCCACTTGCGACCCGAGTCGATCGACCTCCTGGACGTGGGCGGCGACATCCTGGCCCGCGGCGACGAGCCCACGCTGAAGAGCCCTCTCGCAGACGCCCTCACGCTGGCGGCATGCTGCCAAGTGGACGCACCCATACGCCTTTTGGTGGCGGGCCCCGGCCTGGACGGTGAACTCCCGCTCGACGACCTGCACGACATACTCGGCCCGATCGTCCACACCTTCACGGCCAAGGACACCGAGCCGGTCAACTCGGTCCTGGAGTGGCACCCCTCCGAGGCGACGGCAATGCTCGCAGCGACAGCCCGAGGTATACGCGGCATGTGCGAAGTGCGGGACGCGGGCCTTCCCGTACCGCTCACGGACGAGGGCCCCGCCGTCCACCATGTCGACCTGGACGAGGCGTTGAGCCGGAACGAACTAGCCCGCGCGGTCGTGACGACGACGTCCCTGGACGAGGTCGAGACCCACAGCCGCGAAATCTGCGGCTACTCGGAAATCGACTACGAGCGCAACAAGGCCGCTTGGCTCAAGGACCAGCCGCCAATGGACCTGGTCACGAAGACGGTCCTGGCCGAGCTGGAACAGTTCGAGGCCCATGCCCGGAACTGCGGAGTCACACACACGACATTCCGCCACATCACCGAAGCCCTGAACCTCAACGGCAGCCAGCGCCAGGACCTACGTGAACTGCTGATCAACAGCCGCCCGGAGCAATACGACGCGCCCCTCTGGCGCCTTTGAAGATACGATGCGAATCTTGCCGGAAGGGTGCTCTGGTGGACGTCGTCGCTATGACAAGCGTCATCACGACCGGCATTGTTTCACCGCTGATCTTAGCTATATCGACGCGAATGCAAGTAGATCGCACTGCCCGTGATGATCACTTCCGAGACAGGCGTCAAGTACTTGACGATACGGCCCAATATGTCGGTCAGCATATCCGATCAAGTGGGTATTGCCTGAGCCAGTGGAGCCGAGGTGTCAGCGATACGGATGCAGAGACGCTAGAAACCCTCAAGGCCCGCAGTAATGCAGACGAGGGCCTCAAGAGCACTTATGCCAAGCTTTGCATTCGATATGGCCCAAACAGTGAAGTAGCACGAAGGTGTTTGGAATGCATGGATGCCATGGAAGCAAATACCATGTTACTCAAGCAGTATAGAGCTGGCGTCCTTTTCGAGACACTTGGCACCGACGTGGAAACACTGATGGTCCCTTACCATGAGGCGTTTAAGGGGTATCTGGAAGCTGCTCACAAAGCAGCGGCGGGACGCCGCTGACGAACTCCACCAGCACGACCCAGCCATCCTTGCGCACCCCAATCGGACACGCACAGCCAAGCCGCGGGACAAACGGTGCAACCACCAGGTGAGGTCACACTGCGTCAAGCGTCAAGCGTCAACCGAGACAAGACAAAGCCCGCCGGACCGACTGAGTTACAACTTTCTCTACGGGTTCAAGGCGGCTCGCTCCGCTCACCGCGCGCGGCCCGGCCCCCGGCCGGGCCTGCGCTCCTGTCTCCGCCCCGCTCCAGCCCGGCCGGCGCCCGGGTCGCGCTCATGGCGATCAGCGGCCTAATGCCAGAGAAGGGGTACGTCGTGGCTGGGGCGGTCGGCTCCGCGGCTTTAGGCAGCCACTTTGGCGCGAGCCTCGAAGATCATGGCCCCAACGTCGTGCTTTACCGGGCAGGTCCACAGACTGCCCGACGCGCCGGAAGCTTACGGGGCCATGATCACTCGCGCCAAAGCAGCTCCAGCCCAAAGCCGCTCCGTAAGTTGTTGGGCGGTCCGGAAGAGTGGGGTGTGGCTCTAAAGTCGCTTGCCCCCGGTGGCTCCGGTGGAGTGGCCGCCCCACTCTTCTGGACGCCCAGGCCGCTGATTGAGATGTGCGGATCGGTCGCTGTTTACGGAGCTGACGGCGGGGCGTCCTCGGACCGACGGCACGCTGTCCGAAGCCCGAGGAGACCGCCACATGATCACGCAGGCGCCCCGTTTATGGGTCGGTATCGACGCCAGCAAGGCCCACCACTGGTGGGTCGCCATCGACGACACAGGCACCACTGTCTGGAGCCGGAAAGTCAGCAACGACGAGGCCGTTATCCTCGCCTGCCTGAGCGAGGTCCTTGCACTGGCCAGCGAGGTCCGATGGGCAGTGGATCTCACCGACACTGCACCCGCCCTGCTGCTAGCCCTGCTCGCCGAGCACGGTCAGCCGGTCGTCTACGTGCCCGGCCGGACGGTCAACCGCATGTCCGCCGCCTACCGGGGCGAGGCCAAGACCGACGCCCGCGACGCCTACGTCATCGCCGACACGGCCCGCCTGCGACGAGACTTCGCCCCTGTCGAGATCCCCACAGAGCTGGCTGCCGACCTGGCACTGCTCACGACCCACCGCTGCGACCTCATCGCCGACCGGGTCCGTCTACTCAACCGTCTCCACGACGTGCTCACTGGCATCAGTCCCGCCCTGGAAGCGGCCTTCGACTACGCCGACCATAAGGGCGCCCTGGTGCTGCTCACCGGCTACCAGACCCCCGCCGCCCTACGACGTTGCGGCCAGATCCGGCTGACCCGCTGGCTCGCCACCCGAGGCGTGCGCCACCCCGAAACGGTCGCCGCCACCGCCGCGCACGCCCAGCACATCCAACTATCCGGCCAGGACACGGTCGCGGGTATCACCGCAGAACTCGCCGCGCAGATACTGGCCCTGGACGAACGCCTCAAGCAACTCGACCGGCGGATCAGCGATGCCTTCCGCACCCATCCGCAGGCAGCCGTCATCGAGTCGATGCCCGGCATTGGCCCCATCCTGGGTGCCGAATTCCTTGTCGCGGCGGGTGACCTCGCCGCCTACCCGGACGCTGGCCACCTTGCCTCCGCCGCCGGCCTCGTCCCCGTCGCCAAAGACTCCGGACGCCGCACCGGAAACCTCCACCGGCCCCAGCGCTACAGCCGCCGCTTGCGCAGAGTGTTCTACCTCTCCGCTCAGACCAGCATCATCCGCGACGGCCCCAACCGCACCTACTACCTCAAGAAACGAGCCCAGGGCCACAAACACATCCCCGCCGTCATCGCCCTCGCCCGCCGCCGCGTCGACGTCCTCTGGGCCCTGCTACGCGACAACCGCCCCTTCAGCACGAGCCCACCAACAACCAGCGCAGCGGCCTGACTCGGTCACTAGGCCGCCAACTCCGCCCACCCGAGCTGACACGATGCCTCCATGCCCGAGTACACGATCAGCACAGCAGACGGCGACGACTGGCCAGCCCTCGGCGTCAGCCTCGCAGCCGCTCTGCAGCCAAGATCTTTCGAATGCGAGATCCTCGAAGACTCCGACGTACTCACCTTTCGCACTGGTACAGCAACCGTCAGCGCCTCGTGGGAGTTGCTCGGCACCTGGTACGTCAATGTCGAGGACGCCCCCTCCCCAGAAACCGCCGACCTGATCGTGGCCGAGATGGCCCGCCAACTCGCAGAAGCGACACGCCAGCAAGCCATCCACTACCGGATCACCGACTAGGGAACGCCGGTCCCCCCGCCGACCGCGAGACCGCCTCGCTTGACTCGGTCATTAAGACTCCACCGACCTAGATTCTTCCCCAATTCGCCTCCTCCTCTTCCATCAACCTGTAGAAGCCCTTAGTTCGGATATCGCTTTACGAACGGCAGATACACGGTCATGCGAATCGTCCAATAGGGCCATTTGCTTAGCCGCAATCTCCTCAAATGCTCGCAGAGTCTCCGGCTCATCAATGATGCCCAAATGGCGTTGACATTGCTTCACTCGGAACAGTGTGCGCCAGTAATCAGTGTGATCTTCCCCGAGTTCGGCACTTTCCGCTGCCAGGACCTGCTCGAAGTGCTGCAGGGCTTCCACAAAAAGACCTTGACGGACAAACATCCTGGCTAGACAAAAACGAGCCTCGCGGGTTTGACTGTCATTGGGACCTAGAATATCCGAGTAAGCGAGGACTACATCCTGCAGTTCGCTACGAGCCTCGGAAAACTCTCCCTGGTCGTCCAGTGCATGAGCCAGGCAATGGCGCTCCTGCAGCACAATAGAGTCAGAGGCATCTGCCGAGCCTAGCCTCTCAGACAGTACGGAGCGAATTTCCGTAGCAGCTTCAGCTGGCCGCCCACAACGGCGCATCATGTCAGCGCGCCGGTGACGGACATAAAGGCCCCATTTAGTTGCCGACGAATGTTCATCATCACTCTCATCGAACCAACCCAAGAGCTTTTCCATGACCCTCAGGGCATCAGCATACTTCCGCTGCCGTGCAAGATTCTTCGCCAAACAATTAGCCATATCTCGATACAGGCGAGTCGCCTCTCCGCCATGCCCTTCCAGGTCTTCCAGCACTGATTGATACTCAGCCTCAGCTTCAGCCAGGCGATTAAGCGCATCCAGGGCATGCGCCATTTGATGCCGATCGTGAAGTGGCAGGAATTTATGATCTTCTGGACTCAAACTGTGAACATGCTCAATTAGGGCACGATACTCGCCTTCAACCTCTTGACCACGCTCCCTCATAAGGGAGGCCAGTACACTGTGAGTCAAAATTGTGTATGGGCTATCGTGACCAAGAACTCGCCGTCGCGCATCCAGGATGGAACGAAGTTCTGCCTCTTCGGCAGACTCGGATATCCGCCCATGTCTACTCTGCATCATCGTCAGATCGTGACGGGTGATGAGTGTTTCTGGATGTTCTTCGCCAAGAGTCTCTAGTTGCGCCGAGAGAATTCTTTCGCCCTCCACGACTTGGTCTTCTCCATCGAGTAGAGAAAGCATCGCCCTGTGCCTAATAGAGAGTCGTAGAGGGTCGCCCTCACTCAAGAAATCACTTCGCCGAATGAGCAATTTGGCCATCTTCTCGGCGTCGTCAAATCCATTACTGAAAGCGTGATAGGCGTAGCTGGAAAGGCCGACACGGAGCAATGGTCGGACAATTTCTGGACTGTCTGGTGCCCCACTTAGCGAGGCTGCCACATGCGGCGAGAATAGGCGCCACCAAGGCCAATTTCGAGGCTGTTCCGGCGCCGGCTCCGATCCCTTCTCCATGGCGCGAGCAATGGACTTCCACACCTCTTCACGCTCACGCTCGTCACTGCTAGATAGGCGTAGCGCGTTCGCTTCCAAGACTAGCCTGTGACTCACCAAGCATGGGATGGGATCGCATGCAGATGAGTTCCCCGTGGGATTCACCTCCACTACGTCGATTAGACTCAGATCAATCAGGGCCTCTAGCGCTCGGTCGGCACGTTCCAGCTCAAGCTCGTCCCGGAATGCCGATCCCCACAGCGTCTCGGGGTCAAGTAAATCGACAGGCAATGGGGCCGACGCGCAGCACGACAACACGCGCATCAAAGCACGAGCTTCTGGAAGCTCCTGCTCATCCAACAAATCCAAAGAGATTTCCCACGTACGTCCGATCAATCGACGATGCGAACTTTCGGTGTCGGAATCACTGGACTCCCAGCGTCCATTCTGATCTAAAAAGTCGGTTCCAGCGTGCTCAAGCGCCTGCGTGTACTCCGCAAATCCACGAACTCTTCCGAAATGGCGTCCGTGTCGCCGAAGAAGTCCAGCACCACGAACTGAACGAGCAAGATAAGAACCGGCAATCTTCAGCGCTAGCGGAAGTCCATCAAGGCGTTCAGAAAGAATCAACGCATCCGCCGGATCACCTGCCTCGCCCGCTAGATCGAGAAGTACGTCCTTTCCGTCAGAGGGCGAAAGAACTCCGATGCGATGCGTGTCAGCCTCATGGCCCCAATAGTTCGGGTTGCTAATTCGAGAAGTAACTAGACACATGCCAGCGTGACTGGACCGGAGCCACCCAGTCCCGTCACCGGGTGTACCACCTTGCGCGGCCAACCAAGCCGGTTCATCAGCATTGTCGATGATCATCAGCCACGGTTGCTCGGCCGTATCCAAATGGCGCCACACCAGGTCAGTGGCGCTGATTCTTCCATTCCAAGCCGCCTCAAGTTCATCCTCATCGGCGCCCAGCTCGCGCGCAACCTCGCGCATTCCGGTTACCAATCGGTCGGAACTAGATGCAGAAAGCCAGAAGACTTCATAGCCACGGTCTCGGGCTTGACGCGCAAGGTGAAGTGCAATGGTGGTTTTACCGCAGCCTCCCAGACCACCGATTACTTGCACTCGGCTCTCACCGTTGGCGAACTTAGCTTCGAGGCTGTCCAATAGTTCGTCCCGCCCCCTCAACCTTGGCGGAAGGTCCCCGTACGGTGGACGAATGGAGAACATTCCAGGACTGGCCGGCCGAGAAGACTCCGTTCGAAGTCCAGCGGGCGCGCTTGGCGACCTAACAGCCGTTCTCTCTTGTTCTATCGCCGCTGTTGCAGCCTGATGAGCCTCTGACCAATTCTTGTTAGGAGCTATGTCGCAACCCCGCAGCAGGGCCGCCACCTTGGCCCATGAAGGAATCCGTCGGGCAGTCAGTGCATCGGAGACAGTTGTACGGCCCACACCTGTTGCCGCAGCTAGTTCCCTGACTCCGACGTACCCAGCCCTCTCGGCAACGTGCCGAAGTCGCTCGGCGAAGTCTCGCGCTAGTTGAGGCGCCGCGTCATCGATCGGTCCAAAACCTACGCTCATTCAGCCTCCCCCTCGCTCTGCACCAGCTTATTCCCATGTCCGACGGGACGTCCTCTGGACAGCGGACATCAGAGAAACCTGCAGGTGAGAGCTTGATCGTCCGACTGCTGTCCGAACAAGCTACTGGACGGTAGGTGCTCCTCGTAGACCTCAATCACGGCGCGATCCCGCGTCTAGGTCTGTGAAGGAGAAACACGGATGGCCATGTTCCAGTTCATTCAAGATCACGGAATGGAGCTTTCGGTGACCATTTCGGCGATCCGGCTAATGGTCGACATCGGGCGGGAAAGTTGCTCTCTTTTCCGATACTTGGCAAAGCGCCGTAATGATCGCACTGAAAAATAAATCCTCACGGACCTTGAGGTCTGAATCGGGTCCACAGCGCCCCACGAGACCGGCACCCGGCCAGGGCGGTGCCGGTCTCGACCGTCAGTAGGCGTCGTGCCAGACCCGTGCCAGATCGTGCAGGGAACCAGGGGGAACACCGGGGAACCTAGTCATCAACCATCAGGCGCCAGCGCTCTTCCACCGCAGGCCAGCATGCCTTTCGCTTCGGAATCACCTGAGCTTCCCAAGCTCAGCGCTCAGGCCTTCTCAGGCATCGGTGGAGCCGCCGTCAACGATGCCGAAGTGACGAGAGACCTCATCGATCGTGAAGCGGGCACGGAGCTTGCAGGCAGAGTTCTGGTTGGCGAAGAAGCCCGGGCGCCACAACGCCTCCTCGCGGGGCACAGCATGTTCCCAAGTGACCGGGACGATCCACTCCCGATGATCCTCCCCATCCCTCTTTGCGCTCTCCTCAGCGCGTCGGTAGGTGCCCGCCAGGGACAGATCAGCCATCCGTCGGCTCTTACCGTCAATGGTGAGGGCGGCGTCCTCAAACGGTTGCGGCTCGCCGGCCACCGTGCCGACGCCTACGTATCCCACCTTGGGGATGTGGGTGAACACGCGCGCTCCAAGCGGCAAGGATCGGATCGTGCGGGAGAACCACTCCCCGCCACCGGCCGACACGAATCCGTAGCGAAGCGCGTCGTCCCAACTACGGCTGCCAGACTCATCACCGAACGACACATACCAGTCCGTCCCGTTCCACGGCTCTTGTTTCCCGCGTCCCTTCGCTCCCGCCGACGGCACCACTGCCTCGACCTCATCGATCAGCCAGGTGCGTGCCAGATACGAGCGTCCCTCGTCCTCGAAGTAGCGGAAGAAGAGCACGTTGACCGGCACCTGGAACCCGGATGCCAGGTAGGTGACGATCCGCTCGGTCGCCGCATCGATCTCGCTCGCGACGATGGTCAGGGCGTGAGTGGAGTTCAGGGCTTCTGGCGGACTGCCGCCGAACCGCAGCGCGAACGCCTCGTCCAGCTCCTCTGCCAGTCCTCTGCCGCGGGCGTACGCGCTGTAAATGTCGCGTATCTGCTCGTTGGTGAGCTCCAGGACCCAGGAGCCGTAGTCCAGAACCTGTGCCACTACCTCACGGGGGGTGCGGTCCCGCTTGAGCTCAAGAACATGAAGACCCCCTTCGGCATCCATGCCGAGCAGGTCGACGACCTTGCCATACTGCGTGGACACCTGCCGACCGATCAGCAGCAACGGCTGCCCCAGGATTCCCGGATCGGCCTCGATGAGCTCCTCCAGCCGCGACTCCAGCGGCATCGGTCGCGTAGTGACCCGCACTGGCTTGTCGTCCACCCGCCACAGCCCGAATTCCAGCGGCATGTCCGTCCCCCTCCGCCCAGATCTGAAGTCAAGCAGACCCTGAGGAAGCGGGGAACCATGCGGAACACCGGGCAGCGAGTCGACAGCCCACGCTGAGGCGGATCACCCGCGCCCCGTCTCACTTTCCGTCTCATTCAGCCCCGTTCACGGGCGTTCAGGGGAGACCAGCAGCCCTTCCAGCATCGGCGACCATCCGCCCGTGAACGCAGGTGAACGCCCCCGAACCTAGGCCAAGACCCCACCACCACAGTTGGAAAGCGTGTTGGGGGCAACCCCTCACGAGTTCGAATCTCGTATCCTCCGCCAGCCCAGAGGGCCGGACCGCATCAGCGGTCCGGCCCTCTGGCGTTTCCCCCGCTTCAAGGGCACCGCTCTCCCGCCTCAAGGCGCCACAGGACCGCCACAGGCAACCGTGAGCTGTTTGTTACCAGTTTCAACTGTTCCAGTTGTGGTGATCTGGTGAAGACTGTGGACGACTGATGGGTCCGGAATATCGCCATCCGGGCCGACCGCGACGTTTGCAACGGGGGGACGAGTCGTGCGTCGTCATGCCGCGCGCCGCGCGCACGCCGCTCCCGAACAGCCGTACGCCAGACCGAGGCTCGCCGTCCTGATACCGGCGCACAACGAGCAGGACCGCGTCGCCGACGCGATCCTCGGCCTCTTGGAGCAGACCCGGCGCCCCGATCTGATCGTCGTCGTCGCCGACAACTGCACCGACGGCACCGCCCGCGTCGCCGCCGCACACGGCGCACAGGTCTTCCACACCCGCGGGAACACCCACAAGAAGGCCGGCGCCCTCAACCAGGCCATCTCCTGGGTGCTGCCGCACCTGGACGAGCGGGACCTGGTCCTGGTCCAGGACGCGGACACCGTGCTGAACCCCTCGTTCGTCGAGACCGCGCTCGCCACCTTCAACCGCAAGGTCGGCGCCGTCGGCGGCGTCTTCTACGGCGAGGACGGCGGCGGCTTCCTCGGCCTGCTCCAGCGCATGGAGTTCCACCGCTACGCCTGGGAGCTGGAACGCAACGGCGGCAAGGCCCAGGTCCTCACCGGCACCGGCACGATGTTCCGCGCCCGGGTGCTGCGCGAGGTGCGCGCGGCCCGCCGGGCCGGCCGGCTCGGCGGCGGCACCGGCTACTACAGCCTCGCCTCGCTCACCGAGGACGACGAGATGACCAAGGCGGTCAAGACGCTCGGCTACCGGACCATGTCCCCGGCCGGCTGCGCGGTCACCACCGAGGTCATGCCGACGCTGCCCAAGCTGTGGCACCAGCGGCTGCGCTGGCAGCGCGGCGCCCTGGAGAACCTGCGTGACTACGGCTGGACCCGGGTCACCGCCCGCTACTTCCTGCAGCAGTTCCTGATGGGCTTCGGCGCCCTCTCCTTCCTGGTCTACCTGACCTTCATGGCCACCTACACCTCGCTGTACGGCTGGCCGGGCCTGTCGCCGTTCTGGACGTCGATAGGCCTGATCTTCCTGGTCGAGAAGACCGTCTCCGTACGGCGGGCGGGACCGAAAGCCGTCCTGGTCGCCGGGCTCATGGTCCCGGAGATGCTCTACGACCTCTTCCAGCACGCCGTCTACTTCACCTCGCTGTGGGGCCTGGTGCGCCGCAGCGAGGAGAAGTGGGTGGCGACATGAGAAACCCTCAACCCTCGTAGGAGAGAAGCGATGTACGGCAGAGTGATAGGCGTGGGCACGACCGGTGCGGGGGGCGCGACCCTGGCCGCCACCGGGCTGTGGGTCAACAGCATGGCGATGATGGTGGCGGCCACGACGCTGGTCGCGGCGGGGGTCGCCCTGTTCAAGCTGGCGCCGCGCAGGCGGTGACCTCCCGCGGCCGGCGCGCGCCCGGTACGCCCGCTCCGGTCAGGCGGTGCGGGCGAGCCGTTCGACGCGGTCGTGCAGGTGCGGCACGTAGTCCTCGGACTCGGGCTTCATCAGGACGCTGCGCAGGATGCGGGCCGCGTCGGCGTCCGCGGTGACCTTCGGACGGCGGGCCGTGAACGCCTCACGGTCCGCCTTGAAGGTGCTGAGGAAGACGGGGTCGGGGCCGGTCATGCCGTCCGCCAGGATGCGGGCGGAGGCCGCGTCGATGCCGGTGAGCGTCGCGGGCTCCACCACCGGGAAGCAGGTGACGATGTCCAGCTGGGGCGGCTGGTAGAGCTCCAGGGCGTCGGACGCCTCGATCAGCTCCGCCCATGCGAGGGCGGCCCGGCGGCCCGCGGCGAGGACGCGGCCGAGCCCGTCGGGGGTGGGCGGCAGCAGCCGGAAGGTCAGCCAGAGGGCGGCCGCGGCGGCCCCGGCGCGCGAGCACTCCAGGCTGATCTCGCCGAGGTGCAGCTCGGTCGAGGTGAAGTAGGTGTAGGGCGAGTCGTGCAGGTAGAAGCGGCCCACCTCCGGGTCGCGGAAGAGGACGGCTCCGCAGCCGTAGGGCTGGAGGCCGTGCTTGTGCGGGTCGACCACGATCGAGTCGGCGCGGGCGACCGCGCGCCAGGGCTCGGGCGGCAGGCCCTCGGGGCCGTCGGCGCCGGCGAGCAGGGTGAAGAATCCCCCGTAGGCGGCGTCGACATGGACGCGGACGCCGTACCGCTCGGCCAGAGGCAGGGCCTCGTGGACGGGGTCGACGGCGCCGAGCCCGGTGGTGCCGGTGGTGAGGACGACCGTGCCCACCTCGCCGGTGCGCAGGACGTCCTCCAGCGCGTCGAGGTCCATACGGCCCTGGGCGTCGGTGCGGACGGGATGGCTCCGCATGCCCAGCACATGGCACATGCGGCCGTGCGTGTAGTGGGCGTCGGCGCTGTGGGCGACGCCGCGGCCGGGGTGCAGCTCGCGGGCGACGAAGAGCGCCTCGAGGTTGGCGATCGTGCCGCTGGTGGTGAGGTGGCCGAGGTGGATGTCGTAGCCGAACATCGTGGCCAGCTCGGCGACCGCCTCGCGTTCCATCGCGGCGGTGGCCGGACCGCCGTCCAGGGCGTGGTTGTTGGGGTTGATCAGCATCGCCGTGAGGTGGCCGACCACCGCGGCGGGGTGCGGGGGCTTGAGCATCTGGCCCGCGTAACGCGGGTGGAAGAAGGGGTAGTTGTCCGCGAGCCGCGCCGTGAACTCCTCGAAGGCCCGCGCGAAGCGGGCGTCGTCCACCTCCAGGGACGGGTGGGCCTGGTAGGGGCCGAAGGTATCGGCCCAGTCCTGTATCGCGTCGGTGGCCCGGCCGAGCCAGTGCTGCAGATCCATGGCGTCTCCCTCGCTCGCGGCTGTGGCGTCCACCGTAGGATTTCATTGACTACTCAGCAATTGACTGGTCAGCAATTGAGACGGCAGTGGGTGAAGTAGGGTCGCCGCGATGAACGACACTTCCCATCACCACGACGATGCCGCCCGGGCCGCCAACAGCCCGCTCGTGCGGGACTTCGGCCTGCTGATCAGGTCCGCGACCCGTCTGGAACAGCGCATCGACAGCGCGCTGCGGCGGGAGTGCGGGATCAGCCACACCATGCTGGAGGTGCTGATACGGCTCTGCCGGCGGCCCGGTGAGGAGGTCTCGCAGCGGCAGCTGGCCGACGACCTCACGCTGACCAGCAGCGGGACCACGCGGCTGATCGACCGTATGGAGGAGGCCGGTCTCGTCCGGCGCGTGCCGTCCCCCGGCGACCGGCGGGTGGCCCTGGTGGAGCCGACCGCCGAGGGGCGCACCGCGTTCCTGGGCGCCGCCGCCGTGCACGCCCACGTGGTGGAGGAGTACTTCGTCAAGCCGTTGGAGGCCGGCGACTACGCCCGCCTCACCGGCGCGCTGGGCCGGATCGACAAGGCGCTGCGCGAGGGGACCTGAGAGCCGGGGCGGCCCCGTGCCGGACCGCCCCGGGGATCAGCCCTTGTTGGCGCCGAGCGTCAGGCCGCTGACGAACTGCCGCTGCAGGACGAAGTACACGATCAGGGTCGGGATCGCGGTGAGCAGGGCGCCGGCGGCGACCAGGTTGGGGTCGGTGAAGTACTGCCCGGAGAGGTTGTTCAGGGCCGAGGTGATCGGCATGTTCTCACCGGTGGAGATCAGGACGATGGCCCAGAAGAAGTCGTTGTAGATCCAGATGGACAGCAGGGTGGCCAGGGCCGCCATGGCCGGCTTGCACAGCGGCAGCACGATCTGCCAGTACATGCGCCACACCGAGGCGCCGTCGACCAGGGCCGCCTCCGTCAGCTCGTCCGGCAGCATGCGCATGTAGTTGCTCAGCACGAAGGCGCAGAAGCCGGACTGGAACGCCACGTGGATGAGCACCAGGCCGAGCGCGGAGTCGTAGAGCTTGCCGCTGGCCGTGACGCCCGGCAGGTCGATCAGCAGGTACATCCGGTACAGCGGGGTGATGATGACCTGCTGCGGCAGCAGGTTGCCGGCCGTGAACACCAGCAGCAGGAAGATGTTGAGCCGGAAGTCGAAGCGGCTGACGTAGAACGCGACCATCGACGACAACAGCAGCGTGAGCAGCACGGCCGGAACCGCGATGATCAGCGTGTTGACGAAGTAGTGCGTCATGTCCGACTGCTCGAACGCGTTCTTGAAGTTGTCGAGGCTCAGCTTGTCCGGCCAGGAGACGTAGCCCTTGGTGCTGGTCTCCGAGTACGGGCGCAGCGCCGCGAGGACCGCCCACAGCAGCGGGGCGAGCCAGGCGAGGGCGGTGACGACGAGGAACACGTGCAGCAGCACGCGGGCCGGGCGGACCGGGGTGCGCTGCCGGCCGAGCGCGGCGGCGGGTGTGGTCATGCGCGCCGCTCCTTCCGGAAGGTCGCGATCAGGTACGGGATGATGACCGCGAGGGAGATGACCAGCAGGACGACGGCGATCGCGGACCCGTAACCGATCCGGCTGGACTCGCCGATGATGTTGTTGGTGATCAGGATCGACAGCAACTCGGTGCCCTGGGCGCCCTTGTTGAAGACGAAGACCAGGTCGAAGGCGCGCAGCGCCTCGATGATGGTGACCACCAGGACCACGGTGTTGGTGGGCCGCAGCGTCGGGAAGATGACGTTCTTGAAGGTCTGCCACTCGTTGGCGCCGTCCAGCGCCGAGGCCTCCCGCAGGGACGGGTCGACGCCCTTCAGGCCGGCCAGGTAGAGGATCATCATGTAGCCGGTGTGCCGCCAGGAGGCGGCGACCAGGACGGCCCACAGGTTCAGGTGCGGGTCGCCGATCCAGTCGATGTAGTGGCCGGGCTTGTTGGCCCCGATGATGCTGTTGATCAGGCCGGTGTCGGGGTTGTAGACGAGCTGCCAGACGAAGCCGGTGACCGCCAGCGAGACCACGACCGGCAGGAAGAACGCGGTCTGGTAGACGCGGGTGAACCGGATCTTCTTGTCCAGCTGGACGGCGAGGAACAGGCCCATCGGCGTCGGGATCAGGATGAGCACGACGAACCAGATGATGTTGTGCTCGACCGCGGGCCAGAACTGCGGGTTGTCGGTGAACAGCTGCTTGAAGTTGTCCAGCCCCACCCACTTGATGGAGTCGAAGCCGATGCCGTCCCAGGTGGTGAAGGCAAGGGCGATCGAGGCGAGGGCGGTGACCCAGACCAGGGCCACGTGCAGGACCGTGGGCACGCCCGCCATGACGGCGAGCGTGATGCGGTCGCGGCGGGTCAGCAGGCGCTTGTGCCCCCGCGCGACCCGCTTCTCAGGCGCACGGCCCGGAGGCGGCACGGCTGCCGCCTCCGGGCTCTTCGTGTTGGTGTCGGTGCTCATCGGGTGGCTCACGACGACGCGAAGATCGTCTTCTTCTGGCGCTCGATGGACGACAGCAGGCTGTCGATGCCCTTCGGGTTCTGCAGGAACTTCTGCAGGCTGGGCTGCATCACCGTGGAGGTGAAGTCCGGCCGGGAGTCGCGGTCCATGAACTGGGTGAGGTTCTTGGCCCCGCTGATCATGGCGTACGCCTTCTTCTGCAGCGGCGTGTACGAGGAGGTGTCCGCCTTGCTGGAGGCCGCCACCACGCTGGAGTCGGCCTTGAGGTAGATCTGTTCGGCCTCCGGCGTGCCCAGGTACTCCATGAGCTTGACGACCCCCGCGTGGTTCTTCGGGGACTTGCTGACCATGAAGCCGTCGGTGGGCGCCTCCACGGTCTCCTGGCCGTAGGCGGAGTTGATCTCCGGGAAGGGGAAGAAGTCGAGGTCGTCGAGGTCGGCCTTGTTGGTGAACTGCTGGGCCACGAAGGAGCCGAGGACGTACATGCCCGACTTCTTGGCCACCAGGCCCTGCGCGGCGTCCTGCCAGGTGCGGCCCATGAAGCCGTCCTGGTGGTAGGGGAGGATCTCGGTCCAGTGGTCGAAGACGGCCTTGACCTTGGTGTCGGTCCAGGAGGCCTTGCCCGCCATCAGCGACTTGTGGAAGTCGTAGCCGTTGAGGCGGAAGTTGATCTGGTCGAAGGTGCCCATCGCCGGCCAGGCGTCCTTGTCGCCGAAGGCGATCGGGACCAGCCCGTCCTTCTTCATCTGCTTGCACAGGGCGACGAACTTGTCCCAGGTGGTGGGGACTTCGTAGCCGTGCTGCTGGAAGACGCTCTTGCGGTAGAAGATCGCCCACGGGTACGTGTACAGCGGCACGAAGTAGTACTTGCCGTCCTCGCCCTTGCTGAGCTGCTTCATCGCGTCGGGGAAGTTGCCGCCGATCTTCTGCCACACGTCGTCGATGGGCGAGGCGAGCTTCTTGGCCGCGAAGAACTGCATGCGGTAGCCGGCGAACCAGGTGAACACGTCGTCCGGGGTGCCCTGCAGATACGAGTTGATCTGCTCCTGGAAGGTGTTGTGGTCCTTGGTGTTGACGTCGACCGTGATGCCGGACTGCTTCTTGAAGGCCGCGTAGATCTCGGCGAAGGCCTTCTTCGGCACCGCGTCCGAGGCGTTGGAGCCGAGGCTGACGGTCTTGGGGTCGGATGAGCTGCCGCTGCCGCCGCAGGCGCTCAACAGGGGTATGCCGGCACCTGCGAGGAGGGCGGCGCCGCCCGCACCGCGCAGCAGGCTGCGGCGGCTGGGCGAAGGGAGCTCACGGCTGGAACGAGAGAGACCCGAGGGGGAGAGGTCTGACATAACGGCTCCTGAGGGCAGGGATTCGGTCACGGCTGCGCCATGTCGAAAGCATTCGAAACCGACCAGAAATCAACTCGACCGAACATCGTGGCGGTAATAACAGCCCCATATCCGGTCATCGGTCAATAGCTGCCCATGAGCTTTGTGGAAACGTAACCGACACACGTGCGATCGTTGCGTTCGAGGACCCGAACATACGGCTACGTAAGGTGCCTTACCGGAGCGCCCCAACAGCCGCCCGGCTGCCGGGACTTGGCGTCGAGCGGATCATCGCGTGGGCTCACCACGTGGGGCGCGCGGTCACCCCGCCGTCCACCACCAGATCGTGGCCGGTCACCCAGGACGCGAGCCGCGAGGCCAGGAACACGCAGGCGTCCCCGACGTCCTCCGCCCGCCCGAGCCGCCCGAGCGGCACCGCCTCCTGCCAGCGCCGCACCCCCTCCGGCCAGGCCTCCTCCAACCCGTCGCGCCCGATCAGGCCGGGCGAGACGGTGTTGACGCGGATGCCTGACACGCCGTACTCCAGGGCCGCCGCCCGGGCGTGCATCACGACGGCCGCCTTGGAGGCGCTGTAGTGCGCGTGCAGGGCCGCCGGCTGGCGTCCCTCGATGGAGGCGATGTGCGTCACGCTGCCGCCGCCGCGCTCCCGCATGACCTCGGCGGCGGCCTGCGTGCAGGCGAAGACGCTGGACAGGTTGGTGTCGACGACCGCCCGCCACTCGGCCGCACTCATCCCGGGCAGCTCCCGGGTCGGCTGCACCCCCGCGCTGTTGACCAGCGCGTCCAGTCCGCCGCGCCACGCGGCGGCCTCCCCCACCACCCGGCGGCAGGCGTCCTCGTCGGTGAGGTCGGCCCGCAGGACGACGGCCCGGCCGCCCGACTCCTCGATCCGCGCGGCCAGTTCACGCGTCGGCGCGAGCGCGGTGCGGCAGTGCAGCGCGACCGCGGCGCCCTCCTGCGCGAACCTGAGGGCGATGCTGCGTCCGATGCCACCGCCCGCACCCGTGACCAGGGCGGTCTGTCCGTCGAGAAGTCTCATGGCCGGGAGAGTCGCAGGATCCGGGCGGCCCGGTCCGGATACCGCGCCGTGAGCTCGGCCGCGTCCCCGTGCTCGTAACCCTCGAAGGTGAATCCCGGCGCCATGGTGCAGCCGAAGAACGTCCACGCCCCGGCCGTCCGGCCGCCCATCCAGGTGCCGGCGGGCACGGTCAGCTGAGGTCGCTGGCCGCCCAGGACGTCCGGCCCGAGGACGACCTCCGACGACGTCCCGTCGGGAGCGAGGAGCAGGAGCTCCAGCGGGTCGCCGAGGTAGTGGTGCCAGACCTCGTCGGTGGGCAGACGGTGCAGGGCGGAGAAATCGGAGGCGGTCAGCAGGGCGACGATCGCCGTCCCCTCGGGTCGCCCGTCCGGCCGCTCGGGGCCCGCCCACGTCTGGCGGTACAGGCCGCCCTCCCGGGGCAGGGGCTCGAGTCCGTAGTGGGCGACGAGGTCATCGGGCGTCATCCGGGGAAGGCTACCTCCCGCCGCAGGAACGCCAGTTGAGCGCGCTTCTCGGGCAGGTACACGTCCGGGACGTCGATCTCGGGCAGCACGACCACCGGGCCGGCCTCGAAGCCCTGGCGCAGGAAGCGGGCGACCGCCTTCTCGTTGCGCACGTCCGGGTCGACCACCACCCGGCGCCGGTCCAGCACCTCGAGGACGTACGAGGCGACGGCGGCCAGCAGCGCCGCGGACCAGCCGGGGCGCGCGCCGGCCGCCCCCGGGGGCGCGATCAGCAGATGGACGCCGATGTCGCCCTCGCGCACCTCGTAGCACTCGCCGACGCGGTCGGCCGCCGGCTCGTAGGTCTGCAGCAGCGCGGCCGGCGCCCCGTCCTTGACGACCAGGAAGGCGTGATGGGTGTCGAGCGATTCCATGTGCCCGTAGATCTCCTCGACCTGGTCGCGGCCGAGGCCGTTCATGCCCCAGAACACGGCCCGTTCCGCACTCACCCAGGGGTGCAGCACGGGCGCGTCGGCCCGGGGGTCGAGGGGCAGGACGCGGACGGTGCCGAAGCCGTCGACGTGCTGCGCGTGGACGGCGCTCCGGTCGGCGTACGGGTCAGACATCGCTCTCCTTGGTGAGCCGGCCGAAGTCGGTGACGACCGGGACGAGATCCCCCTTGAGCCACAAGGGGAGTTGATCGCGGTGGTGGGGCGAGCCGGGCACCCCGGACGCCCCGAGCGGGACCACCCAGCGGCTGTCCTCGCGCCGCGCCAGGTCCCACACGTAGCGGGCGGCCGGTCCGCGCGCGCTCAGCGCGGTCAGGCCGGGCACGGTGGAGGTGCACAGCACGCAGTCGTGGTCGCCGGACAGACCGGGTTCCTCGTACGAGGCGGTGGGCAGCGCCCGCCAGGGGGCGAGGCGGTGGACGTCGCCCCAGGTCCCGGCGGGCGGCTCGGCGGCCACCTCCTCCAGGGCCGCCCGCACCGCGCCCGCCCGGTCGACGCCGTACAACTCCTCGGCCCTCAGCAGGTGTTCGAGCGCGAAGGCGATGCGGGGCAGGAGGGCGAGCCAGGGCAGGAAGACCTCCGGATGGGCGGGCGGGACGGCCAGCGCGGCGAACGCCGGGTGCGCGGCGAGGCGCCGTACGACCGCGCCGCGCACCGCCGCGTAGCAGGCCGCGTCGGCGCTGTCCGCGTCCATGCGGCGGTCCCAGCGCAGCAGCCGACCGCGCAGGGCGGCGGCCCCGGGAGACAGGCCCTCCAGGGCCGCCAGACGGTCCAGCAGCGGGCCCGCGGAGGCGAGATGGGTGTCCATGTGGAGGGCGGGCATGTCGCCGGGCGCCCAGTGGTCCTGCTGTGCCAGCAGGCCCGCGATGCGGTCGGCGCGGTGCGGCGGGGCGAACTCGACGCCGAGCGGCGTGGCGAGGCCGCGCTGGTTGGCCATCACGGCGACGCCGCCCGTGACGTCGGCCCGCGGCATCCGCTCCCAGCCCTGCCACGCGTGCCCGGGCTCCCAGGCGGGCACCAGCCGGGTCCGGTTGGCCTCGGAGCGCACGGGCACCCGCCCCGCGACCCGGTGCAGCAGCCCGCCCTCGGTGTCGGCGGCCAGCACGACGTTGACCGGCTCGACCCACCGCTCGACGGCCCGGTCGACGTCGGCGACACCGCGGGCGCGCAGCAGGGGCAGGAGCGCGCCGAAGCCGAGGTCGGCGGTGACTCGGGGCGGGTGGCGCAGGCTGAATGCGACCGGGGGTGTGCCGGGGACGCCCGCGTCGAGGCCCTCGGGACCGCCGATCACCACCGGCCCCCGGTCCGTCTCGATCACCTCGACCTCGACCGGGTCCTCGCCGGCCACCTCGACGGTCTCCGTGTGCCGGGCGGCGCGGCGCCAGTTGCCGTCCGGGCCGAGGGCCTCGACACCCGCGCCCGTGCGCCGCAGCCGCTCCCGGTACAGGTCCTGGTAGTCGGCCATGGCGTTGGTGATGGCCCAGGCGACGGTGCCGGTGTGGCCGAAGTGGGCGATGCCCGGGACGCCGGGCACGGCGAGGCCGACGACGTCGAACTCCGGGCAGGAGAGGTGGATCTGCTGGTAGACGCCGGGGTCCTCGATGAAGCGGTGCGGGTCGCCCGCGATGACGGCGTGCCCGGTCGCGGTCCGCTCGCCGCCCACCAGCCAGCCGTTGGAGCCGGCGGTGCCCGGTCCGTCGGTGGCGAACAGGCCGACGGCCTCCTCCCCCAGATGGCGCACCGCCTCCTCGCGCCAGAGCTTTGCGGGGAAGCCCGCGAACAGGATGTGCGTCGCGAGCCAGACGCCGAGCGGGGTCCAGGGCTCCCACCCGCCGGGGGTCGGTCCCGCGGCCGCGAACTCGGGCGCCGCGGCGGCAGTCGGCTCCCCGCCGGCCCCCGCGGCCGGCTGCTCCCCGCCGGCCCCCTCGGCCAGCCCCTCGTCGACCCCCTCGACGTACGCCCGCACCCAGTCCGCCGTCTCCGCGTCCCGCCGCTCCAGGGCGGCGAAGCAGCGGCGGGCGGTGTCGTCGAGGCGGGCCCGGCGCACGAAGACGTCCCAGGGCAGCGCCCCGGTGCCGAGGAAGGAGGCGGAGGTGCCCCGGGCGCGGTGCCGTTCGACCTCCAGCTGCCAGGCACGGTCGCGGGCGGTGACGCGGCCCTGGGCCCGGGCCAGTTCGCGGGCGCTGCCGGCACGCAGGTGGGGGATGCCCCATGCGTCTCGGTAGATCTCGGTCGGCACCCTGTGACCCCTCTGCATTTTAGGTTAGCCTCACCTAAGTAATCGGTGCAGGAATCGTACGTGAGGGGTGGAGAGGGCATGGCGCAGGGGCGGGGCTGGGAGGGCACGGTCCTCCGGCTGATGCGGGCGAAGGACTTCACCCTGACCGTCACGCGGGCCGAGGACGTCACATCGCTCTACCGGCGGCTGCGGCTGACCGACGGCGGTCTGCTCGCCGCGGCCGGCGTCCACCCCGCCATGTGGGTCCGGCTGTGGTTCACCAACGCGGGCAGGCCGCACCAGCGTGCGTACACGCTGGTCGACCCGGACCCCGCGACCGGCGCCTTCACGCTGGAGTTCGCCCTGCACGAGGGCGCCGCCGGCGACTGGGCCCGGGCCGCGCGACCCGGCGACACCATCGAGGCGACCGTCCAGGGCACCCGCTTCGACGAGCCGGAGCCCGCGCCCACGCACGTGCTCGCCGTGGGCGACCCGGCCGCGCTGCCCGCCATCAACTCCGTGCTCGGCGCCTTCGGTCCGGTCCCCGCGACCATCTGGTTCGAGGGCGGCCAGGACGATCCGCCCTTCCGCACCGACGCCGACCGGCACGAGCTGCGGCACGTCTCCCGCGGGGAACTGGTCGACCGCGTCCGCGCCGAACTCCCCGCGATCCTGGCGGGCAGCGCGCACCCCTACGTCTGGATCACCTGCGACACCCGCACCACCCGGACCCTGTCCGCCTACGTCCGCAGGGACCTCGGCGTCCCGAAGGACCGGGTGCACGCCCTGGGGTACTGGCGGGCCGACTGACCGCACAACCATTCGTGCGGCTCGTGTGTCCAATGGGCCGTCCGCAGACCTGTGTTCCCGTGTCGAGGAGTCCCGTTGCGCAGAGCCGTCACGGCCGCCGCCGTGCTCGCCGCCGCCGTCGCCGTCCCGCTGAACCCCGTGCCGGCCTCGGCCGCCTCGCCCTACAAGGGGGCCAACGCGGCAGCCGTGCAGGACGACTTCAACGGCGACGGATACCGCGACCTGGCGGTCGGCGCGCCCTACGCGGCCAACGGCGCCGTGGACGCGGCCGGTGCGGTCGTCGTGCTGTACGGCTCGTCGTCGTCGGTGAGCGCGACACGGCGCACGGTCCTCACCCAGGCGACCGCGGGAATCCCCGGGGACCCGGAGGAGTACGACGGCTTCGGGCGGGCGGTCACCAGCGCCGACCTGGACCGGGACGGATACGCGGACCTCATCGTCGGCACGTCCGACGAGGCCGTCGGCAGCAACGACGCCCGGGGCTCGGTGACCGTCGTCTGGGGCGGGCCCGACGGGCTCAAGGGCGGCACGAACATCTCCGTGCCCACCGGCTACGGGGACGGCAGGACGTACTGCCGCTTCGGCCTGTCCCTGGCCACGGGCGACATGAACGGCGACGGCGCCCCCGAGCTGAGCGTCGGATCGGGCTGCGACGCCGCCACGTACACGGGCCCGTTCACCCGCACCGGCAAGGCGGCCCAGACGGCCCTCGACCGGTTCTACGGCGAGACGCGCGGTGTCGTGATGGGCGACGTCGACGGCGACGGGCACGCGGAGCAGTTCTGGCTGCCCGGCCCCACCGACGGCGACCTGCGCGGACCGGTGTTCGTCCAGCACGGCGCCCCGGTGGGCGAGCCCCAGCCGGCCTCACCGCGCACCGAACTCCCCTTGGCCGACGGCCACGCCGGCATGGTCGGCGACATCAACGGCGACGGCTACGGCGACCTCGTCACCGGCATCTCCAGCGACGACTCCATGTCCGGCGGCCCGGCCGGCTGGGCCCGCCGCGGCGGCGAGATCCAGGTCCTCTACGGCAGCGCCCAGGGCATCACCGCCGGTCAGCAGCCGCAGGTCTTCCACCAGGACACGGCGGGCGTGCCCGGCGCGGCGGAGGACGGCGACCAGTTCGGCCAGTCCCTCTCCGTCGCCGACCTGGACGGCGACGGATACGCCGACGTACTGGTCGGCGCCCCCGGGGAGGCCGTCGGCACGCACATGGCCGCCGGCACCGCCGTCCTGCTGCGCGGCTCCGCCGGCGGCCTGACCACCGCCAAGGCGGCCGGCTACACCCAGGACACGGCGGGCGTGCCGGGTTCCGTCGAGACCGGCGACCAGTTCGGCGCCGCCGTGCACCTCGTCGACCTGAACAAGGACGGCAAGCTGGAAACGGTCGTCGGCGCGCCCACCGAGAACTCCGACGGCTGCGTCTGGATCGCCCGCGGCTCGGCCTCCGGCCCGGTCCCGAACGGCTCGGTGAACGTGTGCGGCAAGAGCTCCGGGATCGGCGTCCACGGCGTCAAGGGCTACTTCGGCGCGGCGCTCGCCGGCGTTCACGTGGAGCAATGACCCCCGCCGGGGCATGATCGGGGACATGGACGTCACCCTTCACCTCGCCCAGGACTCCGCGGCCGACGAACTCCTCGGGCGCTCCCCGCTCGCCGCGCTCACCGGGATGCTGCTGGACCAGCAGATCCCGATGGAGTGGGCGTTCAAGGGCCCGCGCACGATCGCGGACCGGCTCGGCGCCGACGACCTGGACGCGCACGACATCGCCGCCATGGACCCCGAGGCGTTCGGCGCGCTGCTGTCCGAGAAGCCGGCCGTGCACCGCTACCCGGGCTCCATGGCCAAGCGCGTCCAGCAGCTGTGCCAGTACCTCGTGGAGCACTACGACGGGAACGCCGAGCTCGTCTGGAAAGGCGTGAGCGACGGCCGGGAGCTGCTGAAGCGGCTCCAGGAGCTGCCCGGCTTCGGCAAGCAGAAGGCGCAGATCTTCCTGGCCTTGCTCGGCAAGCAGCTGGGGGTGCGTCCGGAGGGCTGGCGCGAGGCGGCCGGCTCGTACGGCGACGTGGACTCCTTCCGCTCCGTCGCCGACATCACCGGGCCGGAGTCGCTGACCAAGGTGCGGGCGTTCAAGCAGGAGGCGAAGGCGGCCGCCAAGGCCGCGAAGGCCGCCGGGAAGTAGGCGTCAGCCGACCGGCTCCCCGGGGTGGCGGGGCGCGCGCCGCCGGTCCGAGCATGGAGCATGACCGACCCACCGAACACCTGGGGCCCGGAGTACGACGACCGCAAGGTCCACGCCGGCACCGTCCACGGCGCGGCCGCGCCGGGCACCCACGCACCGGAACCGCCCTTCGAGGGCCCTCTGCACGCCCTGTCCCAGGCCGCCTGGCAGGTCGTCCTGCTCACCGGCGTCGCCTCGCTGATCCTCGGTGTCCTGGTCCTCGTCTGGCCCGGCGCCTCTCTGTTCGCGGCCGGCGTCCTGTTCGGCCTCTACCTGCTGTGCAGCGGCGTCTTCCAGCTGGTCGCCGCCTTCGGCACGCACCGGACGACCTCGCTGCGCGTGCTGGCCTTCATCAGCGGCGCCCTGTCGATCATGCTGGGCCTGTTCTGCTTCCGCGGGCCCATGCAGTCGACCCTGCTGCTCGCGCTGTGGATCGGCATCGGCTGGCTGATCCGCGGAATCACCCAGACCCTGGCCGCCGTCCACGACTCGTCCATGCCGGCCCGCGGCTGGCAGATCCTCCTCGGGGTCGTCACGTTCGTCGCCGGCATCGTCCTGATCGACTCGCCCTTCGAGTCCGTCGCCGTCCTCACCCTGGTCGGCGGCATCTGGCTGGTCGCGGTCGGTGTCGTCGAGATCGTCACGGCGCTCCGTATGCGGGGCCGGGCCCAGCAGGTGCCGCGCACCGTGTAGCCGTACGCAATACGGGCGTATCTCGCCTCCGGTGTGCTGAACACCGGGTGCGTCGTGGGCAGACGACCTCCCGTGAGCACCGCACGAAGCCTGCCCTGCGGCCGCACCTGGCTGCGGGCGCTCGTGCTGCTGTGCGCGCTGCTGGTGCCGGGCGCCCACTCCCAGGTGCACGCGACGCCCGCCGTGACCGCCGAGATCGTCGAGTACGACGTCCTGGACGCGGCCGTGCGCCCGCCGTCCGACGTCGTCCGCCGGAGTGCCGTACCGCTGCCCCTCGCACCGGGCGGCGCCCCGGCGCCCGCCGCCCCGCGCGGCGGTGCCCTGCCCGTGCCGCCACGGCCGCCGCATCCCCTGCCCGCCCTGCGCACCGTGGTCCTGCGCTGCTGACCGTCCCCGCTCCCCGGGACCAGTCGGCACTACACGAGGACCACAGCCATGCCCACCGACCCGTACGCGGTCCTGCGCGCCCTGCTGCGCGCGGAGGCCGCACGCAGCGCGCCCAAGAGGCGGGACGCGCAGAAACCGCAACCCCAGCAGCCCGCGCGCAAGCAGGGCCGCTGATCACCCCCGGCGGAGGCGGGCCTACCGCCTCCGCCGGGCCGTCCCGAACAGCGAGCGGGTGATCTCCCGCCCGATCTGCGTGCCCACCGACCGCGCCAGCGACTTGAACATGCCGCTGCCGACGACCTGTTCGACCACGGAGTGCTCCTCCTCGGCCTTCGGGGCGGACCTGGGCCGGGTCTGCGCCGCCATCTCCTCCGGCCCCTTGGCGCCTGCGGACGACCTGGCGGCCTCCAGCCTCTCGTAGGCCGACTCCCTGTCCACAGCCTGTGCGTAGCGGCCGTGCAGCGGCGAGGCCTGCACCGCCGCGTCGAGGGCGCCGGCCTCGACCGGCCCCATCAGGGACTCGGGGGCGCGCAGCCGGGTCGCCGCGACCGGAGTCGGGGCCCCCTTCTCGCTCAGCACCGTCACCACGGCCTCCCCGGTCCCGAGCCCGGTGAGCAGCTCCTCCAGGTCGTAGGAGGAGTTCGGGAAGGTCTTCACGGTCGCCTTCAGGGCCTTCTGGTCGTCGGGCGTGAAGGCCCGCAGCGCGTGCTGGACCCGGTTGCCGAGCTGCCCGAGGACGTCGGACGGTACGTCCTTCGGGGTCTGCGTGACGAAGAAGACGCCGACCCCTTTCGAGCGAATGAGCCGCACGGTCTGGGTGATCGAGTCCAGGAATGCCTTCGAGGCGTCGCTGAACAGCAGATGCGCCTCGTCGAAGAAGAAGACGAGCCGCGGCTTGTCCGCGTCGCCCACCTCGGGCAGGTCGTGGAAGAGGTCGGCCAGCAGCCACATCAGGAAGGTCGAGAACAGCTGCGGCTTGTCCTGCACGGCGGGCAGTTCGAGGACGGAGACCGTGCCGCGCCCGTCCTCGGCCGTCCGCAGGAGCTCGCCGGTGTCGAACTCCGGCTCGCCGAAGAAGCCGGCCGCCCCCTGGGCCTCGAAGGCGGTCAGCGAGCGCAGGATCACCCCGGCCGTGGCGGTCGACAGCCCGCCGATGTTCTTCAGCTCCGCCTTGCCCTCGTCCGAGGTCAGGAAGGCGACGACGGCCCGCAGGTCCTTGAGGTCGACCAGCTCCAGACCCTTGGTGTCGGCGTAGTGGAAGATCAGGCCGAGGGACTGCTCCTGGGTCTGGTTCAGCCCGAGCACCTTGGACAGCAGGACCGGCCCGAAGCTGGTGATCGTGGCCCGTACGGGAATGCCGTGCCCGAGGCCGCCGAGCGCGTAGAACTGGGCCGGGAACCCGGCCGGCGTCCACTCCTGGTGGACCTCGGCGGCCCGCCCCCGCACCGTGTCGTTCGGCTGCCCGGGCGCCGAGATGCCGGACAGGTCGCCCTTCACGTCGGCCAGGAAGACCGGCACGCCCTGCGCCGAGAGCTGCTCGGCGATCAGCTGGAGCGTCTTGGTCTTGCCGGTGCCGGTGGCGCCCGCGACCAGGCCGTGGCGGTTGAGCATGGGCAGCGGGATGCGGATCTGCGCGTCCGGCAGGCACGACCCGTCCCACAGCAGGGCTCCCAGATCGAGCGCCGGCCCGGTGAAGGCGTATCCGGAGGCGATCTCCAGGGCCCCCCGCGGGAGGGCCGGAGCACTTCCCGGTGCCTCGGGAGCGGTGGCCGGACGCATGGTCTCGCTGTCACTCATATCGGGCCCCTGTTGCTGTTTGCCCCGTTATGAAACTTCTTTTCCAGCGTCGCACTCCGTCTCCATGGCTGCGCCCGGAAGGTCTTGACCGGTAGGCTTTCCGTGTGATCTTCAAGCGCATCGGAAACGGCCGGCCGTACCCCGACCACGGCCGGGAAAGCACCCGGCAGTGGGCGGACGTCGCGCCGCGCCCGGTCCGCCTCGATCAGCTCGTCACCACCAAGGGACAGCTCGACCTGGAGACCCTCCTGGCCGAGGACTCGACCTTCTACGGCGACCTGTTCGCACACGTGGTCAAGTGGCAGGGCGACCTGTATCTGGAGGACGGTCTCCACCGCGCGGTGCGGGCGGCCCTCCAGCAGCGTCAGGTGCTGCACGCGCGCGTGCTCGAACTGGACTGAGCCCCGCCCCGGCGCGGCCCGCCGGTAAAGGCTTGGCCCTTTTGGGTTCACCTGCGCGGACTGCAATGATCATCTAGTAGGCATTGCCGCTCAGGCGCACTACGCTGCGCCCATGAGCATGCTGACTCCCCCGGGCATGGGCGGCAAGTACAAGATCACGGGGGACAAATACCCCCGGATGCGCCAGCGCCGTCGGCGCGGCAGGCTCGTCGCCGCGGTCGTGGCCTCCGTCGCCGCGCTCGCGATCGTCGCCTGGGGCACGCTGCAGCTCATCGACGTCTTCACCGGCGGCGGCAAGAAGGCCTCGGCGGCCGGCACCAAGGCGGACTGCGGGTCCAAGGTGAGCCCGTCGGCCGCCGCCACCGGCACCAAGGGCGCCGCCGCCCCCAGGCCCGGCCAGATCACGGTGAACGTCTACAACGCCACCACGCGCAGCGGCCTGGCCAAGACCACGGCGGACGAGCTCAAGAAGCGCGGCTTCAAGATCGGCGACGTGGGCAACGCGTCCAAGGAGTTCGACAAGAAGGTCAAGGGCACGGGAGTCCTGCTGGGCCCCGCGTCCTCCCTGAACAGCTCGCTGCCGGTCCTCGCCACACAGCTCTCCACCGCCGAACGCCGCACGGACGCTGCCCGCAAGGGCGCCGACGTGGACCTGGTCATCGGCGACGGCTTCAAGACCCTGACGGCCAAGCCGACGGCGGACAAGGCCCTGGCGGCCCTGCAGAACCCCAAGCCGACGCCGACGTCGAAGAAGGCTTGCTAGCAACGCCCCGAGGGGCACGGGGACTGCGCGACCAGCCGCACGAGACCGGCAGCCGCCGACACACCCGCACCCCGACGGCGACATCGGCGAACGCTAGTCCGCCGAGCCGTAGAGGCGATCGCCCGCGTCCCCCAGCCCCGGCACGATGTACCCGTGCTCGTTGAGCCGCTCGTCGACCGCGGCCGTCACCACGGTCACCGGCGTGCCCGCCAGCTCCCGCTCCATCAGCTCGACGCCCTCCGGCGTGGCGAGGAGCACCACGGCCGTCACGTCGTCCGCGCCGCGCTTGATCAGCTCCTGGATCGCCGCGACCAGCGTGCCGCCGGTGGCCAGCATCGGGTCGAGGACGTACACCTGCCGCCCGGAGAGGTCCTCGGGCATGCGGGAGGCGTACGTGGACGCCTGGAGCGTCTCCTCGTTGCGGATCATGCCCAGGAAGCCCACCTCGGCGGTCGGCAGCAGCCGGACCATGCCGTCCAGCATGCCGAGACCGGCGCGCAGGATCGGCACCACCAGCGGGCGCGGATAGGAGAGCTTCACGCCGGTCGTCGGGGCGACCGGGGTGACGATGTCGACCTGCTCGGTGCGCACGTCACGTGTGGCCTCGTACGCGAGCAGGGTGACCAGCTCGTCGGCGAGCCTGCGGAAGGTCGCGGAGTCGGTGCGCCGGTCGCGCAGGGTGGTGAGCTTGTGGGCGACCAGGGGGTGGTCGACGACGTGGAGACGCATGCCCTAACAGTAACCGCGCCCCCGTAACCCTTGCGCTGGCATCAAACCGCCCATCAGAGGGAAAGTGGGAGGGACGGACCGGGGGGTGGTGAGCCTATGCCTGACCTGCCTGAGAGCGAAGCCGAGAAGGACGCGTCGCCGGACGAGAGCGACGCGGAGCGCCGTCGCCGCAGGGCCCAGTTCCTGCGTGATCTCGCCGAGGCACGCGAACTGCGCGACCGTGTCCAGCCCCGCCGCGCCAAGACCGCCCGGCTGCGCCACGCCATGCGCATGCGCACCTTCCGCTGGTAACTCCGGCCGAACCCAAGGCGCGTGGAAGGGCGGCCCTTTGCGCGCCGACAAGGATCGCCGCGTACGATCCCGCTCGTGGTCGATCAAAACGGGCGGACACAGGGAGCGGAAGACGTCCCCTGAAGGCCTTGTTTCTGCCACGATTCCGAGTGGGTGGGGCTCGGAGCACAGCTCTCCCCGCCCAGAACCTCCGCCGGGGGGACCCCCAACCGGCACGCCTATGACCAGTGGGAGAGTCACGGTGTACTTCGCCGCACTGCTCGCGCGCACCGAAGACGGGTGGGAAGCGAGCGACACAGAGCTCGACGATGTGGAGACCCTGTCGGACCTGGCCGACCTCGCCCGGGAAGCCTCGACCGAGGACGACACGGTGCTCGTGCTGATCGAGCAGGAAGACGGGTGGTTCGGCGTCGTCCGCGTCGACGGCGAGGACGACCCTCGTATCTACGTCTCGGACGCCGCCGCCGCTGCCCGCAGCAGTTATGGAGAGATCCTGCTCACCGACGAACTGCTCGGGAGGGAGCCCGGCGACGACGACGCCGATCTGGACTCCCTCGACCTCGACGGCACCGAGGACGGTGAGGACGAGGACGACGGCGACGAGGACGGCCCGTCCGCCGAGGCCGTGCCGCACAGCCCCGTCGGCGACGTCGAGATCCTCGACGACCTGGGTGTCAGCGCCAAGGAGCTGCGCATCCTGGACGAGGACGCCCTGAGCGCGATCGCCGAGGCCCTGGGCGCCTCCGAGGTCCTGGAGACCGTCCGCTGACCGCACCGGCGACCGCAGGAGGAACTCCGGACCCGGTGCGCGACCCGTGGCGGGCCGCGATGCGGCGCGCGCTGGACGAGGCCGGACGGGCCGGCGGGGACGTCCCCGTCGGCGCCGTCGTGCTGGCCCCGGACGGCTCGACCGTGCTCGCGGCCGGGCACAACGAGCGGGAGGCCACCGGCGATCCGACGGCGCACGCCGAGATCCTCGCGATCCGCCGGGCGGCGGCCGAGCTCGGCGAGTGGCGGCTGTCCGGCTGCACGCTCGTCGTCACCCTGGAGCCCTGCACGATGTGCGCGGGCGCGCTCGTGCAGTCCCGGGTGGACCGCGTCGTCTACGGCGCCCGCGACGAGAAGGCCGGGGCCGCCGGCTCCCTCTGGGACGTCGTACGCGACCGGCGGCTCAACCACCGCCCCGAAGTGATCGAGGGAGTCCTGGCCGAGGAGTGCGCCCGCCTCCTCACCGACTTCTTCCGGTCCCGCTGAGTCCTGCCCCCTGTCCCGCCGAATACCGATTTCAGAGCACTGCCCGGCGTGCTGTAAGGTCTCCCTCGGTAGCGTGTCCGAGCGGCCGAAGGAGCTCGCCTCGAAAGCGAGTGTGGCGCAAGTCACCGAGGGTTCAAATCCCTCCGCTACCGCTTGAAGAAGGGCCCCGTCGAAAGACGGGGCCCTTCGTGCGATCATGTGCGGTCGTTGGGCAACTTGTGACTCGGGAGGCCGCGGTGGCGGTGAATGCGAAGAAGATCGCCGTCTATGCGCTCGTGGTCTTCGCCCTGTACGTGATCATCACAGACCCCGCCAAGGCCGCGGACTACGTCCAGATAGGGTTCGAGGGCATCTCGGACGCCGCGAAGGCCATCGGCGACTTCTTCACCTGGCTGGCCAACGGGGCCCACTAGCTAGGAGCGCGCATGATCCGGCATCTCGTCCTTTTCAAGCTCAACGAGGGCGTCCTGCGCGACGATCCGCGCGTCGCGGCGGGCGAGGAGGCCTTCCGGGCGCTGGACGGGAAGATCCCCGAGATCCGCTTCTGGGAACTGGGCTGGAACCTCAGCGACCGCCCCATCGCCTACGACTTCGCCATCAACTCCGGCTTCGAGGACGCGGCCTCGCTGCGGCGCTACGTCGAGCACCCCGAGCACCAGGCGGGCGTGGCGCTGTGGAAGGAGTTCGCCACCTGGGTGATCGCCGACTACGAGTACTGAGCCGGCCCGCGAGGGCCCCGCACCGGGACCGGTGTGGGGCCTTTTCGCATGCTTTTCCCCAACTTGCCCTCAACACGGCGTAATGCGGTGCTTGCACACAGTCCACATCTCTTGTGATGCTATGACCACTTTTGACGGATGAGTTGATCGATTGCGAGGCGGAGTTGACCGTGCCGGCCAGTACTGCGCCTCAAGCACCGCCCCAGGAAGCCGCGTCGGAGACCGCGACAGCCCCGACCGAGGCCGCACCGCCGCGCAGCCGCGGCGCCGACACCCGGGCGCTGACCCAGGTGCTCTTCGGCGAGCTCAAGACGCTCAGTCCGGGCAGCCCCGAACACATCCGGGTGCGCGGGGCGCTGATCGAGGCCAACCTCCCGCTCGTGCGCTACGCGGCGGCCCGCTTCCGCTCCCGCAACGAGCCGATGGAGGACGTTATCCAGGTCGGCACCATCGGGCTGATCAACGCGATCGACCGCTTCGACCCGGACCGGGGCGTGCAGTTCCCGACCTTCGCGATGCCGACCGTGGTCGGCGAGATCAAGCGGTACTTCCGCGACAACGTCCGCACGGTCCACGTCCCGCGCCGCCTCCATGAGTTGTGGGTCCAGGTCAACAGCGCCACCGAGGACCTGACGACCGCCTTCGGGCGCACCCCGACGACCGCCGAGATCGCCGAGCGGCTGCGCATCACCGAGGAGGAGGTCCTCTCCTGCATCGAGGCGGGCCGCTCGTACCACGCGACCTCCCTGGAGGCCGCCCAGGAGGGGGACGGACTGCCGGGCCTGCTCGACCGGCTCGGTTACGAGGATCCCGCCCTGGACGGCGTCGAACACCGGGATCTCGTCCGCCATCTCCTCGTACAACTGCCGGAGCGGGAACAGAGAATCCTTCTGCTGCGCTACTACAGCAACCTCACCCAGTCACAAATCAGCGCGGAACTCGGCGTCTCCCAGATGCACGTGTCGCGGCTACTCGCGCGTAGCTTCCAGCGGCTGCGATCCGCCAATCGGATCGAGGCATAAGAGGCGCACAGGCGCACGCCCCGCAACACCGCAGATCGCAAACAGGATCGACGCGTAACCTGGGAGAGCGAATCGCTCACCAGGGATGTTCCTGACGTTTCTGTGCCGAAAAAGCCTCAGACCCCCTCTTTCCAGGGCCGATTCGTATCTCACGTGTCGACATGTCACTACAGCGTGTTGCCGACATGTGACATTCTTCCCCAAGCGCGTTTGCCGGGGCTTCGGCTCCGGTATTCAGGTGAAGGCTGAACTCCTCGCCGAGGGGACTTCGGCCGCGACCGTCCCGCGACCCAGAGGGGGTGGCATGTCCGCAGATCAGGGCAGCTCGAAGGTGCTCACGCTCACGAAGAGCGATTCCGCGCCCGCCGACGCCGTGCTCGACGAAGCTCCGGTGGTTCAGGCGCCCGACGCCCCGGCCATCCCGGCCCCGGAGAACATCGACACCCGCACCCTGTCCCGCTCCCTTTTCCTGCGGCTCGCCGCACTCGACGAGAACAGCCCCGAGCGCGCGTACGTGCGGGACACCCTCATCGAGCTCAACCTCCCGCTGGTGCGCTACGCCGCGGCCCGCTTCCGCTCGCGCAACGAGCCGATGGAGGACATCGTCCAGGTCGGCACGATCGGCCTGATCAAGGCGATCGACCGGTTCGACTGCGAGCGGGGCGTGGAGTTCCCGACCTTCGCGATGCCGACCGTCGTCGGTGAGATCAAGCGGTTCTTCCGCGACACCTCGTGGTCGGTGCGCGTGCCGCGCCGGCTGCAGGAGCTGCGGCTGGCCCTGACGAAGGCCAGCGACGAACTCTCGCAGAAGCTCGACCGCTCCCCGACCGTGCCCGAACTCGCCGCCGTGCTCGGCGTCTCCGAGGAGGACGTGGTCGACGGCCTCGCGGTCGGCAACGCCTACACGGCCTCCTCGCTGGACTCCCCGGCCCCCGAGGACGACGGCGGCGAGGGCTCCCTGGCGGACCGCCTGGGCTACGAGGACACCGCCCTGGAGGGCGTGGAGTACCGCGAGTCCCTGAAGCCGCTGCTGGCCAAGCTGCCGCCCCGCGAGCGGCAGATCATCATGCTCCGCTTCTTCGCCAACATGACGCAGTCGCAGATCGGCGAGGAGGTCGGCATCTCGCAGATGCACGTCTCCCGCCTGCTGACCCGCACTCTGGCGCAGCTGCGCGAGGGGCTCATCTCGGACTGAGCGAACCCCGGCCCGGGGGTTCCTATTTGACGGAGCGTCAGCCACCATGGCGCGATGCTGCGCGGGACTACTGGGACGACATGGACACGTGGCCGTCGAGGCGCCCTGATCGGCGCGTCGGCGGCCGTCGTCTGCCTGGGCGCCGCACTGGCGGCGTGCGGGGGCGGCGGTCCGGGCGAGGGCTACGTCGCCACCGGAGCGGCCGGCGGCGCGCCCCGGGCCTCGGGCGCGGCGGCGGCTCCGACGGGCGGGGTGACGCTCGTACCCCTGGACGGGGCCCAGGACGGCAGCGACTCCCCCGCGGCGGGCGGCAGTTCGCGCGGTGTGCCGGACGGTCTGCCGGCCGGAACGGCAGCGGCCCCGGCCGCCGGGACCGCGTCGGCGGGCGGCGGCAGGGCGAGCCACAGTGGCAGCGGGAGTGGCACCGGCAGCGGCGCCACGTCCGGCTCCGGGAGCCCGGCTTCGCCGTCGCCGACGGCACCTCACGGCTCCGAGGCGCCCGCCGGGCCCGCCGAGCTGAGCTGGAGCGGGCCGAAGCGGAAGGCGACGGACCGGCGCTGGTGCGAGGACGTGACGCTGACCTTCACCAACTCCGGCGGCACGCCGGTCCGTTCGGGCACGGTCACGTTCGGCACGCACATCATCGGCGCGCTCGGCATCGACTGGGCGACGCGGACCTCCGACGTACCGCTCCCGGCGCCGATCGGCGCCGGGGCGGACAGGAAGAAGACCTGGACGGTGTGCGTGGACGACTGGCGCGTGCCGCTGGGCATGCACATCGAGACGCGGGACGTCACCGTCCGGTGGAAGTGACCTGAGCTCTCGCTACATCATCGCGAGCCAGGCGACGGCCGCCACGACCGCCACCGCGACGACGATGCCGACGATCAGGCCGATCCGGGGACCGGAGGACGCCGGGGCCTGCTGGCGGCCCTGCCGGCCCTGCGGGCCCTCGTCGACGAACGCGCGGAACATCTGGGTGCTGCCAGCGGGGTCGTGGTTGCCCTGGGGGCCCTGGGGGTTAGCCATGGCAGGAGACCCTAGCGAATCACCGGGTGCGGCCCAAGTGGGGGGCGACCGACCTCTACAGCCTCTCGACAATCACTCTCACCTGCATGTTTACGTTCGCAATACTTGCCTTTGCCAAGTTTTTGTCCCACACCCGGCCATTTTGTTTGCCTGCAGCAACCAACAACTCTTATGGTTGCCCTAAGCAACGAACGTGGGAGGTGGGATGGCCGAGCGGACGCAGTACGAGGAGCTGATCAGGCAGTTCAGCGCCTTCGGTGCCGTGAAGCGGGAGCTCGGCCGGATCCTGCCGTCCGACTGCCCGAGCGGCAGCGCCGCCGTACTGACCCTCCTGGGCCGCTACGGAGACATGCGCATGAGCAAGCTCGCGGAGCTGCTCGCCGTGGACATGTCGGTCACCAGCCGCCATGTCGCACACCTCGCCGACCGCGGCTGGATCGACCGCTCCCCCGACCCGGCGGACAAACGGTCCCGGATCGTGCACCTCACACCGGCGGGCCTGGCCCGCCTGGAGGAGCTGTCCGAGCGGACCACGCAGCTGCTCGCCGAGCGGCTCGCCGACTGGAGCGACGAGGAGGTCGCCCAGCTCACGCGGCTCATGACCCGGCTGCGGGCCAGCTTCGACGACTGCCGCCCCGCGCCGCCGCGACTGCCGCCGCCGGCCGTCGCACTCGAACCGACCACCCGTACACCCGCGAGCACTTGAGAAAAGGAAGCCCATGGCAACGACCACACCAGCCGGTGTGCGGGCTCATGCCAAGCACGGGGGAGGCTCCGCCGAGCACGCCCCGATGACGCACCGGCAGATCATGGAGGCGCTCTCCGGGCTGCTGCTCGGCATGTTCGTGGCGATCCTGTCGTCCACGATCGTCACCAACGCGCTGCCGCACATCATCAGCGACCTCGGCGGCGGTCAGTCGGCCTACACCTGGGTCGTCACCGCCTCGCTGCTGGCGATGACCGCGACCACGCCCCTGTGGGGCAAGCTCGCCGACCTGTACAGCAAGAAGGCACTCGTCCAGATAGCCCTGATCATCTACGTGCTGGGCTCGATGGCGGCCGGTCTGTCGCAGAACCCGGGCATGCTGATCGCCTGCCGTGTCTTCCAGGGCATCGGCGTCGGCGGCCTGTCCGCCCTCGCCCAGATCGTGATGGCCGCGATGATCTCCCCGCGCGAGCGCGGGCGGTACTCCGGCTACCTGGGCGCGACCTTCGCCGTCGCCACCGTCGGCGGCCCGCTGCTCGGCGGTGTCATCACCGACACCTCGTGGCTGGGCTGGCGCTGGTGCTTCTACGTCGGTGTCCCCTTCGCCGTCATCGCGCTGATCGTGCTGCAGAAGACGCTGCACCTGCCGGTCGTGAAGCGGGACGTCAAGGTCGACTGGGGTGGCGCCACCTTCGTCGCCGCCGCCGTCTCGCTGCTGCTGGTCTGGGTCACCTTCGCCGGTGACAAGTACGACTGGCTGTCCTGGCAGACGTACACCATGGTCGGCGGTTCGATCGTGCTCGGCGCGCTCTTCATCCTGATCGAGTCCAAGGCCGGCGAGCCGATCATCCCGCTGCGCCTGTTCCGCAACCGCACCATCACGCTCGCGTCGCTGGCCTCGCTGTTCGTCGGTGTCGCGATGTTCACCGGCACGGTCTTCTTCAGCCAGTACTTCCAGCTGGCCCGGGACAAGTCCCCGACGATGTCCGGTGTCCTGACGATCCCGATGATCGGCGGTCTGTTCGTCTCCTCCACCGTCTCGGGGCAGTTCATCACCCGCACCGGGCGCTGGAAGGCGTGGCTGGTCAGCGGTGGCGTGCTGGTCTCGGCCGGCCTGGGCCTGCTCGGCACCATCCGGTACGACACGGACTACTGGAAGATGGCCATCTTCATGGCCCTCATGGGTCTCGGCATCGGCATGATGATGCAGAACCTGGTGCTGTGCACGCAGAACCAGGTCGAGCCCGGCGACCTCGGCTCGGCCAGCTCCACCGTCACCTTCTTCCGTTCGCTCGGTGGTGCGGTCGGCGTCTCGGCGCTCGGCGCGGTCATGTCCCACCGGATCACGCACTACGTCCAGGAGGGCGCCGCCGCCCTCGACCCGAAGTTCCGGGCCGCGCTGGCCGGTTCGAGCAACTCCAACGACAGCATCCCGGACCTGAGCAAGCTGCCGACGCCGCTGCGCACGCTCCTGGAGTCGTCCTACGGCCACGGCATCGCCGATGTCTTCATGATCGCCGGCGGCCTCGCGGCCCTCGCGTTCCTGATCAGCCTGTTCATCAAGGAGGTCCCGTTGCGCACCAAGGGCGGGCTGGCGCAGGCCGCCGCCGCGGAGGAGGCCCCCGACGCCGGTGCCGAGTCCGAGGCGGCTCCGGCCGCCGCCGAGGCCGCGGCCGCCGCACCGGTCACCGAGAAGCTCCCGAGCTGGGCGATCTCGGAAACGGCCGCCGCCGCCGACGGCACCCAGCGGCTCGCCGCGGTCGCGACCATCGCGCGGCCCGAGGAGTCCGCCTCCTCCGGCGGCACCCCGGTGCGCGGCTTCGTGCGCGGCAACGAGAGCGCGCCCGTGCCGCAGGCCGCGGTCACGCTGATCTCGCTCGCGGGACGGCAGCTGGGCCGGTCGGTCGCGCAGGCCGACGGCTCCTACGCCCTCGAGGCGCCGGGCACCGGCTCGTACGTCCTGATCGCCTCCGCCGACGGCTTCCAGCCGCAGGCGTCCACGGTCGTGGTGAACGGCGAGCCGGTCTCGTACGACATCCTGCTCAGCGGCACCAGCGGGCTGAACGGTGTGGTGCGGGCCGCCGCGACGGCGCTGCCCGTCAAGGACGCCATGGTCATCGTGACCGACGTGCGCGGTGATCTGCTGGCCACCCAGGCCACCGGTGAGCAGGGTGAGTTCTCCTTCGCGGAGCTGGTGCCGGGCGCCGTGACCATCGCGGTCAACGCCGCCGGGTTCCGGCCGCGGGCGCTGCCCGTCGAGGTGGGCGGCACCGGCGTCACCCGGATCGAGGTCGACCTCGACTCGGGCGCCCAGCTCCAGGGCGTCGTCCGGGCGCCGCACGGTCCGCTGGCCGACGCCCGGGTGACCCTCGTGGACGGGGCGGGCAACGTGGTCGGCACCGCGACCACGGGCGCGGACGGCGCGTACGCCTTCACCGACCTCGACAGCGGCGAGTACACCGTCATCGCGACGGGCTACGCGCCGGTCGCGACGGCCCTGACGGTCAACGGCCGCGGCGTCGACGACCACGACATCGAACTGGCCCACCCGGCCGAGTAGTTCGACCTCCGGCCCGTGGCAGGTGCGCTTTGAGCGGCGGTACACCTGCCACGGGCCGGACTCTTTACGACCAGAAGCACGTGCAGGGAGAAAACGGGATGGGACTGTCCGCGAAGATCCGTACGCGGGACGGATGGGCCGTGTCGCACGCGGTCGTCACGGTGACCGACATGACCGGCACCCAGGTGCTGCGCGCCGAGGCGGACGCCGACGGCGCCGTGCGGGACGCGACCGCGCTCGCGCCGGGGGCGTACACCGTCATCGTCACGGCGCTCGGGTACGCGCCCGTCGCCTCCAGCGCCCTCGTCACCGCGAGCGGGCGCGCCGAGCTCGGGGCGGTGACGCTGTCCCGGCAGGGCGGCACCGAGCTGCCGCCGCCCGGGCCGTGGACCATCGACCCGGCGCACTCGTCGGTGGGCGCGGTCGCCCAGCACCTGGGCATCTCCAGCGTGCACGGCCGCTTCACCGACTTCGCCGGGCGCATCGAGATCGCCCCGGACGAGGTGGAGAAGTCCCGTGTGGAGGCGGTCATCCAGGCGACCTCCATCGACACGGGCAACGGGATGCGCGACGGCCATCTGCGCTCGGCGGACTTCCTGGACGTCGAGAAGTTCCCGGAGATCACCTACCGGTCCACGGGCCTGACGACGGCCGGCTCCGACCGCTGGACCGTGCACGGCGAGCTGACCCTGCACGGGGTCGTACGACCGGTCGACCTGGACCTGGCGTACCTGGGCACGGGCCTGGACCCGTGGGGCGGCACGCGCGCCGCCTTCCGCGCGACGACCGAGCTGCGCCGCGAGGACTTCGCCATGAACTACAACCAGGTGCTGCAGGCGGGCATCGCCGCGATCGGCACCACCCTGAAGGTCGAGCTGGACGTCCAGGCGGTGCAGGGCGAATCCCTGCCCCAGGCGTAGGCACGGCAGGAGCAGGCTGAGCGGGGACCGGGCGCCTACGCTGGCGGCATGGCACCCAACATCGCTACGAACACGACCGTCTCCCGCGACGACCTGCTCGACTTCGTACGGCCCCGGCACCGCGCCATCCTGCTGACCCGGCGCGCCGACGGCAGCCCGCAGGCCTCACCGCTGACCTGCGGTGTGGACGACTCGGGCCGGATCGTCGTCTCCACCTACCCGGAGCGCGCCAAGACCCGCAACGCCAAGCGGGACGAGCGGGTCGGCCTTGTCGTGCTGAGCGACGACTGGAACGGCCCGTGGGTGCAGATCGACGGCACCGCCGAGGTGATCGACTCCCCGGAGTCCGTGGAGCCGCTCGTGGAGTACTTCCGCAACATCTCCGGCGAGCACCCGGACTGGGACGAGTATCGCGAGGCGATGGTCAAGCAGGGCAAGTCGATCATCCGGGTCACGCCCGTGCGGTGGGGGCCGGTGGCCACCGGAGGCTTCCCGGCACGGCTGGCGCCCGAGCAGTAGCGGCACGGCCGGCCACCGAGCAGTGGTCAGCTGCGGGACACCATCGCCTCGATGCCCGCCACCAGCAGGTCCAGGGCGAAGGCGAAGTCCCGCTCGCGCATCTCCTCCACGGTGTCGCCGCCGCGGGCCGCCATGATGTCGGCGTTCTGCCGGACGATCGCGGCGGCCCCGGGGGCCTGGTTCACCGCGCTCATGGCGTGCTGGAAGTACTCGTCCTGGGTCATGCCGGCGGCGGCGCAGCGCGCGATGAAGTGGCCCTCGATGGTGCCGAAGCCGTAGACGAACTGGAAGACGGCCGACAGGGCGCCGGACAGGCCGTGCACGGGCAGGCCCGTCTTGCGGATGATCTGCTGGACCGACTGGGAGAAGGCCAGCGAGTTCGGGCCGATGTTCAGGAAGGTGCCGGCCAGCGGGGACAGCCAGGGGTGGCGGACCAGCAGGGAGCGGTACTCCCTCGTCAGCGCGCGCAGCTGGTCGCGCCAGTCCTCGTCGGCCTCCGGGTCCGGCAGGGTCAGCTCGCCGAACGCCGCGTCCAGGGCGAGTTCGAGAAGGTCGTCCTTGGTGTCCACGTACCAGTAGACGGACATCGCGGTGACGTTCAGCTCGCCGGCCAGCCGGCGCATCGAGAACTTGGCCAGCCCCTCGGCGTCCAGGAGCCGGACGGTCACCTCGGTGATCCGCTCCCGGTCCAGCCCCGACGGCTGCCCACCGCGACCGCTCCGGCGGACCTTGCCCTCCAGCCACACACTGGTCCGCGCCGCACGCTCGGCTGCCCTCACCATTGGCGCACCTTCCTAGACGTCCGTTCACTGATCAAGATGCTAGGCGGCGGCCGACCCATAGCGGCACGGGGAACCGTGCGAGCAACCCCGTTCGGTCCGCATCCGACGGACGGTCGACGCCGCCCGAGCTCTCAGGCGACCAACACCCCCGAGTCTGCCCGCTCCGCGCGACGCAGCAACGCCGCGGCCAGCAGCCCGCCGAGCAACACGGCGACGGCACCGACCAGCTGACCGGTCCGCAGCCCCGCGGACAGCCCCGCGGAGGGTGTCCGCGACGTCAGCACGGCGCCGAGCACCGCCACCCCCAGGCCGTTGCCGAACTCCGCGAGCGTCCCGTTGATCCCGGCGCCCACCCCCGCCTTCTCCGGAGGTATCGCGCTCATGATGGCGTGTGCCATCGCCGGGTTGGCGATCGCGCAGCCGCCGCCGATCAGCAGCAGCCCCACCAGCGTCCCGGCGTAATGGCCCGTGTCCAGTACGGCGATGGACACCAGACCCGCCGCCATCAGGACCATGCCCAGCGCGATCGACACCGGCGTGCCGAGCCTGGCCGACCACTTCGCCGACAGGCCCGAGAAGTTCAGGGCCACGACGGTCAGCGCGAGCGGCGCCGTGCGCAGACCGGCCTCCAAGGGGCCGTAGCCGAGGACGAATTGCAGGTGCTGGGTGAGCAGGAAGAGAGCGCCGCCCATGCCGAAGGTGATCAGTACCGCTCCGGTGACGGCGCCCGTGAACCGCCGGTCCCGGAAGAAGTGCAGGTCGAGCATGGGGTACGGGACGCGGCTCTCCCAGTACGCGAACACCGTCAGGACCACGAGGGCGACGGCCGCCGTGAGCAGGACGCGTCCCGACGTCCAGCCGTGCCCGGGGCCGGAGATGATCGCGAACACCAGCGAGGCCATGCCGATCGTGGAGAGCAGGGCACCGAGGAGGTCCGGGCGGTCGCCGCGGGGGTTCCTGGACTCGGGGACCAGGAGCACGACGGCCACCAGGGCGAGCGCCGCGACCGGCAGGTTGATCAGGAAGATCGCGCCCCACCGGAAGTGGTTCAGCAGGAAGCCGCCGATCAGCGGTCCGGCGGCGAAACCGAGCGCGTTGACCGCGGCCCAGATGCCGATGGCCCTGGGCTGGTCCTCGGCCGTGAAGATCTGCATCACCACGGCGAGCGTGGTCGTCAGCAGGAGTGCGCCGCCCACGCCCATGCCGGCCCGCGCCGCGATCAACTGCCCTGTGGTGTCGGAGAGTCCGGCCACCAGCGAACCGGCGCCGAACAGCACCAGCCCCACGATCAGCATCTTCTTGCGGCCGTAGCGGTCGGCGGCGCCGCCCGCGGTCAGCAGCAGGCCGGACTGGACGAGGGAGTAGGCGTTGATCATCCACTGGATGTCGGACGTCTCGGCGTGCAGCTCCCTGGTGAGGGAGGGGATCGCCACGTTCAGGACGGTGTTGTCGAGCAGCACGGTCAGCTGCGCCAGACAGATGACACCGAGGATCAGCCAGCGTTGGGGGTGGCCTTGGAGAGCGGACATGTTGTACACCGTATGGCACTAGCCATACGGTGTACAACAACGTTGCCGACCGCTCGTGCGCCGCGTCAGCCGCTCGCCTTCTGCGTCAGGTCGTAGAAGGTGGCCGAACCGGCCGTCACCTTCTTGAAGTTCTTCTCGACCCACGACGTGATCTGCGAGGAGCTGCCGCTGCTGCTGCCGCCCATGCCGCCGCCGGTGCCCGACGAGACGAAGTAGTGGATCTTCCCGTCCGCCACGTACTGCTTGAACTGGGCCAGCGTCGGGGACGGGTCGGTGCCGTTGAAGCCGCCGATCGCCATCACCGGGTCGCCGGTGGAGAGCTGGTAACTCGCCGCGTTCTGGGCACCGATGGCCGCGGCGACCCAGGTGTACTGCGAGGAGTCCTTCTCCAGCAGCTTCTTCGCCTGGGAGCTGACGCTCGCGCCGTTCAGCAGGCCGCCGCCACCGCCGCCGCCAGGGCCGCCCTGCCGGTTCTGGCCCGGCATGCCGCCGGCGAAGCCGCCACCCGGGAAGCCGTTGCCGTTCCGGGTGCTGCCGTTGCCGTTCTGCTGCCCCTGCCGGCCTTGCTGGTTCTGGCCGTTCTGGCCGTTCTGGCCGTTCTGGCCCGGCATTCCGCCGCCGCCGAAGCCGCCGCGCATGCCACCGCCGCCCGGGCCGCCGCCCATCATGCTCGCGCCGGACGGACCGGCCGTGACGATGGAGCCGGTGTGGCCCTCCTGAAGGGTGCTGAGGGTGTACGCGGTCGGGCCGGCCAGCGCGGCCACCAGGCCCACCGCCGCCGCCCCGAGGGCGAGTTGGCGACTGACGCGGCCCGCGAAGATCAGGCCGAGCGCGGCGGCCAGACCGCCGATCAGGACCAGGTACTTCAGCCAGGGCAGGTAGTCCGAGGTGCGGTTGAGGAGCACATAGCCCCAGGCGGCACCGGCCACGACCGCGGCCGCGAGGGTGAGCGAGGCCCAGGTCTCGCGCCGCTTCTCCCACAGGAGCGCGGACCCCATGCCGGTCACGGCCGCGATGTAGGGCGCGAGGGCCACCGTGTAGTACTGGTGGAAGATGCCCGCCATGTAGCTGAAGACGATCACCGTCATCAGCAGCGAGCCGCCCCAGACCAGGAACGAGGCGCGGGTGGCGGACGTCCGCCCGAGCTTCCGGGTCGCGACGAGGCCGGCGGCCAGGAGGATCAGCGCGCTCGGCAGCAGCCACGAGATCTGGCTGCCGATCTCGGAGTTGAACATCCGGTTCCATCCGGTCTCGCCCCACATGCCGGAGCCGGTGCCGCCGCCACCGCCGCCCACGCTGCCGGTCTCGTCGCCGCTCAGGCGGCCGAACCCGTTGTAGCCGAAGGTCAGTTCGAGGAAGCTGTTGTTCTGCGAACCGCCGATGTAGGGGCGCGAGGACGCCGGCCACAGCTCGACGATCGCGACCCACCAGCCGCCGGCCGCGACCAGCGCGCCGGTGGCGAGCGCCAGCTGGCCGAGCCGCTTCTTCACCGGCACCGGCGCGCAGACCGCGTACACGATCGCGAGCGGCGGGAGGATCAGGAAGGCCTGCAGGGTCTTGGCGAGGAACGCGAAGCCGATCGCGGCGCCGGCCCACACCAGCCACTTCGTCCGGCCGTCCTCGACCGCGCGGACCACCATGTAGCAGGCGACCGCCATCAGGAGCGCCAGCATCGCGTCCGGGTTGTTGAACCGGAACATCAGCGCCGCGACCGGAGTGAGCGCGAGCACCGCGCCCGCGATCAGACCGGCGGCGGGGCTGAACCGGCGCCGTACACCCGCGTACACGACGGCGACCGTGGCGACGCCCATCAGGACCTCGGGGACCAGGATCGCCCAGGAGTCGAGGCCGAAGATCCGGACGGCGAGCTCCATAGGCCACAGGGAGGCCGGGGGCTTGTCCACGGTGATGGCGTTGCCGGCGTCCAGCGAGCCGAAGAAGAACGCCTTCCAGGACGTGCTGCCGGCCTGCACGGCCGCCGAGTAGAAGGAGTTGGCGTAGCCGGAGGCGCTCAGGTTGTAGAGGTAGAGCAGGAGGGTGGCGGCCAGCAGGCCGAGGAAGGCCGGGCGCACCCAGCGCGGGTCCTCGGGGCGGCCGCGCCAGAGTCTGCGCACGAAGGGCTGCCGGGGCTCGCCCGCCTGGGGCGCGGTGGGGAACACCGGCTCCGCCGTGGCCGGGGCGGACGGGGTGGCCGTGGCAGAGGGGGCGGCCGTGGGAGGCGGGCCCCAGGAGGACGGTGCGGGTCCCCCGTCGTGGGTCGTCCGGTCGAAGTGGGTGGTCATCGGGGGTCCTTCGGATCGGTCTCGGTCGGACGCACCGGCTGAAGGTGCAGGGTGGCGTCCTCCCAGCTGCGGTCCGCGACTTCACCGGCGCGGATCTGGGTCGTCTCGTGGTGCTGGTGCGCGACGGGGTACGCGACCGGGCGCTGCGGCAGCGGGGGCTGGTGCGCGTGCTCCCCGTACGGCTGCTCCCCGTACGGCTGCTGCCGGTATTGCGGGTGGGCGGTCGTGGCGTAGGTCGGCGAGGACGGGTTGTGCGAGACCACCACGGTGGACTTCTCGCCCTCGGCGCGGTCGGGGAAGACCCAGGCGCGGAAGAGCAGGAAGCGCAGGACCGTCGCCGCGAGGTTGGCGGCGACCAGGACCGCGAGTTCGGTGGAGTGCGCGGGGTTCGACGTCGCCGCGTTCAGGGCGGCGAGCGATCCGCTGGTCAGCGCGAGGCCGATGCCGAAGACCACGAGGCCCTGCGCCTGGTGGCGGACGGCGCCGCCGCGGCCACGCACCCCGAAGGTCAGGCGCCGGTTGGCGGCCGTGTTCGCCACGGCCGAGACCAGCAGCGCGAGCGCGTTGGCGATCTGCGAGCCGCCGAACTGCCGGAAGAGGCTGTAGAGGAGCAGGTAGAAGAGGGTCGACAGACCGCCGACGACACAGAACCCGACGAGCTGGCGGGCCAGCCCCTTCGGTACGTCCTGGATGTCGCGGTCGCGCGGGTCGTCGCCGAACGGCCGGGTGATCCGGTCCAGCGGCAGCGAACCGGTGGCCAGGGCCTTGCCCACCCGCCACACGCCCTTGAGGTCCTCGGTCGCCGTCTTCACGATGTGGACGGTCGAGTCCGGGTCGTCGACCCAGTCGACGGGCACTTCGTGGATACGCAGCCCCGCCCGCTCGGCGAGGACCAGCATCTCGGTGTCGAAGAACCAGCCGGTGTCCTCGACCAGCGGCATCAGCACCTGCGCGACATCACGCCGGATCGCCTTGAACCCGCACTGCGCGTCGGAGAAGCGCGCCTGCAGCGAGCCGCGCAGGATGAGGTTGTACGCGCGGCTGATGAACTCCCGCTTGGGCCCGCGCACGACGCGGGAGGAGCGGGCCAGCCGGGAGCCGATCGCCAGGTCCGAGTGGCCCGAGATCAGCGGCGCCACCAGCGGCAGCAGGGCGTTGAGGTCGGTGGAGAGGTCCACGTCCATGTAGGCGAGGATCGGCGCCTCGGCGGCGGACCACACCGTGCGCAGCGCGCGGCCCCGGCCCTTCTGCTCCAGGCGGAAGTTGGCGACCTCGGGGATCTCCGCCTCCAGCCGCGCCGCCACCAGGGGCGTCGCGTCGGTCGACGCGTTGTCCGCGATCGTGATGCGGAACGCGTACGGGAACGTGCGCCTGAGGTGCTCGTGCAGTCTCAGCACACACGGCTGGAGGTCCTTCTCCTCGTTGTAGACGGGGATCACTACATCCAGGACGGGCGTACCGGCGTCGCCGGCCGGGAGGTGCTCCCGCGCCGGCAAGGTGCCGGGAGAAGAGTCGGTTCGCATGCGAACGACTCTGGTCAAGCGCCCTGTTGCACCCATGTGGTGGCACTGTGCTGCGCCTGTGAGTGCGATTGCCCATTCGTTTCGGGCGCCGGCTGGGGAAGCGCCGGGGCAAGCGCCGGCAGATGCACGGTGAACACGGTGCGTCCGGGCACGCTGTCCACGGTCACCGCACCGCCGTGCGCGGTCGCGACGGCCTGCACGATCGCAAGTCCGAGGCCGGTGGAGCCCGTTGCGCGGGAGCGCGCGGAGTCGCCGCGCGCGAACCGCTCGAAGACGTGCGGGAGCAGCTCGGCCGGGATGCCCTGGCCGTTGTCCTCCACGTCGACGCACATCCACGGCCCCCGGCGCTGCACGCGTGCGGTGACGGTGGTGCCGGGCGGGGTGTGCTTGCGGGCGTTGCCGAGCAGATTGACCAGCACCTGCTGGACACGGGCCGCGTCGGCGCTGACCAGCGCGGGTTCGTCGGGCAGGTCGAGGCGCCAGTTGTGGTCCATGCCGGCCGCGCGGGAGTCGCTGACGGTGTCGACGACGAGCGGGACGAGGTCGGTCTGCTCGAACTGCAGTGGCCGTCCGGCGTCCAGCCGGGCGAGCAGCAGCAGGTCCTCCACCAGGAGCGTCATCCGGCCCGCCTCGGACTCGATACGGCCGAGGGCGTGGCGGGTGTCGGGGCCGACCTGCTCCCTGCCGCGTCTGGTCAGTTCGGCGTAGCCGCGGATGGAGGCCAGGGGCGTTCTGAGCTCGTGGCTGGCGTCCGCGACGAACTGCCGTACCCGCATCTCGCTCTGCTGGCGTGAGTGCAGGGCGCTGTGGACGTGGTCCAGCATGCGGTTGAGCGCGGCGCCGACCTGGCCCACCTCGGTGTGCGGATCGGTCTCGGACTCGGGCACCCGCTCGCTGAGGTTCACCTCGCCGGTGTGCAGGGGGAGTTCGGAGACCCGGGTCGCGGTGGCGGCGACGCGGCGCAGCGGGCGGGTGGCGACACCGACGAGCGCGTACCCGGCGATGACGGCAGCACCGAGCCCGGCGGCGGTGACGCTGACTTCCACGAGGATGAGGGTGTTGATGGTGCTGTCGGTCTCCTGGGTGGGGAGGCCGACGTAGTAGCCGCTGCGGTACTCCACCCGGTAGCTGCCGAGTCCCGGCAGCTCCACGGTGTGCGGGTTGCCGTCCTGGGAGACCTGGTTGAGCGCGGTCTTCTGGGCGTCGGTGAGGTCCTTGGCGCTCATCTCGTAGGTGGAACTGGACTTCTTGCCCACCTTGCCGTCGGTGACGCTGCCGTTGACGACGGTGGCCGCGACCGTGCCGCTGGGCTGCGGACCGTGTTTGACGAAGTCGTCGAGATCGGTCGTCTTCCCGATCGGGTTCTGGACGCCCTGTCCCGGCAGTGCGCCGTCCTTGCCCATGCCGGGCGGCTTGAAGTTCCCCGACGCGCGGGCCGTGGCCTCACGCAGCTGTCCGTCCAGCTGGTCGTAGAGATGCGAGCGCAGCGCCAGCGTCGTCACCGTGCCGATCACCGCGCACACCACCGCGATCAGCACCACGGACGCGACGACGAGCCGCGCCCGCAGGGTGCGCGGCTGTCCCGCCCGCCGCCTCTGCGCCCGCGGTCGTCGCCGTCCGCTCATGACGCGGCGGGCTTGATCAGGTAGCCGGCACCGCGCCGGGTGTGGATCATCGGCTCCCGCCCGGCGTCGATCTTCCGGCGCAGATACGAGATGTAGAGCTCGACCACATTGGCCTGCCCGCCGAAGTCGTACGACCACACACGGTCGAGGATCTGGGCCTTGCTGAGCACGCGCCGCGGATTGCGCATCAGGAAGCGCAGCAGCTCGAACTCGGTCGCGGTGAGGTGGATGTTGTCCCCCGCCCGCGACACCTCGTGGCTGTCCTCGTCGAGCGTGAGGTCGCCCACGACCAGCACGGAGTCGGAACGCCGGTCGGCGGCGCCGGAACGGCGGATGAGACCACGCAGCCGCGCCACGACCTCCTCCAGGGAGAACGGCTTGGTGACGTAGTCGTCGCCGCCGGCGGTGAGACCGGCGATACGGTCCTCGACCGCGTCCTTGGCGGTGAGGAAGAGGACCGGCACGTCCGGCAGCTCGCGGCGCAGCCGGCCGAGGATCGTCAGGCCGTCCATGTCGGGCAGCATCATGTCGAGGACGACGGCGTCCGGCCGGAACTCCCGTGCGGTCTGGATGGCACCCGTGCCATCTCCCGCGCTCCGGATCTGCCATCCCTCGTAGCGAAGGGCCATGGACAGCAGTTCGGTGATCGACAGCTCGTCGTCCACCACAAGCACGCGGACGGGGCTCCCGTCCGGCCTCAGCAGTTCGGTGCGCCCCTGGGGCGAGGTCGTGGTCATGGTGGAAACACTGTCGGTGCGCTCTGAGAGCACCCTTTCGGCAACCTGTGAATTGCCTGAGAAACGCACAGGGGCCTCTCAGCAAACCCCTGGGAAGCTCCTGCCTGGCGCTCACCGCACGGACCGGCACCCATCATCGACCGGGCCGGGGTGATCAGGGCGTAAAACCTGCCTGTGCGCTCCTCACAGGCCGAACAGCCGCGCTCCGTTGTCGTGGCAGACCGCTCTCAGCCAGTCCTCGCCGAGCCCCAGCCGCTCCAGGGCGTGCAGCTGATGGACGTACGGATAGGGGATGTTGGGGAAGTCGCTGCCCAGCAGGATGCGGTCGCCGAGGCCGCCGAGGCGGGGCAGGGCCCGTACCGGGAACGGCGCGAACCGCTCGCTGAAGTCCGTGAACGCCATCGTCGTGTCCAGCCGCACCTCGCCGTACCGCTCGGCGAGGTCGAGGAAGTCCTCGTACTCCGGCATCCCCATGTGCGCGATCACCAGCCGCAGCCGGGGATGGCGGGCCAGCACGCGCGCGATCGGCTCGGGTCCGGTGTGCTTGCCGGGCGCGGGACCAGAACCGCAGTGGATGACGACGGGCACGCCCGCCTCGGCGAGCAGCCCCCAGGCGGGGTCGAGCAGGTGGTTCGCCGGGTCGTACGCCCCCACCTGCACATGGGCCTTGAACACCCGGGCGCCCGCCTCGACGGCCTCCCGTACGTACGTCTCGACCCCGGGCTCCGGGAAGAGGGTGGAGGTGTGCAGGCAATCGGGCGTGCGGCGGGCGAAGTCGACCGCCCAGGCGTTGAGCCACTGCGCCATGCCGGGCTTGTGCGGGTAGAGCATCGCGGTGAAGCGGCGCACACCGAACTCCCGCAGCCGCGCGAGCCGTTCCGCCTCCTCCTCGCGGTAGGTGATCGGCCACTCGACGCCGCCGGTCAGCGGGCCGAGCGCGTCGAAGTAGTCCCAGACCTTGTGCAGGACGCGTTCCGGCATGAAGTGCGTGTGCACGTCCACCAGTCCGGGCAGGCCGAGCCGCTCCCAGAACCGCCGGACCTCTTCGACCTCCGCTGTCTGCTTCATACGCCCTCTCGAACCCTCAGCCGCTTCAGAACAGGCCGTCCTGAACTCCCGCCGCCTCCCTGAACTCCCGCACAGGCACGGTGCATCCATCCTCACCCACGGCCGGGACGATCTCCCACCCGGTCATCAGGCGGGTGTCCAGCACGACGACCCCCCGCCCGGCCGCGAGATGCAGGTCCGGCCCCGCGGCCGCGAGCAGCTCCCCGCCCACCCGTCCGCCGGCGACCAGCTCGCTCACCTCCCCCGAGGCGCCCGGCAGCCCGGTCAGCCCGAACACCCCGGTGTGGTCGACGACTTCACACGGCTCGTGCGACAGCGACTCCGGCCACCGGTCCAGCGCCGCGGCCCGCGCGTGCAGCGCCTGGATCTCGGCCGCCCGCTCGGCGGCGGACTCCGGCAGCCGGGAGCGCACCGCCCGCTTCTCGGCGTACGGAATCCGGTCCGGGACCTGCAGCGCGGCGCGCAGCAGCTCCTCCGTGCGCCGGGCGGCCATCAGCGGACCCAGGCCGAGCCAGCTGAAGCAGACGGCGCCCTGCTCCAGCAGCCGCGCCGAGCCCCGCTCCCCGGCCGTGATCCCGACCTTGACCATGCCGGGCCCGAACCACGCCAGATATACGTGGTACGGCCGCGGGTCGTCCGCGATCGTGTCGGCGGCCACGGAATGCGCCCGGTCCAGGCGCCCGCACTCCTCGCACCGCGCGCCCGTGGTCCGCCCCGGCACGGCCGCCCGCACCGGACACGCATGCCCCCGCGCTCCCACGCATCGCCGCACACCCCCGTCCGCGACCCCGAAGGCCACCCGCTTCCCCCGGGCCAGCGCGCTGCGCCGCCCGCCGTCCCACGCCAGCTCGGGACCGTCCGCCGACCACCGCAGCCCCGCGCACTTCCATGCCTGTGCCATCGCTGTCGAGACTAGAGGGCGGCACCGACAACGGGAGGTGAGCCGGCCGCCGGGCTGGGTACCTGCGGGAGCGACGCCGCACGGAAGGGGCTGAAGGGGCGAGGAAAGGTGGGGAAGGGGGAGCAAGGGGGGTGGACAACCCCCTGCGGGTACGGCTGGCCGTACCCCGGACCCGGTAGGGCGCTTCATGGTGCCGGAAGGGCGGTGGGGGCATCGTAGAACCCAGCGAACCAACTCCTGCAGACGCTCTCTCCGAAGGGAGACTCCCATGAAGCCGCAGCAGTCCTCCCGGCCGGGATCCACCGTGAACGACCTGGTCACAGGCCCCGACGAGAGCGAACTGGCTCCCTTCCTGACCGCCTGGGACACGGCTCACCCGGCCCTTTCAGACCCCGAGTGGCGCCACGTGCTGGACGAGATCGCGCACCCGCGCACCACGCTGGCGTTCCGCCGCCTGGCCGAGGCGGGATAGCACTCGCGGCACCGGCCGCCTCCGGTTGCACCTCGCTGACCAGCGACATCGCAAACGCATCACCCCTTTCACACACTTCCCACACAGCGCGGTTCGACAGCGGGGCTCTGCTCGTCGCGAGCCTGATCCTCACCGCGAGCGGCTGCGGCGACGGGGCGGCGACGCCCGCGCCCGGGCCGACGGCCACCGAGACCGTCACGGCCAGGCCGAAGCCCCGCCCCACGGTCACCGTCACGCGAACGGCCACCGCGCGGGCCGCGGGCACGTCCACCGGGAGCGGTGGCACCGGGAGCGGCACGTGCTCGATCGTCTCCACCGCGGGCAACTGCTGTTCGGCGGGCCGGTTCTGCCGCAGCAGGGACCACGGAGCCGTGACCACCACCGCCGGCGGACCGGCGATCAAGTGCGCGTACAGCGCGAACGCTTGGCGCTGGACCTACGCCTGACGGCGCGACACGTTTCGCAGCCGCCCCTCTCCAGCCCTGACAGCCAACTGGCCGAGCCCCGAGGCACGGATGGCAGTCTCGAAGAGCGCCTTGGAACATATCGGACTAGCCTCCGAAATGAGCGCAAAGTGGATCTTTGTGAAGTGGGTCCTTCGACGGTGCGCTCGCCCCAACCCAAGGAGGAGAAATGCGCAAGCTCCCCAAGGCGGCTGTCGCGGCCGCCGTCATCGCTCTCGTCGGCTTCATAGGCACCGGCTCCGCCAGCGCAGCCCCGAGCGCACCAGCAGGACACGGCGGCGGATGCAGGTCCCACGACCTGAACCTGGACGTCCTCGGCCAGGTCGGCCTTCTCAACGGCCTCCTGGGCAACGCCATCAACGGCGAGGGCAATCCAGGCGGCCAAGCCAATCACGTCGGCTCAGAATGCGATTGACGAGCACCGGGATCGGCATCCCATAGCCATGGAGAGGCCCCGGACCCCGGTCCGGGGCCTCTCACCTGCGCACACTCCACGGCCACCGCGTGCCGCACCGCCTCACAGGTCCACCCGGGACTCCCTCCCGCGGCTTCCCCGCCGCAGCACGACGTACGCGGGCCTGAACGGCAGGCCCCGAAGGGCCGGCTCCATGACCTTGAAGAGCGCTTCGGCGTCGGGCCCGTAGGCGAACAACTCGGCCTCGCCGCTGCCGAACCCGTTCCCGTCGACCTCACCGACCCCTGCCTCCGTGACCGCTGCAGCCATCGTTCGCTCGGCATCGAAAATCGCCAGGCGTTCGGCCGGGGAGCCGTACTGATCGTCACTCAGGCAGTAGCGAGCGATGACGGAATGTTCCGGCTCCTCGGGCGCGGGGAGATCGAAGAGCGTCAGCAGGCCCGCAGGAACCGGTTCGGCCATGCCTGCGCACTCCGGACCCAGGCTTCCGGCGGCGAGCTCACCTGCTTCCTCGGCAATGCCCTCGCGCCACAGCGTCGTTGGTCTCTCGGCCATGGACCGGAACGTACAGCGCACGTCCGACACCGAGACCCGGACGTAACTCAAGAGGCCCCGCATCTCTGCGGGGCCTCTTGGTTGTGTGCACTCGGCAGGATTCGAACCTGCAACCTTCTGATCCGTAGTCAGATGCTCTATCCGTTAAGCTACGAGTGCTTGTTTTGTTTTCTGCCGGTCCTGGTCCTTTCGGCCCGCTCGCGGCGACAGGAAGAACATTACATGACTGCCGCCGCCATGTGAAATCCGTTTGCCGCACCCCTTGTGACCTGCGGGAACGGCCGTCAGGACGGTTGCCGGAACGACGAAGCCCCGGTCGCGTGGACCGGGGCTTCGGTGATCTTGTCGATCAGGGGCGGAGGCGGAGGGATTTGAACCCTCGATGGGCTTTAAGGCCCAAACCGCATTAGCAGTGCGGCGCCATAGACCGGACTAGGCGACGCCTCCAGCACAGCCGCTCGCGCGAGCGCGAGTGGTGCGTGCAGATGATGACACAGTCGAGCGTGGTGTCACCAATCGGCTCCTACGGTACTAGGCAGGCGGGTCGCAGAGCAAAGCCCTTCCCGGTCGCGCCGGGCTCCCGCCGCCGGTGGGGCGGGATGCGCAACGTCCTGGTGGGTGCGGCGTTAGTCAGGGCATGTCGCTCGCCCGGTTCCTGGTCGTCGCCGCCACCGCCGCCGCCTCCGTCGTGCCCTGCGTCGCCCCCGCCGCCGCGCACGCCGACGCCGGCCGTCCCGCCCTCGCACCGCCCCCCACGGAGAACGAGGACCAGGACGGCGATCACCTCACCGTCACCGTCCGGCACGCCGGTCACGGGCTCGACGGGACGTACGAGCTCTCCTGCCATCCCGGCGGCGGCACCCATCCCGACCCGGACGCCGCCTGCGAGGCGCTCGACCGCGGCACGACGTGGGGGAAGGACACCTTCGCGCCCGTGCCCGGCGACAGCGTCTGCACCATGCAGTACGGCGGTCCCGCCACCGCGCACGTCACCGGGAGGTGGGCCGGGCGGCCGGTCGATGCCACGTACGACCGGAGTGACGGGTGCGAGATCGGGCGTTGGGACCGGCTCGTACCTCTGCTGCCCGATCTGCGGCCCCACGGGCTGCCGTAGAAGCGAAGCGTCGCGGCACCGGCGTGGCGGCGGAATCGTGGAGCCGGCGTGGTCGGTCTGTGGGCCTGGAGTCAAGGGACCGCAAGGGCCGCAGGCCAGGGGATGCGGTCACACGTTCTACTTCACTTCCTCGTGCGACCTCCCTCTCATCCGCCGCCGCGACCGCGAGCAGTGCCCGTAGACTCCCTCGCGTGACACGTCGCGGGCAGGTTGGCAAGATGGCCCGAGCGGTCGGCAAGGTGCGGTAACAGGGAGGAAGCGTCTCGTGAGCAGCAGGCCATCCCGAGGCGCTGCTCGCCTCGCAGCCATACTGGACGCGCTTCCCGATGCGTTGGTGCTGGTCAACGCGAACGGGACCGTCGTCAACGCGAACACCATCGCGCTCGAGGCGTTCGAAGCGCCCGGGACCGCACTCGTCGGCCGGGGACTGCTCGATCTGCTGCCGCAGTTCGACTCCAAGCTGATCCCCGGCTCCATGCGCCGGCCCGACCACATGGACCCCGCCGGGCGGACCAAGCCCACGCGCATGATCGCGCGGCGCACCGACGGCGCGGAGTTCCCCGTCGAGGTCACCAGCGCCAACCTCGAGAACGGCCAGCAGGCCTACGACGGTTACGGCTACAGCGGCGACGAGCTGCTGATGCTCGTCGTACGCGACCTGACCGGGACCGTGGACACCGAGGCGGAGCTGGCGCGTTCGCAGCGGCAGACCGAGATGATCCTGCGGGCCGCGTCCGAGGGCGTGGTGGGGACGGACACCGACGGGCGGATCGTGCTCGTCAATCCGGCCGCCGCGCAGATCCTGGGGTACCGGGCGAGCGACCTGGGCGGCAAGGAGCTGCACGAGCTGGTGCTGCACTCGCGCGCCGACGGCTCCCCCTTCCCCTACACCGAGTCGCCCCTCGCCGACACCCTGCGCTCCGGGCGCAAGCACCGGGTGCGCGGGCAGGTGCTGTTCGCCAAGGGCGGCGACCGGGTCTCGGTCGACCTCACCACCGCGCCCGTGCGCGACGGCGACCAGCTCGTCGGCGCCGTGATGACCTTCACCGACCGGCGGCCGTACGACTCGCTCGCCGACGAGAAGAGCGACCTGGAGAGGCGGCACGCCGAGGAGCTGGAGCGGCTTGACGAGGAGCACGCCTCCGAGCTCACCGCCCTGCGCCAGAAGCACGTCACCGAACTCGAGGACCTGCAGGAGCAGCACGACGAGGAGATCGCCGCGGGCGAGGAGCGCTACGCCGCCCTCGGCGAGCGGGAGAAGGACCGCTACGAGGCGCTCGCCGCGCGCCACGACCAGCTGCTGACGCTGCTGGGACGGTCGCTGCGCGGCCCGCTGGACGAGCTGCGGCGCGAGCTGGCCGCCCTCGCCGCGGACGACGCCGGGCAGCTGTGGCCCGAGGCCAACCAGGTGCTGCACCATCTGTCGGCCGGCTACTCGCGGATCACCACGCTCATCGACAACGTGCTCGGCTACCAGCTGATCGACTCCGGGAGCGAGCAGATCACCCGGGTGAAGGTGATGCTCGACGCGGTCGTCGCGGCCGGTGTCGACGGCGCCGTCGATCTCATCGGGCCGGGCCGGGTGCAGTTCGCCGTGCACGCGCCGCCCATCGAGGCCGAGGTCGACCCGCAGCGCCTCGCGAGCGCGCTGGCGCATCTGATCGCGGACGTCGCAGGCGTCGACGCGACCGGCAACGCGCCCGTGTCGGCGGGCGGTTACATGGACAACACCGTGGTGGTGGCCGCCGCGCAGCGCGGTGAGGTCGTACGGATCGAGGTGCGCGGGCCGTACGCCGGGGGCGACCCGGTGCACGAGCCGATCGTGCGCGGGATCGTGCGGGCCCACGGCGGTGTGCTGCAGACCCACGAGGTGCCGGGCATGAGCGGCAACGCGTATGTCCTGGAGGTGCCCATCGGCGGCGGTGCCGGGGCCGTGACCGCCGAGATCCCGGCGCAGGCCTCGGGTGCCGACGACGGCACTGCCGACCAGACCTCCGGCGGCCGGCGGCGTGCCCGGCGCTCCTCCGTCGACGCGTTCCTGGACGGCGACGGCACCGGCGAGTCCGGTGAGCAGGCGGAGCACGAGGACACGGATGCCGCCGCGCCCACCGGCCGGCGGCGCCGGCGTGCCGTCGAGGAGTCGGAGGCCGCCGCGGCCTCGACCGCGGGCGCCCTGGAGGTGGCCGGTGGCACCGGGCGGCGGCGCGGCCGGCCGGCCGAGGGCTCCGTCGTCATGGCGGGCGAGAACTCCGCGGGAACGGCCGCGGCCGGTACGGGCCTGGGCGGGACGGTGCCTCCGCAGGGCGTGCCCGCGCCGGGCGGCCGGCGGGCCCGGCACGGCAGCGGTGAGCAGAACGCCCTGCCCGCCGCGCTGCCCGCTCCCTCGGCCCCCGCCGCACCCGGCGACCAGCCCGCGCTCGCCGAGAAGGCCGAGCCGACCGGGCGCAGGCGCCGTGCCCTGGCCGCCGCGCAGGACCGCGCCGCGGCCCAGGAGGCGGCTCCCCGTTCGGTGTTCGCGCTGCCTCCGGCGGACGCGGACCGTCCCGCCGAGCCCGGGCCGGCGCAGGTTCCGGTTCCGGCGCCGGGGCATGGGCCCGGGCCGGCGCAGGCCCAGCCGCAGATTCCGGGGCAGGCGGCGGCGCCCGTCGCGGCGCAGGTGCCCGGCCGGACCGGCCACGACCCCTCTGCCGACTCCGCCGACGCCCAGGCCGACGACGCCCGGGCCGCCGGTGCCCGCGGCGAGGACGGCCGGCACGACGCCGTGCCGCACGACCAGTCCGGCGATCACACGCCGCCCCAGCCGCACCCGACCAGCGCGCCGACGGGACGCCGTCGCCGTGCGGTGGCGCAGCCCGCGACGGCTCAGGAGGGCGTGCCGGCGCAAGCGGCCCCCGCCCAGCCGGTCCCCGCGCAGGTCGCAGCGGCCCCGGCGGCCCCGGCCGCGAACGCCGCGCAGCCCGCCGCCGCCCAGCCGCTGCCCGCGCCCGGCGCTCCCGTCCAGGAGAAGGCCGCCGGGCCGCTCCCGGTCGAGGCCGCCCCCGGCCGGCCCGCGTCCGCGCAGCCGCAGCAGCCCGCGCATACCCCGGCCACCCCGCTCCCGCCGGAGGCCCCGGCCGCGAAGGCGCAGGCTCCGGCGCGTCCCGCCCAGCCGCTGCCCGCCGAGGCGGCACCGGCCGCTCCCGGCGCGCCCGTCGACCCCAACTCCACGCAGGGACGGGCGATCAGCGTCCGGACGCTCGGACAGGGCGTGCCCTTCACCCGGCAGGCCGCGCAGGTCCAGCAGCCGACGGCGACGCCCGCGCCGCACAACCCGGCCGGTGGCGGACGGCGCCGCAAGCTGGGTACCCGGACCGACCCCGCCGCGGCGGCGGCCCCGGAGCAGGCGGCCCGTCCGCATCCGCAGGCCGAGCAGGCCCCCGCGGCGGCCCAGGCACAGGCGCAGCCTCAGCCGTCGCTCGCCGGCCAGTCGCGGCTCGCGCAGGCGACCGAGGCCGCCGGGCGGTCGTACGCCATAGGAGCCCCGGACGAGAACGCCGCCGAGGGGCCCGAGCCGCTGGACGGACCCGGTGGGGCCGTCGAGATCGCGGACCCGCCGCGGCCGCAGCCGATGGACGACGAACTGCCGCCGGAGCCGCTGGACAACCCGCGTCGGCTGCTGGTGTGGCCCGCGCCCGACGTGACGACGCAGCAGGCACTGAGCGACCGCGGCTACCGGCCCGTCATCGTGCACTCGCGCGAGGAGGTCGACGCGCAGATCGCGGCCTTCCCCGCCGCCCTGTTCGTGGACCCGCTGACCGGGCCGATCACCCGGACCGCGCTGCAGTCGCTGCGCCAGGCGGCGGTGGCCGCCGAGGTGCCGGTCCTGGTGACCGCGGGCCTGGGGCAGGCGACGCGCGAGGCGGCGTACGGCGCCGACCCGGCCGTCCTGCTGAAGGCGCTCGCGCCGCGGGACAGCGAGCAGCACCCGCCGCGGGTGCTGCTGATCGAGGAGCACGCGGAGATCGCGCTGGCGCTGACCGCGACGCTGGAGCGGCGCGGGATGCAGGTGGCGCGGGCCGCGAGCGACGCCGACGCGGTGGCGCTGGCGGGGCAGCTGCGCCCCAACCTGGTCGTGATGGACCTGATGCAGGTGCACCGGCGCCAGGCCGGGATCATCGACTGGCTGCGGGCGAACGGCCAGCTCAACCGCACCCCGCTCGTCGTCTACACCGCCGCCGTCGACCAGGCCGACCTGCCGCGGCTCGCCTCCGGCGAGACGGTGCTCTTCCTCGCGGAACGCTCCACGAGCCCCGAGGTGCAGAGCCGGATCGTCGACCTGCTCTCGCGGATCGGCACCAACTGACGCGGAGGCCGCGCCGGTCGGTGCCGTCCGGTCGGCGTCTCAGAGCCGGGTGACGTCCAGCTGCCCGTCCGCGTACTGTCTGCGCAGGACCTTCTTGTCGAACTTGCCCACGCTGGTCTTCGGCACGGCCTCGATGATCGTCCAGCGCTCCGGGAGCTGCCATTTGGCGATCTTGCAGACGTCGCTCGCCAGGAAGGCGCGCAGCGACTCGAAGTCGGCGGTGGAGCCCTCCTTCAACACGACGGTGGCCAGCGGGCGTTCGCCCCACTTGTCGTCCGGTACGGCGACCACCGCGGCCTCGGCGACGTCCGGGTGGGACATCAGCGCGTTCTCCAGGTCCACCGACGAGATCCACTCGCCGCCGGACTTGATGACGTCCTTGGCGCGGTCGGTGAGGGTGAGGAAGCCCTCGGAGCTGATCGTCCCGACATCGCCCGTCTTCAGCCAGCCGTCCTCGCTGAACTTGTCGGCGGGGCGCAGGGGTTCGGCGTCGGGGCCGTTGTAGTAGGCGCCCGCGATCCAGTTGCCCCGCACCTCCAGCTCGCCCGCGGACTCGCCGTCCCAGGGCAGGCGCTCGCCGCCGGGGCCGGTGAGGCGGGCCTCGACGCCGGCCGGGAAGCGGCCCTGGGTCAGGCGGTAGGCGAACTCCTCGTCGGTACCGACCGCGTGGGCCGGCGGGCGGGCGACCGTGCCGAGCGGCGAGGTCTCCGTCATGCCCCAGGCGTGGCAGACCCGCATGCCCAGGCTGTCGAACGCCTCCATCAGGGAGGGCGGGCAGGCCGAGCCGCCGATGGTGACCTGGGTGAGGGAGGAGACGTCGCGCGGCTTGGCGGTCAGCTCGGCGAGCAGGCCCTGCCAGATGGTCGGGACGGCGGCCGCGTGGGTGGGCCGCTCGCTCTCGATCATCTCGGCGAGCGGGGCCGGCTGCAGGAAGCGGTCCGGCATCAGCAGGTTGACGCCGGTCATGAACGTGGCGTGCGGCAGGCCCCAGGCGTTGACGTGGAACTGCGGGACCACGACGAGGGAGGTGTCCTGGTCGGTCAGGCCCATCGACTGGGCCATGTTGACCTGCATGGAGTGCAGGTAGATCGAGCGGTGGCTGTAGACCACGCCCTTGGGGTCGCCGGTGGTGCCAGAGGTGTAGCACATGGCCGCGGCCTGGCGTTCGTCCAGCTCCGGCCAGTCGTAGCTGGTCGGCTTGGCGGCGATCAGGTCCTCGTACTCGTGGACCTGGGCGCTCGCGCCCTCGAGGACGGAGCGGTCGCCGGGGCCGGTGACCACGATGTGCTCGAGGGTGGGCAGCCGCGGCAGCAGCGGGGCGAGCAGCGGCAGCAGCGAGCCGTTGACGATGACGACCTTGTCGGCCGCGTGGTTGACGATGAACGCCAGCTGCTCGGCCGGCAGCCGCAGGTTCAGCGTGTGCAGCACCGCGCCCATGCAGGGGATCGCGAAGTACGCCTCGACGTGCTCGGCGTTGTTCCAGGCGAGCGTCGCCACCCGGTCGGAGTCCTGGACCTGGAGGTCGTCGCGCAGGGCGTGCGCGAGCTGGGCCGCCCGGGCCCCGATCTCGGCGTAGGAGCGGCGGTGCGGCTCGCCCTCGCCGGTCCAGGTGGTCACCTGCGATGTCCCGTGGACCGTCGACCCGTGGGTCAGGATCCTCGAGATCAGCAGCGGTACGTCCTGCATCGTGCTCAGCACGGTGTCCTCCCGGGGCGACATTGCCTACGCGGCGGTAAGGGTTGCGCTGATTCTGCGCACATACCGCGTGGTATGTCACTAGGGCCCGGGTGATCGATCAAACATGTCGGGTCCCAATAGCGCCCAGGTCGGCCCCTCAGGGGCCACCAAGTGGGCTCATTACCGCACAAGCCCCAGTTCAGGGTCCTCGCGCAGCTTGCTCAGCGCACGGGACACCGCGGACTTGACCGTGCCCACCGACACGCCCAGCACCTCGGCCGTCTGCACCTCGCTCAGGTCCTCGTAATACCTGAGGACGACCATCGCCCGCTGCCGGGCGGGCAGCTTCATGATCGCCCGCCACATCGCGTCGTGCAGCGCCTGCTGCTCGGCCGGGTCGTCCCCGCCGCGCACGGGCTCCGGCTCGGGCAGCTCCTCGCACACGAACTCGTCGACCCGGCGCTTGCGCCACTGCGAGGTGCGCGTGTTCAGCAGGGCCCGGCGCACATAGCCGTCGAGCGCGCGGTGGTCCTCGATGCGCTCCCAGGCGACGTACGTCTTGGTGAGCGCGGTCTGCAGCAGGTCCTCCGCGTCGCTCGGGTTCGCGGTGAGCGACCGGGCGGTGCGCAGCAGCACCGGCTGCCGGGCCCTCACGTACGACGCGAACGACGGGTAGGCGAGGGTCTGCGTCGCCGGTGCGGCGGCGTTCGAAGCGCGGGTGCAGACGGGTGTGGTCATGGCTCCACGCTAGGAGCGGAGGTACCTCCGGCGGATCGGCCGCAGGTCCCGAAGCCGGGTCCGCCTCAGGTTGTAGGGGTGGAGGTGGCTGCACCTCCTGAAGGTGGACGAGCGGCCCGGGGATACTGCGGGATGACCCCTGGGGGCCGCCCGGGCGCTCGGCCGCCCGCGGTCGGGACGCTCAGCCGTCCGCGGTCAGGACCAGGCCCGACGTGGGCACCCCCGTCCCGGCCGTCACCAGCACCTGTTCCGCCCCGGGGACCTGGTTCACGGCCGTCCCGCGCAGCTGGCGCACCCCCTCCGCGATGCCGTTCATCCCGTGGAGGTACGCCTCCCCCAGCTGGCCTCCGTGCGTGTTGATCGGCAGCGACTCCCCGGCGACGAAGTCCGCCGCCTCACCCTTCCCGCAGAACCCGAACTCCTCCAGCTGCATCAGCACGAACGGCGTGAAGTGGTCGTAGAGGATCGCCACGTCCACGTCGGCCGGGGTGAGCCCGCCGGTGCGCCAGAGCCGGCGGGCCACCACGGCGGTCTCGGGCAGGCCGGTGAGGTCGTCGCGGTAGAAGCTGGTCATCTGCTCCTGGCCGCGGCCCGCGCCCTGGGCGGCCGCGGCGATCACGGCGGGCGGACGGCGCAGGTCGCGGGCGCGCTCCGGCGTCGTGACGACGATCGCCTGGCCGCCGTCGGTCTCCTGGCAGCAGTCCAGCAGCCGTAGCGGTTCGACGATCCAGCGCGAGGCCGCGTGGTCGGCGAGGGTGATGGGGCGGCCGTGGAAGTACGCCGCCGGGTTGGTCGCCGCGTACCGGCGGTCGACCACGGCCACGTGCCCGAACGCCTCCGGGGTCAGGCCGTAGGTGTGCAGATACCGCTGGGCGGCCATCGCCACCCAGGAGGCCGGGGTGAGCAGCCCGAACGGCAGGGCCCAGCCGAGCGCGGCACCCTCCGCCGAGGGTTCGCGGTGCTGCACGCCGGAGCCGAAGCGGCGGCCGGAGCGCTCGTTGAAGGCGCGGTAGCAGACGACCACCTCGGCCACCCCGGTGGCGACGGCGAGCGCCGCCTGCTGGACGGTCGCGCAGGCCGCGCCGCCGCCGTAGTGGATGCGGGAGAAGAAGGACAGCTCGCCCATCCCGCAGGCCTGGGCCACGGTGATCTCCGGGCTGGTGTCCATGGTGAACGTGACCATCCCGTCCACGTCGCCCGGCGCGAGCCCCGCGTCGTCGAGCGCCGCGCGCACCGCCTCCACGGCCAGCCGCAGCTCGCTGCGCCCCGAGTCCTTGGAGAACTCGGTGGCCCCGATGCCGGCGATCGCGGCGCGCCCGCCGAGGCCGTCCTTCCCGCGCACGCTCATCCGGCACCCCCCGGCGGGACGGTGACGGTGACCGTGCCGGTGACATGGCTGCCGATGCCGTTCGCCCCGACCACGCGGACCGTCGCGGTGTCGCCGTCGACCTCCTCGACGGTGCCGGTCAACACCATCGTGTCGCCTGGGTAGTTGGGTGCCCCCAGCCGGATGACCACCTTGCGCAGGACGGCCGCCGGGCCGAAGTGGTCGGTGATGTAGCGGCCGACCAGGCCGTTGGTCGTCAGGATGTTCATGAAGATGTCCGGGGAGCCCTTCTGCCGGGCCAGCTCGGCGTCGTGATGGACGTCCTGGTAGTCGCGGGAGGCGATGGCGCCGGCGACGATCAGGGTGCGGGTGATCGGGATCTCCAGCGGGGGCAGCTCCTCACCGGCTCTCATACGGCGGCCTCCTCGCGGGCGCGGAACACGGGCAGCACCAACTCCTCGTCGTACGAGTGGAATTCGAGCCGCACCTGCAGGCCGATGCGCACCTTGTCGTACGGCACGCCCACCACGTCGCTGATCATCCGCACGCCCTCGGCGAGTTCGATCAGGGCTACCGCGTAGGGCGGGTCGAAGGCCGGGAAGGGCGGGTGGTGCATGACGACGTACGAGTACACCGTCCCCTCGCCGCTCGCCTCGACGGTGTCCCAGTCCAGGCCGCCGCAGGCGTTGCAGCCCGGCAGCCAGGGGAAGCGGAGGGCCGCGCAGGCGGTGCAGCGCTGGATGAGCAGGCGGCCCCGGCCGACGCCTTCCCAGAAGCCGGCGTTGTCGCGGTTGACGACGGGGCGGGGGCGGGGCGGACGCTTCGAAGGCGCCCCGGCCGGGGCGTACTTGAGGACGCGGAAGCGGTGGGTGCCCACGAGGTCCGGGCCGACCCGGACGTCGGTGCGGGTCGTGATGAAGTAGCCCGTGCCGAGCTTGGTCGTCTTGCGCGGTGACACCGACTCGATGACCGTGTCGAAGGTGACCTCGTCGCCGGGGCGCAGCGGGCGCAGATACTCCTGCTCGCAGTCGGTCGCCACGATCGAGGTGCAGCCGGCCTCGTCGAGCAGGGCGAACATCTCGTCGTGGGCCGCCGCGCGCCCCTCGTGACCGGCGAGGCCGCCCATGGTCCAGGCCTGCAGCATGGTCGGCGGGGCGACGGCGCCGGGGCCGGTGTAGGCGGGGCTGGTGTCGCCCATGGCCTCGCACCAGTGCCGGATCATCGGCAGGTTGACGGGGTCCCGGCCTCGTCCGGTGAGGGTTGCGGGCCGTCCCTCGTAGGACTTCAGCCGTGCGCCCAGCTCGTCGTCCACGACACCGCACCTCCGACCGTCGGGTTTCTGACTGTCCGTCAGATCCGATGCACTGTCAAGGTCACGGTTGGACATGGGAAAACGCCTGCGCGGCGATGCCGAAGCACCGCCGCGCAGACGCCCTGCACCCCAGCGTGCGCACCCCGCATCCCCTGCGTCAGGGGCGCCGGCTCACCACAGTTCGCTGAAGTTGATGGCCACGTTCCTGTTCCCCTGGTTGATGGCCGTGAACGCGGAGCCCTTGACCTGGGCGGTGTTGCTCTGGTTCGAGGCGCCGTTGCCGACCGCGTTCTGCTGCGTGGTGGACGAGTTGCCGTTGTTGTCGTGGCCGACACCGCTGCCGATGACGCTCGCCACACCCGCGTTCGATCCGTTGTCCGCGATGGCGCCGTTGTCCGCCGCCGCGACGCCGGTGAACAGAGCGGCTGCCAGCGGAAGGGCGGAGACGGCGGCGATGACGCGGGCCGTACGGATGCTTGCCATGTTGTTCCTCCAGAACACCAACGTGAAGTACGTGAAGTACCGCTGTCACCAGGGCAGTTGGCCGACCGCCCCGGCGCTGTGCTCGACGTCGCAAGATCAGAGTTGCCCACCGAATCCCCGGCGAACCACCCCGGAAGGCGCGATTCGCCCTCAAGTGCTACGACAAGTCGATAAACCCCTAACGCGACTTCTGCCGCCCAGGTCAGGACAGTCCGGACGGTCCGGCCTCAAGCGCCGCAAGAGGAGAACCGCTCCGTCACTTTTCCGGCCAACCTCCCCGCCCCGGGCGCGTCGCGCTCGATTTCGGCTTCCCTTTTTCGAACGTACGTACGAACATAGAGGCATGGCCACCACCGACCGGCAGGCCACGACGCTGGCCCTCGCACACGCCCTGTCAGCCGCCGAGCGCGGTCTGGCCGTCCTGCCCCTGTCCCGGACGAAGCTCCCGGCCCTGCGCTCCCCCCACCACGACGATCCCGACCCCCACCCCTGCCACGGCGAGTGCGGCCGCCTCGGGCACGGGGTGTACGACGCCTCGACCGACCCGGCCCGGATCCGCGAACTGTTCGCCGCGGCCCCGCGGGCTACCGGCTACGGCATCGCGTGCGGCCTCCCGCCGCACCATCTGATCGGTGTCGACCTCGACACCAAGGTGGGCACGGACTCCTCGGCCGCCCTGCGCGAGCTGGCGCTGCGCCACCTGTTCACGATCCCGGAGACGGTGGTCGTCATCACCCCCAGCGGCGGCCGCCACCTGTGGCTGAGCGGGCCGCCGGACGTCGTCGTCCCCAACTCCGCCGGCCGGCTCGCGCCCGGCATCGACATCCGCGGCGCCGGCGGCTACCTCGTCGGCCCCGGCTCCCGCACCGAGCACGGCGTCTACGACACGGCGCCCGGCACCGCCCACCTCGCGCCCGCGACGTGCCCGCCCGCCCTGCTACGGCTGCTGCTGCCGCCACCGCGCGCGCACCGGCCCACGCCGGCCGCGGCGGGCGACCACGGACAGGGGCTGGTCCAGTTCGTCCTCGCCGCGCACGAGGGGCAGCGCAACACCCGCCTGTTCTGGGCGGCCTGCCGTGCCTATGAGGACGGCATCGGGCCCGCGCTCGTCGACCCGCTGGTCGAGGCGGCCCTGAACGCCGGCCTGACCGAACGTGAGGCGCGGGCGACGATCGCTTCGGCGGCCCGGATGACGGGGCACCGGCCGTGAGAACCACGGGTTCGCCGTGGCAGCGCAAGAACCATGAGGAGCTCCATGCACGACCGCTCTGGGGTGCGGACCATGTCGCTGACGCGTGTGGTCCTCGCCACCGGCCGCTCCGTCGACCTCGCCGACGTGCGGTTCACCTCGACGTACGGCGGGCTGGACGGCTACCCCTGCAAGCCGTTCAACGACCTGGTGATCAGGGGGCTCCTCAGCGCGACGGAACGGTCCTTCCCCACCGCCCCGGTGCACCTCGTCCCGCCCCCGCGCGAGTATCCCCACCACTACCCGGGCGCCTACGGCCCGGTCGAGGTGCTGCCTCCCGTCGCCTGCGTCGGCTCCTTCCGCTCGACCCCGCTCGACCCGGCCCTGGCCTACTCGGCCCTCACGGTCATCTGGTTCCAGCGCACGACCCGCGTCCCGTCCGAATGCGACGCGGACGCGGCGCTGCGGGCGGTGGACTGGGAGACCCTGGCCCGGGACCAGGAGTTCTAGCCGCTTGAACCGGCCCCCGGCTCACACCTTGTCGATGCGCCAGGCGATCATCCCCGTGGCGCCGTGCGCTCCGGTCACGTCGACGGGTGAAGCGCTCCTGGACCTGGGTGCCGTCGCAGGGGACCGGCTTCTTCACGGCTCCGCCCGCCGCGGCGAAGCCGATGGCGACGGTTCCGGTGCCGGCGCACACGACGGTCAGGCGGTACGCCGCGCCCGCGGTGATCCCCGGCTCGGCGTACAGCCCCTCCGATGCGCGCTCCAGCCCGGAGGCCGACGCCCCGTCGGTGGCGCCGAGGGCCGACCGGGCCCGATCCCCGAGCGCTTTCTCCTGCTGCGCCACCCGCGCCGCCGAGGCGGGGGACCGGCTGGACGACGGTGACGCCGCGCGGTCGGCGTGGGTGCCGTTCGACGACGTGCAGGCCGCGAGGAGGAGCGCGGGAGCGAGGAGGGCGGGAGCGAGCAGGACCACGGGGGCCCGGGGGTTCTGCGTTTCCATGGGAGCGACGAGCGCCAGGACCCCGGATCCGTTCCGCCCCCCGTCCGGCCCCCTGCCGGGGAAGTTTTTGCCTGTGGCCGATATGCGGTGGGGGCGGCCCGGCAGGAGCGGGGCCGACGGGTTTCGCGCGAGCAAAGTGCGGCCGAAAACGCCGGGTCCGAGACCCCCGCACGTTACAGCCGTGTTGACCATCTCCCGAGCACGGCGCACCCTCGCATATAGGTGGCAATTACATCTTGTTTGCTCACGGGTGTCGTTGCGCGCGGAAAACCGCACGCGAGAAGGGCCCCGCGGCAAACCCGTATCGGGAGGCGCCCCATGTGCGGCATCACCGGCTGGATCTCCTACGACCGCGATCTGCGGACCGAGTCCGCCGTATTGGATGCAATGACCGAGACGATGGCCTGCCGCGGCCCCGACGACCGCGGCACCTGGGTGCAGGGCCCCGCCGCCCTCGGGCACCGCAGGCTCGCGATCATCGACCTGCCCGGCGGCCGGCAGCCGATGGCGGCCGACACCCCGCACGGGAGCGTGGCACTCGTGTACTCGGGGGAGACGTACGACTTCACCGAGCTGCGCCGCGAACTCACCGCCCGCGGCCACCGCTTCACCACCGACTCCGACACCGAGGTCGTCCTGCACGGCTACCTCGAATGGGGCGAGCAGGTCGCCGAGCGCCTCAACGGCATGTACGCGTTCGCCCTGTGGGACGGCCGCCACGACAAGCTGGTGATGATCCGCGACCGTATGGGCATCAAGCCCTTCTACTACTACCCCACCCCCGACGGCGTCCTGTTCGGCTCCGAGCCCAAGGCGATCCTGGCCAACCCGCTCGCCCCCGCCCGCGTCGGCCTGGACGGACTGCGTGAGCTGTTCACGATGATCAAGACCCCGCGGCACGCCGTGTGGGAGGGCATGGCGGAGGTCGAGCCCGGCACGGTCGTCACCGTCGACCGCTCCGGCGTCCACCGCCGCGCCTACTGGCAGTTGGAGACCCGGCCGCACACCGACGACCGCGACACCACGATCGCCACGGTCCGCTCGCTGCTCGACGACATCGTGCGCCGCCAGCTCGTCGCCGACGTGCCGCGCTGCACCCTGCTCTCCGGCGGCCTCGACTCCTCGGCCATGACCGCGCTCGCCGCACGCCAACTCGGCGCGCACGGCGAGAAGGTGCGCAGCTTCGCCGTCGACTTCGTCGGCCAGAGCGACCACTTCGTCGCCGACGAGCTGCGCGGCACCCCCGACACCCCGTTCGTGCACGACGTGGCCCGCACCGCCCACACCGAGCACCAGGACATCGTGCTCGACGCGCAGGCGCTCGCCGACCCCGAGGTGCGCGCGAAGGTGATCAGGGCCCGCGACCTGCCCGCCGGGCTCGGCGACATGGACGCCTCCCTCTACCTGCTCTTCCGGGCCATCCGCGACCAGTCGACCGTCGCCCTGTCAGGCGAGTCCGCCGACGAGGTCTTCGGCGGCTACCTCCAGTTCTTCGACGAGGAGGCCCGCCGCGGCGGCACCTTCCCCTGGCTGGTGCGCTTCGGCCGGCACTTCGGCGAGGACGCCGAGGTGCTGCGCCCCGATCTGCTCGGCCGGCTCGACCTGGAGGGCTATGTCGCCGACGGCTACCGCACCGCCGTGGACGGCATCCGGCGCCTCGACGGCGAGAGCGACTTCGAGTTCCGGATGCGGCAGATCTGCCACCTCCACCTCACCCGCTTCGTCCGCATCCTGCTGGACCGCAAGGACCGCGCGAGCATGGCCGTCGGCCTGGAGGTCCGGGTCCCGTTCTGCGACCACCGGCTCGTCGAGTACGTCTACAACACGCCCTGGGCGCTGAAGTCGTTCGACGGGCGGGAGAAGAGCCTGCTGCGGGAGGCGACCGCCGACCTGCTCCCGAAGTCGGTGTACGACCGGGTCAAGAGCCCGTACCCCTCCACCCAGGACCCCAAGTACGCCGTCGCGCTCCAGGACCAGGCCAAGGACCTGCTGTCGCGGCCCTCCCACCCGGTCTTCGACCTCGTCGACCGCGAGCGGCTGCGCCGCGTCGCCCACCACGACGCCCCCGTGAGCAACCAGGCCCAGCGGCGCGGCCTGGAACGGGCGCTCGACCTGGCCCAGTGGCTGGACATGTACCGCCCGGAGATCCGTCTGGGCTGATCCGCGGTCCGCGTCCCGAGGTGCCCGGGCCCGGGCCGGACGGCAGCATAAGGAGCGGGAAGCGCGGAACCCGCCCCCGTGAGGTGGGCGCGCCTCAGTGACGTGGAACGCGCCTCAGTGACGTCGATCGCGGAGGGACTCGGCACGGTGGCCCCGATCGCGAGAGACCCGGTGGACCTGGACTCGGTCGCCGACGAGCTGTACGGGCTGCGGCCGGAGGACTTCACCTCCGCCCGTGACGCGCGTGCGGCCGAGGCGCGCAGGGCCGGCGACCGCACGCTGGCCGGGCGGATCGGCAAGCTGCGCCGGCCCGCCCTGGCCGCCTGGGCGAGCAACCTGCTGGTGCGCGAGCGGCCCGAGGAGGCCGAGTCCCTGCTGCGGCTCGGCGAAGGGCTGCGCCAGGCCCACCGCGACCTGGACGGGGCGCAGCTGCGCGAGCTGAGCCGGCAGCAGCACGTCGTGATCGACGCGATGTCCCGGCAGGCGCAGCAGCTGGCGGACCGGGCCGGGCACCCGATCGGCGAGGACACCCGGCGCGAGGTGGCCGCCATCCTGCACGCGGTGCTCGCCGACCCGGGCGCCGCGGCGGAGTGGGCCACCGGGCGCCTGGTCAGGGCCTTCGACCAGGTCGCGGGGTTCCCCGCGGCGGCGGAGGGTGCCCGCCCGCGGCCCGCCCGCTCGGCGCGCAGGGAGCAGGAGGCCCGGCCCGCACGGCGCGGCGGCAGGAACGACCGCGCCGACGGCCGGAACGAACAGCGCGACAAGGCCGGCGAGGAACGCCGCCGCCGGCTCGAACAGGCCCGCCGGAAGGCCGAGGACGCCGAGCGGGAGCTGGAGGCCCGCCGGCAGGAGGCCGCGGAGGCCGACCGGGACGCGGACACCGCGCGGGAGCGCGCGGAGTCGCTCGGCCGGCGCGTCCGGCAACTGACCGAGGAACTCGGCCGCGTCGAGGAGGACCGGCACCGGGCCGAGGCGGCCGCCCGGACGGCGCGCGAGCGGGCCCGCGACGCCGACCGGCGGGTCCGTGAGGCCCGCCGCCGCGCCGGGACCGCCGCCGGCCGGGTCACCCGCCTCCGCGCACAGACGCCACCGCGCTCCGTGGGGCACGCGTGACATGGTGAAGGTACGGCTCCCCGGAAACCGGCAGGAAGGCGGGACACGATGAACTGGGCCGAGTTCGCACAGCAGATGGCGTCGCTGGCCCGGGACCTGCTGGCGCAGACGTCGGTCGACGCCACGCTGGAGCGGATCACCGCCTCGGCCGTGGAGCTGGTGGACGGCTGCGACGCCGCCGGCATCCTCGTCCTGCACGGCAGTCAGGTGCAGACGCTGGCGCCGACGGAGCAACTGGTCAACGACAGCGACCGGCTGCAGGAACGGCTGCGCGAGGGGCCGTGCTTCGACGCCGCCCGCACCAAGGACGGCGAGCGGGTGTTCCGGATCCCGGACTTCACCGAGAAACAGCCACGCTGGCCCGCGTTCGGGCCCCAGGCCCACGAGCTCGGCATCGGCAGCATGATGGGCTTCCTGCTCTACACGGACGAGGAAGAGCTCGGCGCGCTGAACATCTACTCGCGCCGCCCCGGCGTCTTCACCGAGGCCAGTGAACTGGCGGGCTGGCTGCTGGCCTCCCACGCCGCGGTCTCCTTCTCCAGCGCGCGCACGCACTCCCAGCTGGAGAAGGCCCTCTCCACCCGCCACACCATCGGCGAGGCGATGGGCATCGTCATGGGCAGCCACCGCCTCTCCGAGGACCAGGCCTTCGACGTGCTGCGCCGCTACTCGCAGGAGAACAACGTCAAGCTCCGCGAGGTCGCCCGCCTGGTCTGCGAACGCGGCGGCCTGACCTGACCCAGGACGCCCGGAGCCCGGAAAACGGTCAGGGGCGCCACTCGGAGAAGTGGCACCCCTGCAGACCCGCTACGTCCAGGACGTGGGCGGAGGCGGTGGGATTTGAACCCACGGTGACATCGCTGCCACGACGGTTTTCAAGACCGTTCCCTTCGGCCGCTCGGGCACGCCTCCCCGCGCCGCCGATCACGAGCAGCGCGGGGACCAGAGTAACGGGTGGGCACGCGCGCGCGTGGGCCAGATGTCGCGAACCCGGGGAGGCACGCGCGCGTGGGTCGGTGGGTCAGCTGTCGCCGGTGCGGGAGCCGAGGGTGAGCTGGACGGTGTGGGTCTTGCCGTCGCGCTCGTAGGTGATCGTGACCTGGTCGCCGGGCTTGTGCGTCCAGATCTCGCCGATCAAGGTGGGCCCGGAGTCGATCACGTGGTCGTCGAGCTTGGTGATCACGTCGCCGGGCTTGAGGCCAGCCTTGGCGGCGGGGCCGCCCGACTCGACGGCGTCGGAGCCGCTGGCGCCCTGCTCGGTGATCTTGGCGCCGCTGCTGGAGTCCTCCAGGGAGACCGACGCGCCGATCTTCGCGTAGACCGGCTTGCCGTTCTTGATCAGCTGCTGGGCCACGAACTTGGCCTGGTTGATCGGGATCGCGAAGCCCAGGCCGATCGAGCCGGACTGGCTGCCGCTGCCGCCGAGTCCGCCGTTGCTGGTGGACTGGATCGCGGAGTTGATACCGATGACGTTGCCCGCGGCGTCCAGGAGCGGGCCGCCGGAGTTGCCGGGGTTTATCGAGGCGTCGGTCTGCAGGGCGCTCATGTACGACGCGTTGCTGCCGGTGCCGTCGCTGGAGGCGACCGGGCGGTCCTTGGCGCTGATGATGCCCGTCGTCACCGTGTTGGACAGGCCGAAGGGGGCGCCGATGGCGATCGTGGAGTCGCCCACGGCCACCTTGTCGGAGTTGCCCAGGGTCAGCGGCTTGAGGTCGGACGGGGCGTTCTTGAGCTTGATGACCGCCACGTCGTAGCCCTGTGCGTGGCCGACGACCTCGGCGTCGTACTTCTTGCCGTTCGGGAAGGTGGCCGTGAGCTTGCCGCCGTCGACCGCGTCCGCGACGACGTGGTTGTTGGTGACGATGTGGCCCTGGGTGTCGAAGACGAAGCCGGTGCCCGTGCCGCCCTCGCCGCTGGTGGACTCGGCCTGGATGGTCACCGTGCTGGGCAGGGACTTGGCGGCCACGTTCGCCACCGTGCCCGGGTCGCGCTTGACGGAGCCGCCGCTGTCGGAGGCCGAGACCGTCGTGGAGCCGGAGGAGTCGTTGTTCTTGGCCAGCGTGTAGCCGAGGCCGCCGCCCAGGCCGCCGGCGACGAGCGCGGCCACCAGGATCGCGGCGACGATGCCGCCGCGGCCCGACTTCGGCGCGGGCTGCTGGTAGGTGGTGCCCCAACCGCCGCCCGGGCCGCCGGTGTCGGAACCGCCGGCGTGCGCACCGCCGCCGGAACCCGGGTCCGCGTAGGACGGGGTGGCGGGCGGCGGGGGCGGCCAGGAGGCGTCCGGGGCCGAGCCCTGGGACTCTCCGGGCCCGTGGCCCTGCGGGGCGCCCGGCCCCTGCGGGTCCTGCGACCCCGCGGCCGCGTAGGCGGGGGTGTGGCCCGCGTGCACCAGCTCCTGCTCCGCGGCGCCGGGGGCGCTCGGAGGCACCGGCGGAAGCGGCGCCGTCGGGGCGCTCCCCCCGGAGGCGTCGGGTGCCGAGGGAGTGGGAGCGTCCACCGGCACGGGGGGTGCGGACGGGGCCGGGGGTACCGCGGTGCCCTCGTTCTCGGTGCTCACAGCTTGTCTCCTCGGTCCACGGCTGTTCTTCTCGGTCGCACTCGGTCACGCTCGTTCACGTTGGTCGACGGTCCGGCGCGATGCAGCTGTGCATGTTCTTTTGTATGCCGTCAGCCTTTCCCATGAGCCGTCAGGGCACCATAAGCCGTGCCTGTGGGTCCGGGGCCATTCTTTATATAGGCCATGACAGGCAAAAGGGGCGCAATCTATGCTCCTCCGATCGCACGACTACCCGGCAGCGGTGGCACCATGACGCGGTGACTCACGCACGGCAGCACCGGATCCAAGTCGTCGCCCATCGCGGAGCCTCCGAAGAGGCTCCCGAGCACACCCTGGCCGCGTACAAGAAGGCGATCGAGGACGGCGCCGACGCCCTCGAGTGCGATGTGCGCCTGACGGCCGACGGCCATCTCGTCTGCGTCCACGACCGCCGCGTCAACCGTACGTCCAACGGGCGGGGCGCGGTGTCCGCGCTGGAGCTGGCCGACCTCGCCGCCCTGGACTTCGGCTCGCGCAAGAACAGGGAGTTCTGGCGCAACCGCGACGAGGAGCCCGACTGGGAGTTCCTGCCCGAGGACCGCCAGGACACCTCCGTACTGACGCTGGAGCGGCTGCTGGAGCTGGTCGCGGACGCGGGCCGGCGGGTGGAGCTGGCGATCGAGACCAAGCACCCGACCCGTTGGGCCGGTCAGGTGGAGGAGCGGCTGCTGGTGCAGCTGAAGCGTTTCGGCCTGGACGCCCCGGCCTCGGCCGAAGAGTCCCCCGTGCGCGTCATGAGCTTCTCGGCGCGGTCGCTGCACCGCGTACAGGCCGCCTCGCCGTCGCTGCCGACGGTCTACCTGCTGCAGTTCGTCTCCCCGCGGCTGCGCGACGGACGGCTGCCGGCGGGTGTCCGGATCGCGGGCCCCTCGATCCGCATCGTGCGCAACCACCCCGCGTACATCGAGCGGCTGAAGCGGGCCGGCCACCGGGTGCACGTATGGACCGTGAACGAGCCCGAGGACGTGGACCTCTGCGCCGACCTGGGCGTCGACGCCATCATCACCAACCGGCCACGCGCCGTTCTGCACCGGCTCGACCGCTGAGCCGCTTTCGTCACTGTCCGAACCCGCTTCAGTGGTAAAGACCTGTGAAGAACCCTTGACCCATGCACCCCTTCGGCACCATTCTCCTGACTTGGCCACAGTCGAAATCCAGCCATACGGCTACAGGGAGTGCTCCGGCGCGTTCGCTCCGTGTTCGATCGTTGCGAATGCGTCACTGAACGTGGAATGGCCGGTTTCCGGTACAGGCCATTGGGGCATCCACACCGTGGCGTGGGGCAAAGGAGGTCTCGGGGGTGGCGTTGGTGGTGGCACAGGAGGTGCCCACGTCGTCGAGCATGGCCGTACCCCATGGGCCTGCGGGCGTGGGGCAGGCGAGACACCGTATGCGCGAGCAACTGCGCACGGGCGGTGTGTCGGACGCGGTCATCGACGATGCCGTTCTGATTCTGTCCGAACTCTTGAGCAACGCGTGCAAGCACGGCCGGCCGCTGGGCGACGCCCTCTCCGGTGACGGCGACGTACGGGCGGCCTGGCAGGTGGATCGCGGCGGCCGGCTCACGGTGGAGGTCACGGACGGTGGCGGACCCACCCGCCCGGCTCCGGCCACCCCGTCGATCACGGCGCACGGCGGCCGCGGCCTGAACATCATCACCGCACTGGCCGACGACTGGGGCGTCCGGGACGACGCCCGCGGCGAGGTCACGGTGTGGGTCGTGGTGCACGAGGGCATCCCGGACCGCGAGGCCGGGCCGGTGCGCGAGCCTTTTCCTACGCGCGTCACCTCCCCGTCGGCGTCGCGGATTCCGCAGATGCCGTCCCGGGGCTTCGCCGACGCCTTCGACGATCGGGACTGACCGGACGGCGTCGTCCGCAGGATCCGAAACGAACGGGTCGCGGGTTTCCGTGGGTCACGGTGTGAACGGCTAGGCTCCCGCCGTACCAGACGAGCCGTAACCGGGAGACACCCACGATGGCCAAGAAGCGACCTCAGACGAAGGCCAAGCCGCAGATCACGGACGGAGAGGTCCCGGTTGTCGGCGCGCGCGAGCCCTGCCCCTGCGGCAGTGGCCGGCGCTACAAGGCCTGTCACGGACGGGCCGCCGCGCACGCCGCGACCGAGCTGGTGCACCGCCCCTTCGAGGGCATCACCGGCGAGTGCGACTGGGTGGCGCTGCGCGAGCTGGTGCCCGCGGCCACCGTCGAACTGACCCTGAAGGACGGCCTGCCCGAGGGTGTGCCCTCCGTGACGCTCGCGACCGTGCTGCCGATGGCGTGGCCGGCGCTGCGCCGCGACGACGGCTCGGTGCTGCTGGGCCTGCAGAACGACACGGCGTCCGGCGACGTCAGCCGCGACCTCGCCGACAACCTGCAGCGCGCGCTGGCCGCCAAGCCGGGCACGCCGGTCGAGGGCCGCCGCGCTCCGGCCGACGGCCCGCGGCTGCAGGATCTGCTCGACCCCGAAGGCGCGTTCGAGCCAGTTGTGCACAGCGGCTTCGAGTTCTGGGTCCCGGACGCGGACAACGCCACGCCGGAGGTGACCGCCTCGCTGGAGCGGGCCAACGCCGCGGCCATCCCGACCGCCCGGCTCACCGGCGTCGACGCCGCCTACTGGTGCGAGACCCCGGAGAAGAACCACCTGCGCTGGGTCATGCCGCACCCGGAGGAGCAGCTTCTGGACGCCCTCGCACGGCTGCACGCGGCGGGCCGCTCGAGCCTCGGTGACGGCACCCGCCTCGTGGGTTCCTTCCGCGCTCACGGGCTCACCGTGCCGGTCTGGGACCTGCCGAGCGGCGTCTCGGCGGACGACGTCGAGAAGCCGGCGGCCGAGTTCGCCGAGCGTCTCGCGGCGGCCCTCGCCACGGACGCGCCGCTGACCGCCGAGGAGCGCCGCGCCCGTGGCGGCCTCACCAACCGGCAGGTCACGCTCAGTTGACCGATCCGGCACGATCGGGTCCGGCTGACCGACCGGTCAGCTGAACCCGATCATCCGGACTTGCCTGATCCGCTCGCAAGTCCCGCCCGGTTCCAGCAAATACGTGACTGGAAAGGCGGGATCGAATTTGCGAACCGCCGATCTCTTGTTACCGTTCGAGTAGCCCGGTTGCTGGTGCATCCCCCGTCGCCAGCAACCGGGCCTTTTTCTGTCCGGAGCTTCTTTACAGAATGCAACTGGGCGTCAACTACCGGTGGCCGCCGAGGAGTTGCTTCCGGAACGGAGCAGCAGCGGACCGTTCGCCGCCCGCCCCGCGAATTCCGCGACGGCCGTGTAGGCGGAAGGCCCGCTCCGGCTGTGCTGCCGGGGCGTCTCGCACATGCCCGGCTCGTCGTCGGCGCCCACGGCGCACTTCATCTGCACCGTCCGGCCGCCCGGCCCCATGAGACTCAGCACGGAGTCCAGCGCCTCGCCCGTCACATTGCGGTAGTAGGTGCGCGCCCAGGTGTCGTCGCCCTGCGTGAGCACGCAGGTCTGCGCCTCGATGCCGTCGGGGGAGGTGAGTTCGGGCCCGCAGCGCACGGCGGTGGCCAGGCCCAGGCCGAGCAGCAGCGGAGAGCTGGAGGGGGCGGCGGAACCCGCCTTGGCGTCCTCGTCGACCGGGGAGGGCCGTACGGCCTCGCGGGCGGGGGCGCGGACGACGGTGCGGCCCTCGTCGTCCGCAGGCCCGGCGGACGCCACGGCCAGCGGCAGCGCGACCGCGCATGCCACGACGGCCGCCAGCGCGAGGAGGCGGACCTTTTTGGGGTCTGTGGGTCGTGTCCCGGAATGTCGCAGCATGATGCGGAAGATAGCCACCGCCGGAGGGCGCGCGGACCCGTGCGCGCCCGACACCCCTACAACTCGGGCGCGCTCACACCCGTACGAGTGAGGGCCTCGACGGCGGCGTCCACCACGGCCTCGACGTCGGGCACCCACGGGGAGGCCGAACCGGGCAGCGGCGCGCGCTCCCAGCGGATCTCGCCCTCGCCGGTCTCGGACGGGGGCAGGGCGAGGTAGCCGCCCTCGCCGTGGAAGCGGAGGGAGCCGGGGACGAAGTCCTTGGCGTAGAGCAGTTCGCCGAGCTGCTCCATGGAGTACGGCCGCACCAGGATCGCCCAGCGGCTGGGCGAGGCGACGACCGGGCCGAGGCGCATGCCCATCCGGTCGAGCGCGGTCAGAGTGTGCGCGGCGGCCAGGGCCGGCAGGCTCACCGCGCAGGGGGCCTTGCCGCCGGTGGCCAGGACGATCGGCGCGGCGGGCCGGTTGCTCCACCACCAGCGCACCATCCGGGCGTCGGTGGTGGCCGCGAGGAGGCCGGGGTCGAAGGGGTGCGCACCGGGCACCGTGCAGTCCGCGTCGGGGCAGCCGCAGCGGGAGTGCCCCTGCGGGTCCGCCGTCACGCCCGGGAGTACGGGCCACTGCCATTCCGTCGCGAAGGTCAGGGCCGCGCCGATCAACTCAGGCCTTCCGTCGTTGCGCTGGGACAGGAGCCTGCGTCGCCTTCCGAGGATCTCGCGCATGAGCGCTCGTTCCTTTCCGTTGCACCGCTGGCAACACCGTGGGCCACATCACACCATGTGTCGATCACTGCACTGTGCGTACCTGTTGGCGCATCACACCCCGGCCATGGGCACGGGGAACCCCTATGGGTCGAACGTTGACTGCATCCGTGGCAGCCTCGTCCATGCTGCATCCATCAAAAGCATGGGCGTGGCGCGGGGGTGGCGAAGTCTGGCGTTTTGCCGTCCCGTGTATTTCTCTTCGCCTCTGCCACGGGAGGATGGGGCACGGTCGTCGGTGGCTAAGACGCCCGGGTCGGGCACCAGGTTCCGGGTGGCGGCAACCACCCCTGGCCTTCACCGAGTACGTACCCATCACGACCGCTGTGACGCTCTGTGGAGCAAACCCAGTCGACCGCAATAGGCCGTAACCCGAGTCAGTTTTAAGCCAAATTTGCTTTTGGACGGAGGGACCACTGGTTGCCCCTGGACACCAGGAATCCCGGCAGGACAATGCTGGACATCCCCTCACGAGTGCGTGTACATGTGGAGACACTGCTGGCGACGCAGAATGACATGGGGGTTTGCGATGCTTTTGAGCAGTACGCACCGGTCGGAAAGCCGGACGCCATGAACGCCCCTCACCTTCCGAAAGTGGCTGGAATCGATTCAACGGTTCCCTCGCCCGCACACACTGTCGCGCCCGCGCCCGCAGCTTCCGGTGCGTCCCCGGTCTCTCCGCCGCACCCACCAGGTGCGTTGCTCACCGACCGGCTCGCCGGCTGGGTCTCGGACCTCACGACACTGCACGAACTCACCGAACGCCTGGCGCGCACGGACGCACTGTCCGACGCCCTGACGGAGGTGCTGCGCGCCGGAGCCGCCCTCGTGGGCGCCCGGCGCGGTCTCGTCGTCCTGGAGCCCGGTGACGGGCTCGGCCCCGACACGACGATCGGCCTCGGCCTCGCCCGCGCCGATCTCGGTCACATCGAGACGGTGCCGCGCAGCGCCATGTCCTACGGCCGCATCCTCGACGGACTGCCGGGCGCGGACGGCGAGATCGCCGAGCCGGACCTCTTCGCCGAGGACGGGCTCGACCCGCGCCACCGCGAAGTGGCCGCCCGCCTCGGCTACGCGGCGTGCTACGCGCTCCCCCTGTCCCGCGAGAACGCGGGCCGGCTGGGCGCGGCCGTCTGGCTCTACGACGAGCCCGCCGAGCCGAACGAACGCCAGCGCCACCTCGTCGGGCTCTACGCGCGCTACGCCGGCGAGCACCTGGCCCGGCTGGTGGAGGTGGAGCGCACGCGCGCGTGCATGGCGACCATGTCGGAGGAGCTGCTGCCGTCCCGGCTCCCCCGCGTGGCCGGCGTGCAGCTCGCCGCCCGGCACCGCACCGGTCCGCGCGGCGGCGGCGACTGGTTCGACGCGCTGCCGCTGCCGGACGCCGCCCTCGGACTCGCGGTGGGCTCGGTGACGGGCTCCGGGCCGAGCGCGGTGGCCGCGATGGGACGGCTGAGAGCTTCCCTGCGCGCGTACGCCGTGATGGAGGGCGAGGACCCGGTCGCCGTGCTGTCCGATCTCGAACTGCTGCTGCGGCTGACCGAGCCCGCGCGCTCCGCCACCGCCCTGTTCGCCTACTGCGAGCCCGCGCTGCGCAAGATCACGCTGGCCGGTGCCGGGCACTGCCCGCCGCTGCTGGTGGGCGAGCGGCGCACGGAGTTCGTGGAGACGTCGGTGTCCGCGCCGCTCGGCATGCTCGCCTGCTGGGAGGCGCCCAGCGTGGAGCTGGAGGCGGAGCGCGGCGAGACGGTGCTCCTCTACACCGACGGGCTGCTGCACCGCACCGGCGACCCCACCGACCGCGCCTTCGCCCGGCTGCACGCGGCGGCGGCCGGGGTGCCGAGGGCGCTGCGCGACGATCCGGACGCGATCGCGGACCACGTGCTGCGCACGGTGCTGCCCGACGGGCTGGACGAGGCGGCGGACGAGGAGGACGTCGTGCTGCTGGCGGCACGCTTCGAGTAGCTGCCGGCAGCCGCCGGAACAGGACTTCCGACCCTGGGCCCCCTTCCGTACGACCGTACGATGGAGGGGGTCCAGTGCCGTATCGAGGAGGATGACCGTGGCCGACGAGCTCACACCGGAGACCCCGGAAGAGAGCGAAGAGCCGATCAAGCAGCGCAAGAACGGCCTGTACCCGGGCGTTTCCGACGAGCTGGCCGAGAGCATGAAGTCCGGCTGGGCCGACACGGAGCTGCACGACCTGGAGCCGATCGCCCAGGCCGCCGAGACCGCCGCGCGCCGCGCCGCGCTCTCCGCGCGCTTCCCGGGCGAGCGGCTGGTGATCCCGGCGGGCAACCTGAAGACGCGCTCGAACGACACGGAGTACGCGTTCCGCGCGTCGGTGGAGTACGCGTACCTCACCGGCAACCAGACCGAGGACGGCGTCCTGGTCCTGGAGCCCACCGCCGACGGCCACGAGGCGACGATCTACCTCCTGCCGCGTTCCGACCGCGAGAACGGCGAGTTCTGGCTGTCCGGCCAGGGCGAGCTGTGGGTCGGGCGCCGGCACTCCCTCACCGAGGCCGCGAAGCTGTACGGCATCGCCGCCTCCGACGTGCGCGAGCTGGCCGCGGCCCTGAGCGAGGCCACCGGCCCGGTGCGCGTCGTGCGCGGGTACGACGCCGCGATCGAGGCGGCCCTGACCGACAAGGTCACCGCCGAGCGGGACGAGGAGCTGCGCGTCTTCCTGTCCGAGGCGCGGCTGGTGAAGGACGAGTTCGAGATCGGCGAGCTGCAGAAGGCGGTCGACTCGACCGTGCGCGGCTTCGAGGACGTCGTGAAGGTCCTCGACAAGGCCGAGGCGACCTCGGAGCGCTACATCGAGGGCACGTTCTTCCTCCGCGCGCGCGTGGAGGGCAACGACGTCGGCTACGGCACCATCGCCGCCGCCGGTCCGCACGCGTGCACGCTGCACTGGGTGCGCAACGACGGGGCGGTGCGCTCCGGCGAGCTGCTGCTCCTGGACGCGGGCGTCGAGACGCACACGTACTACACCGCGGACGTCACCCGCACGCTGCCGATCAACGGCCGCTTCAGCGAGATCCAGAAGAAGATCTACGACGCCGTGTACGACGCCCAGGAGGCCGGCATCGCGGCCGTCAGGCCGGGTGCCAAGTACCGCGACTTCCACGACGCCGCGCAGCGCGTGCTCACCGAGCGGCTCGTCGAGTGGGGTCTCGTCGAGGGCCCCGTGGAGCGGGTGCTGGAGCTCGGGCTCCAGCGGCGCTGGACGCTGCACGGCACCGGGCACATGCTCGGTCTCGACGTGCACGACTGCGCCGCCGCGCGGGTGGAGTCGTACGTCGACGGCACGCTGGAGCCGGGCATGTGCCTCACCGTCGAGCCGGGGCTGTACTTCCAGGCCGATGATCTGACGGTGCCCGAGGAGTACCGCGGCATCGGGGTGCGGATCGAGGACGACATCCTGGTGACGGAGTCCGGCAACCGGAACCTGTCGGCGGGGCTGCCGCGCCGCTCCGACGAGGTCGAGTCCTGGATGGCCTCGCTCAAGGGCTGACGTCGGATCGATGGCCGGGTACGAAGGTGGTGCCCGGCCATTTCCATGCGGTCCGCGGGTAGTCGTGGGCCGGTCGCGCAGTTCCTCGCGCCCCCGGAAGAAGGGGCGCTCTCGCTCACGGGGGTTGATAGGTGGACGGCTTCTTGGCCGGTGTCGGTGTCGATCTGCATCTGGAGACCGACGACGGCGAGGGGCGGCGGGTCGGGCTCGAACGGGCTCTGCGCGACGCCGTGCGGGACGGGCGGCTGGCGCCCGGGACCCGGCTGCCGGCGACCCGGCGGCTGGCCGAGGAGCTCGGCATCTCCCGGGGCACGGCCAAGGCGGCCTACGACCAGCTCGTCGCCGAGGGGTACCTGACCGCCCGGCAGGGGTCGGGCACGCAGGTCGCCTCCCTGCCCTCGCTCGACGCCGGGGCGCCGGAGGCGGCGGCACGCGCGCGTACGCCGCGTTTCGACCTGCGGCCGGGCAGCCCGGACGTCGGGGCGTTCCCGGCGGCGGCCTGGCTGCGGGCGCTGCGCCGGGCCATAGCGACGGCCCCGCTGCTGGCCTACGACTACGGGGACCCGCGCGGCCGGCTCGAGCTGCGCACCGCGCTGTCGGAGTATCTGGGGCGGGCCCGCGGCGTCATCGCGCCGCCCGAACGGATCGTGATCACCTCGGGGTACGTGCAGGGGCTCGCGCTGCTCACGCGCGTGCTCGACGGGGACACGATCGCCATGGAGGACCCGGGGCTGCCCTTCCACCGGGAGGTGGTGCGGCGCAACGGCGGGCACGTGGTGCCCGTTCGGGTCGACGAACGGGGCGTGTGCGCCCGGGAGCTGGGGGACGCCGCGGCCGTGGTCGTGACGCCGGCCCATCAGTACCCGACCGGTGTGACGCTGCACCCCGAGCGGCGGCGGGCGGTCACGGACTGGGCCCGCGCGCGCGGCGGGCTGATCGTCGAGGACGACTACGACGGGGAGTTCCGCTACGACCGGCAGCCCGTCGGCGCGCTGCAGGGGATGGCGCCGGGGCAGGTCGTCTATCTGGGCACGGCCTCCAAGACGCTCGGGCCGGCGCTCCGGCTCGGCTGGATGGTCCTGCCGCCGCATCTCGTCGACACGGTGGCCGACGCCAAGCTGCACAGCGACCACCACACCGAGTCCATCGGCCAGCTGGCGCTCGCCGAGCTCATCGACAGCCATGCCTACGACCGCCATGTGCGCGCCTGCCGGCTGCGCTACCGCAGACGCCGGGACCAGCTGCTCGACCGGCTCGGCGACCGGTGCGAGGTGCGCGGGATCGCCGCCGGGCTGCACGCGCTCGTGGAGGTCGCCGACGAGGAGGAGACGCTGAAGCGGGCCGCGGCGGAGGGGCTCGCGGTCGGGCACCTGGGCGACCACTGGCACACGCCCGGTCCGGACCGGGCGCAGGGGCTCGTCGTCGGGTACGGGACGCCCCGGGAGCGGGCGTACCCGGAGGCGCTCGAGGTGCTGCGGAAGGTGCTCGCGGGGGAGTGACCCCGCCGCGCGGCCGGCCGGGCCGGACCGGCGTGGCCGCCGGCAGCGAGTCCAGGAACAGGGCGCCCGCGAGCAGGCCAGCGCTGCCGCGTGGGCTCCACGCGCGCGCGTGCAGGTCTCCGTCCAGGGTCCGCAGCGCCGCGGCGCCGGCCTCGGTCGCGGTGCCGCCCGCGTCGAGGACGGCGCGGGCTCCCGCCTGCACGTGCCGCAGCCCCAAGGGTCCGGCGGTGTGCAGGAGTTCGGTGTCCTGGAGGGTGGACATCACGGTGAGCAGGGCGTCGAGGCGTGCCTGCGGTTCCGTGGCGCCGGCCGCGCGGGACCGGGCGAGGGCGTCCAGCGCCCGGCGTACGTGCGGGAAGCCGGCGCGGGCCTCGCCCCGGGCGCCCGCCGCGCCGTACTTCGCCGAGACCGACGAGCCGCGCGAAGGCCGGCGCGGGGCGCCCCGGTCCCTGAAGGCGGCGATCTTCTTGGCGGCCGCGGCCACGTCGCGTCCCCCGGCCAGGGGGTCGAACGCGGCCGCCGCGACGAGCAGACCGAGCGCCCACAGGGCGCCCCGGTGACCGCCGCCGGCCAGGCCCACCGAGTGTTCGGTGGACCGGCCGATCGCACCCAGTTCCACGCGGAGCACCGGCGTGGGCGCGCCGGTGCGGCGGGCGGCGGCGGCCATCGCCGCGAGGCCCGGCGCCAGGGCCTTGGCCGACCAGCGCAGGGAATCGTGGTCCGGGCACAGGGCGCGGGCGCCGAGGTCGCGCGGGTCGGGCAGCCCCGGCTTGGGGGCCAGGGCGAGCTGCCCGGTCAGCGCGGCCACGGCGGCCCGCGCCAGCGTCTCGTCCGCACGGTCGCTCAACGCCGTGCCTCGCGGTTGCCCGTCATGGGCGCGACCGTAGGGACACCGCCCGTCAGGGACGTAGGGCGGGACTGAGAACGAGCTGTGAATCCGCGGAAGTCAGCCTTGTGCGGCGGCCGTGAGCTCCCACGGCGCTACGCCCCTGGTCGGTGACTGACCTCCCCCGGTGGTCGCGTACCACGGGGATTCGGCGTTCGGGTCCGGCAACTCCGCCGCCGGTCGGCCGGAGTGCCTCACACCGCCATCAGCGGTGCGTCCTCCCGCCATTTGAGGATCTTGTCGAAGCTGACGATCGTGCCCTCGCGGCCGGGCTTGACGGCGATGTGGACGTGGTCGGCGAGTTCGCGGATCAGATAAAGGCCCCGGCCGTGCTCGGAGTCGGCGCGGACGGGGCGCGGGGCCGGGGAGGGGGCGAAGCCCGGTCCCGAGTCGGTGACCTCGATGCGGCACTTCTCGCCGTCGAGATAGGCGGTGACCCGGTACGCCTCCGAGGGCACGGTGCCCCCGCCGTGCTCCACGGCGTTCGCGCAGGCCTCGCTGAGGGCCACCGAGAGGTCGTAGGAGATGTCGGGGTCGACGCCCGCCGACTCCATCGTGCCGAGCAGCAGGCGTCTCGCGAGCGGAACGCTCGCAGCGTCACGCCGCAAGTGGAGTGACCACCAGATGCTCATGCTCCAGCCTCCAGGCCGCGGCTCGACATACCGTTTCTTATTGCCGCGCGTACACCTGTGTAAGCACAGAGTTGACGTGATGCAGCCCATATGGGCGATGCGTCCGGAACGGAATCGGTGTATGTGCGGGCGGCTCGTACCAGAGAGTGATCTTCCGGACCCTGCGGAACCTTGCGGACCTGCCGTACGGCGCTCCTGGCGCCAGTGCGATGATTGGGCCGCCATGACTGCCCCCCACCAGCGCGCGGCGCGCTCCGGAAACGGTCTCCGGATGTTCAGGGCCTCGGTGTTCGCCGCGGTCTGCGTCGTGCTGGCCGCGGGCGGCCACACCCTCGCCTCCTGCGCCACGGTCCCGCTGTGGACCCTGGGCGCGGCACTCCTGGGCACCGTCCTGGTCGTGGTGCCGCTCGCCGGACGCGTCCGCTCGCTGCCCGGCATCGTGGCCCTGCTCGCGGCCGGACAGACCGCGCTGCACACGCTGTTCGGGCTGGGGCAGCACACGGCGTCCGCGGCCTCGCCGTCCTCCATGGCCTCGATGCCGTCGATGGCCTCGATGCCGTCCATGGCCTCGGTGCACACGGCGGCCGACGCCACACTCGTCGAACGCGCGGCGCGGCTGGTGTGCGGCACCACCGCCGCGGCGATCAGCCCCGCCCAGGCCCGCCGGATCCTCGCCGACGCGCGCCTGTCACCGGAGACCGCCCCGGGCATGGACATGAGCTCCATGCGCCACCCGGCGGACGCGCTGGCCGGCTCCGGCTCCGTGACGTCGCTGCTGCCGTCCCTGCCGATGCTGCTCGCCCACGTCCTCGCGGCGATCGCCGCGGGCTGGCTGCTGCGCCGCGGGGACCTGGCCCTGCTGCAGCTCTCCGAACTGTCCGCGCTGTCGGCCCAGTCGGTCGCCGAGGGCGCGCTCGTACGCTCCCTGCGCGGGGCGCTCGCGTTGGTGCGCGCCCTGCGCGCCGGGCTCCCGGCCGCTCCCGAGACGGGCCCGCGCCCGCCGCGCACCGCCCTGCTCGCGCCACCGAAGCCCCGTACCACCGCACTTCAGCACACGGTGATCAGGCGCGGCCCGCCGACCGCGGCGCTCCGCCTCGCCGCCTGACACGACGGCACCGCCACTCCATCGAGACCGGGAGAGGGGCCGCCGTCGTGCGGCCCACGCGCGTGCCCGCGTATCCGCGCCGCGCGTCCCTCGTCACCGAACCTCACTCGAAACCCGAAGTGGAGTGCATCCGTTCATGAAGGCTTCCCGCCTCGCGGCCACCGGCGTCCTCGCCGCCTCGGCCGTCCTCGTCCTGTCGTCGCCCGCGCTCGCCCACGTCAGCGTGCAGCCCGAGGGCACGGCCGCCAAGGGCGGTTACGCGGTCATCGACTTCAAGGTCCCCAACGAGCGGGACGACGCCTCGACCACCAAGCTCGAGGTCACGTTCCCCGCCGACCACCCGCTGGCCTCCGCCATGCCGCAGCCGATGGACGGCTGGGACATCAAGGTCACCAAGGCCAAGCTGGCCAAGCCGATCGAGATGCACGGCGAGAAGATCGACGAGGCCGTCTCCAAGATCACCTGGACGGCGAAGAACGGCGGCGTCGGACCCGGCTTCTTCCAGAAGTTCCCGGTCTCCGTCGGCACCCTGCCCGAGGACGCCGACCAGCTGACGTTCAAGGCGCTGCAGACGTACTCGGACAAGGACGTCGTCCGCTGGATCGAGGTGCAGCACAAGGGCCAGGAGGAGCCGGAGAACCCGGCCCCGGTGCTCACCCTCACCGCCGCCGAGGACGGCCATCACGGCTCGACCGCCGAGGACGCGTCCGACAACTCCAAGAACACCGAGAACACGGCTGCCGACACCTCGGCGGGCTCCGACGGCACCGACACCACCGCGCGCGTGCTGGGCGTGGTGGGCATCGTCGTCGGCGCTCTGGGCGTGGCGTACGGCGTGCTCGCCGGCCGCCGCCGCAGCGACGCCTGAGGACCGTCCGTCCGCGTGTGACGCCGGGGGCGCGTGCCCCGCACGCCCCCCGGTGCACACCGGAGCTCTCACATCTGGGACATTTTTCTATGCGCAAGAAGACGTTCGCCGCGGCCGCGCTGCTCGCCGCCGCCACCCTGACCCTCTCCGCCTGCGGCAGCGGTGACGACGGCAAGTCGCCCGTGTCGGTGGTCTCCGAGGACACCTCGCACAAGGCCGCGTACGTACTCGACAAGCCCTTCGAGAAGCCGGACATGGTCCTGACCGACACCCAGGGCAAGAAGTACGACCTCCGCAAGGAGACGGCCGGCCGCCCGACGCTGATCTACTTCGGCTACACCCACTGCCCCGACGTCTGCCCGCTGACGATGAACAACATCGCGGTGGCGAAGAAGGCGCTGCCCAAGACCGAGCAGGACAAGCTGCGGGTCGTGTTCGTCACCACCGACCCGGGACGCGACACCCCCGCCGAGCTCGGCAAGTGGCTCAAGGGCATCGACCCGCAGTTCGTGGGCCTGACCGGCGACTTCGCCACCATCCAGGCCGGCGCCCGCACGATGGGCATCTCCATCGAGCCGACGCACAAGGACAAGAAGACCGGCAAGACCGTCTCGGTGCACGGCACCCAGGTCATCGCGTTCTCGCCGAAGAACGACGGCGGCTACCTCCTCTACGACGACCAGGCCACCGTCGACGACTACACCAAGGATCTGCCCAAGATCGTCAAGGGGGAGAACCCGTGAGGCACCTCGCCGTGCCCGCCACCGTGATAGCCGGAGCCCTGGCCCTCACGGCCTGCGGCGGCTCCGGGTCCGGCTCCGGCGACGCGAAGGCCGATCTGTCCGTCAGCTCCTCCTACATGCCGCAGCCGGTCTCCGACATGGCCGCGGGCTTCCTCACGATCGCCAACAAGGGCGGCGCGAAGGACGAACTGACCTCCGTCACCAGCGACGCCGCGGGCAGCGTCACCGTCCACAGGACGGTGGGACAGTCCATGGAGGAGGTCACGTCGCTCGACGTCCCCGCCCACGGCCGGCTGGTGTTCCGGAGCGGCGGCAACCACCTGATGTTCGAGAACCTGAAGCGGAAGCCGAAGGAGGGCGAGAAGGTGACCGTCGAGCTCCACTTCGCCGACTCCGGGCCGATCAAGGTTGAGATGCCGGTGAAGGCCGCCACGTACAACCCCACGAACGGACACTGAGGGAGGGACCACCGTGACGCAGACCATCACCCCGCGCCGTTTGCGGACCCTGGTGCTGCTGTGCCTGGCCGTCATCGGCGTGCTCCTCGCCGGTGCCGGGCCGGCCTCCGCGCACGCCGCGCTGACCGGCAGCGACCCCGCGCAGGGGGTGGTGGTCGACAAGGCACCCGGCCAGGTCACGCTCACCTTCTCGGAGAAGGTCGCCACGTCGGACGACTCGCTGCGCGTGCTCGACCCCAAGGGCAAGCGCGTCGACGCCGGAAAACCGTCCAACGTCAGCGGCACGTCCTACGCCGTGCAGCTCAGAAGCGGCCTGCCCGACGGCACCTACACGGTGTCGTGGCAGGTCGTGTCCGCGGACAGCCATCCCGTCGCGGGCGCCTTCACCTTCTCCATCGGCGCCCCGTCCACGACCTCGGTCAAGGTGGTCGGCCAGGAGGTCGGCGGCGGGGTGGTCGGCTGGCTGTACGGCTTCGGCCGCTATCTCTCCTACGCCGGCTTCATCGTCATGGTCGGCGGCGCCGCCTTCGTCCTCGCCTGCTGGCAGCGCGGTTCGGGGGTACGGCCGCTGCAGCGGCTCGTCGTCTCCGGATGGCTCTCGCTGACCGCCGCGACGCTGCTGCTGCTCCTGCTGCGCGGCTCCTACACCAGCTCCGGGAAGGTCGGCGACATCTTCGACCTGGGGCTGCTCGGGCAGGTGCTGCAGACCAAGACGGGCGCGGCACTGGTGTCCCGGCTGCTGCTGCTCGCCGCGGCGGCGCTCTTCATCGCCGTGCTGTTCGGCGCGTACGACAAGCGCGAGGACGAGGAGAAGCGGGACCTCACCTTCGGGCTCGCGATCGGCGGGTTCGTCGTGTCGGCGGGGCTCGCGGCGAGCTGGGCCATGGCCGAGCACGCCTCCACCGGGCTCCAGCCCGGCATCGCCATGCCGGTCGACGTCGTCCATCTGCTGGCCGTCGCCGCCTGGCTGGGCGGACTGTGCGCACTCCTGGTCGCGCTGTACCGCTCGCAGACCCTGATCGAGTCCGCCGCGGTACGGCGCTTCTCCCAGGTCGCCTTCGGCAGCGTCCTCGCGCTCGTCGCGACCGGCGTCTACCAGTCCTGGCGCCAGCTCGGCTCCTGGACGGCGTTCACCGACACGTCGTACGGGCAGCTGCTGCTCGTGAAGATCGGCCTGGTGTGCGTGCTGGTCGGCATCGCGTGGTTCTCCCGGCGGTGGACGGCGCAGCTGGCGGACACGGCGCCCGTCGAGACCCCGCGGCGGGAGAAGGCGCGCGTCAGCGCCGGCTCCGCCACGTCCGAGGACGCGGCGGCCGAGGGCACCACGGGCGGCGGGACCACGGGCGGCGGCAAGAAGCCCGCGGCATCCGGTTCCGCGGCGTCCGGTTCGGGTGCCTCCGGTTCCGGCGCGTCCGACGACCCCGAGCGCGCCGCCCAACTCGCCCGCCAGCAGGCCGCGGTGGCCACCGCGGAGAAGAAGCGGCTGCGCGACGCGGACCCGCACCGTTCCGGGCTGCGCCGCTCGGTGCTCGCCGAGGCGGGTGTCGCCGTCGCTCTGCTCGCCGTCACCACCGTCCTGACGCAGACGGAGCCCGGCCGCACCGAGCTGGACGCCAAGGCGGCCACCGCGGCCTCGTCGGCCTCGTCCTCGTCGTCCGACGCGTCGTCCGGCGCCCTGACGCTGACCATGCCGTTCGACACCGGCGGCACGGACGGCAAGGGCGTCGTGTCGGTGGACGTCGACCCCGCGCGCGTGGGCGGCAACGAACTGCACGTCTACGTCACCCGGCCCAACGGCCGCGCCTTCGACGTCCCCGAGGTCAAGCTCGCCCTCACGCTCGAGGCCAGGAAGATCGGGCCGCTGCCCATCACGCCCGACCGCGTCACCACCGGACACTGGACGGCGAACAACGTGCAGATCCCCATGGCCGGGGACTGGAAGGTCGCCGTGACCGTGCGCACCTCCGACATCGACCAGGTGACCGTCTCCAAGAACGCGCAGATCGGCTGAACCGCACCATGACCGACCAGTCCACCCCGCAGGCCCGCACCCCTGTGGACGGGGGCGTCCCGCCCGAGGCCCCCGCCGCGCGGGGCGTCTCGCGGCGCACCCTGATCGGCACCGCCGGCGCCACCGGGCTCGTGCTCGGCGCGGCGGGTGCCGCCGTCGGCCACGCGGCCGCCCCCGCCGCGGCCACGCCGCTGTCGTCCGTCGGCTCCGGCCGGGCGATGTTTCACGGGAAACATCAGCCCGGCATCACCGAGGGCCTCCAGGCCAAGGGCCACCTCGTCGCCTTCGACCTGGCGTCGGGCGCGGGCCGCAGGGAGGCGGCGGCGCTGCTGCGTCGCTGGTCGGCCACGGCCGAGCGGCTGATGGCGGGCGAGCCCGCGGCGCACGACGACACGGACGTGGCCCGGGACGCGGGCCCCTCGTCGCTGACGATCACCTTTGGCTTCGGGCACAGCTTCTTCTCCCGCACCGGCCTGGAGAAGCAGCGCCCGGCCTCCCTCGACCCACTGCCCGACTTCTCCTCCGACCAGCTCGACAAGGCCCGCAGCAACGGCGATCTGTGGGTCCAGATCGGCGCCGACGACGCGCTCGTGGCCTTCCACGCCCTGCGCGCGATCCAGAAGGACGCGGGCGGCGCCGCCCGGGTGCGCTGGCAGATGAACGGCTTCAACCGCTCACCGGGCGCCACCGCGCACCCCATGACGGCGCGCAACCTGATGGGCCAGATCGACGGCACCCGCAATCCGAAGCCGGCCGACTCCGACTTCGACCGGCGCATCTTCGTGCCCGCGTCCGGCTCGGCCGACCCGTCCTGGATGGCGAACGGCTCCTACGCCGTCGTACGCCGCATCCGCATGCTCCTCGACGACTGGGAGAAGCTGACGCTGAAGGCCCAGGAGAACGTCATCGGCCGCCGCAAGGCCGACGGGGCGCCCCTGTCCGGCGGCTCCGGGACGACCGCGATGAACCTCGACAAGACCGACGCCAAGGGCGAGTACGTGGTCCCGATCAACGCCCACGCGCGCATCACCCGGCCCGACCAGAACGGCGGTTCGGCGATCCTGCGGCGCCCGTTCTCGTACCACGACGGCATCGACGCGGACGGGGTGCCCGACGCGGGCCTGCTCTTCGTCTGCTGGCAGGCCGACCCGCTGCGCGGATTCGTCCCGCTCCAGCGCAAGCTCGACCGGGGCGACGCCCTGTCGAAGTACATCCGCCACGAGGCGAGCGGCCTGTTCGCGGTGCCGGGCGGCGCCGCGCAGGGGGAGTACGTGGGGCAGCGGCTGCTGGAGGGATGAGGAACCGGCTCGGTGCACGGCTCGATTCACCCGCCCGAGGGGCCCGCGTGAGACGTGTGAGCCGCGTCCCCGTGGGCCCATTAGGGTGAAGGCATGCCAGCGAGCTACGCGTATCTCGGTCCCGAGGGCACCTTCACCGAAGCCGCCCTGCGCACCCTTCCCGAGGCCGCCACCCGGGAGCTGATCCCGTACGTGTCCGTGCAGTCGGCGCTGGACGCGGTCCGCGTCGGCGAGGCCGAGGCCGCGTTCGTGCCGATCGAGAACTCCGTCGAGGGCGGCATCACCACCACCCTCGACGAACTGGTCGCGGGCGCCCCGCTGATGATCTACCGCGAGGTGCTGCTGTCGATCACCTTCGCGCTGCTGGTCAGGCCGGGAACCCAGCTGTCCGACATCAAGACGGTCTCCGCGCACCCGGCCGCCCAGCCGCAGGTGCGCAACTGGCTCAGGAACAACCTCCCGGACGCCCACTGGGAGTCGGCCGCCTCGAACGCGGACGCCGCGCGCCTGGTCCAGGAGGGCCAGTACGACGCCGCCTTCGCGGGCGAGTTCGCCGCCGCGCTGTACGGCCTGCAGGCGCTGGAGACCGGGATCCACGACGCCGAGAACGCGCAGACCCGCTTCGTGCTGGTGGGCCGGCCCGCCCGGCCCGCGGCGCCGACCGGCGCGGACAAGACCTCGGTCGTGCTGTGGCAGCGCGACGACCACCCCGGCGGTCTGCGCGATCTGCTCGGCGAGTTCGCCACCCGCGGCATCAACCTGATGCTGCTGCAGTCCCGGCCCACCGGCGCCGGCATCGGCAACTACTGCTTCTGCATCGACGCCGAGGGCCACATCTCCGACCGCCGGGTGGCCGAGGCCCTGATGGGGCTCAAGCGGATCTGCCTGGAGGTGCGGTTCCTCGGTTCGTACCCGCGTGCGGACCTCGGCATCGAGGACGTGAGCGCCCCGTGCAAGGGCACGTCCGACCAGGAGTTCGTGGCGGCGGCGGACTGGGTGGCCCGCTGCCAGGACGGCCGTTTCTAGCCAGTCGCGGCCGTGCACCCGCCAGTCCTACCTGCAGATTTTCGTTGTCCACAGGAGTTATCCACAGGCGCGCTTCTCGACCTGGGGACAAGTCGACAGTGAAGCGTCAGTCAGTCGACAAATCGCTCTGCGAGCCTCCACGGCGTCCACTCGCGCGCATGTCACCGTTCGTCCACTCGTTTCCTATAGGCAATCCTTTGGGGCGACCGCTTTCCACCGAAAGTGGTGGTAAAAGCGGGTTTGCGCAGGGAATCCGCAGGGTGACGCAGCGGTTTCGGAGTGATCAATTCCGAAATCCACAGACCGTCCGCACACCCTGTGGATAACTCTTCGGAGGGTGTGGATCGCTGTGGACAAACGACCCCCCAAGTCCCGCTCCGCACAAGGGATTCGAGTCAACCCCACACTGACCGCCCCTCCCCGTTCCAGGGAGTGAGACACTTTTTGTTGACACTGTCCGCAATTCGCTCATAACGCAACGTAAGACGCAATTCAGGACTGGCGGCAATGACGTGTCGTGGGCCGTATCCCCGCACCGGTAGCCTTGACCGCGTGATTGACCTTCGCCTGCTCCGTGAGGACCCCGACCGTGTGCGCGCGTCCCAGCGCGCCCGTGGAGAGGACGTCGCGCTCGTCGACGCTCTCCTGTCTGCCGACGAGCGGCGCAGGTCGTCCGGCGTCCGCTTCGACGAGCTGCGCGCCGAGCAGAAGCAGCTCGGCAAGCTCATCCCCAAGGCCACCGGTGACGAGAAGGCCGAGCTGCTGAAGAAGACCGGCCAGCTCGCCGCCGACGTCAAGGCGGCCGACGCCGAGCGCGACGCGGCCGACGCCGAGACACAGGAGCTCCTGCTCCGGCTCGGCAACCTCGTCCACCCGGACGTGCCGGTCGGCGGCGAGGAGGACTTCGTCACCCTCGAGACGCACGGCACGATCCGCGACTTCGGCGCCGAGGGCTTCGACCCCAAGGACCACCTGGAGCTCGGCACGCTCCTCGGCGCGATCGACGTCGAGCGCGGCGCGAAGGTCTCCGGCTCCCGCTTCTACTTCCTCACCGGCGTCGGCGCCCTCCTGGAACTCGCCCTCGTCAACGCGGCGATGGCCCAGGCGACGGCGGCCGGCTTCACGCCGATGCTGACGCCCGCCCTGGTCCGGCCCCAGTCCATGGCGGGCACGGGCTTCCTCGGCCAGGCGGCCCAGGACGTCTACCACCTCGACAAGGACGACCTCTACCTCGTCGGCACCTCCGAGGTCCCCCTCGCCGCGTACCACATGGACGAGATCCTGGACGCCGACAAGCTGCCGCTGCGCTACGCCGGCTTCTCGCCCTGCTTCCGCCGCGAGGCCGGCTCGCACGGCAAGGACACCCGGGGCATCTTCCGCGTCCACCAGTTCGACAAGGTGGAGATGTTCTCCTACGTCGCCCCCGACGACTCGGAGGCGGAGCACCGGCGTCTGCTGGACTGGGAGAAGCAGTGGCTGACGTCGCTGGAGCTGCCCTTCCGCGTGATCGACGTCGCCTCGGCCGACCTCGGCGCCTCCGCGGCCCGCAAGTTCGACTGCGAGGCGTGGATCCCGACGCAGGGCAAGTACCGCGAGCTGACCTCAACCTCGGACTGCACCGAGTTCCAGTCCCGCCGCCTGTCGATCCGCGTCCGTGACGGCAAGCAGGTCAAGCCGCTCGCGACGCTCAACGGCACGCTGTGCGCCGTACCGCGCACGATCGTGGCGATCCTCGAGAACCACCAGCAGGCCGACGGTTCGGTGTACGTGCCCAAGGTGCTGCGTCCGTTCCTCGGCGGCCGGGAGGTCCTGGAGCCGGTCGCGAAGTGAGCGAGGTGTCTCCCGCGGGGGGTTTCCCGTACCGGCTGATCGCGACCGACCTCGACGGAACGCTCCTGCGCTCCGACGAGTCGGTCTCCCCGCGCACCCGTGAAGCGCTCGCCGCGGCCACCGCGGCGGGCGCCGCGCACATCGTCGTCACCGGCCGCGCCGTCCCCTGGACCCGGCACATCCTCGACGACCTCGGCTACCAGGGCCTCGCGGTCTGCGGCCAGGGCGCCCAGGTCTACGACGCCGGGGCGCACCGCCTGCTGACCTCCGTGACCCTGGACCGGCAGCTCGCGGGCGTGGCGCTGGCCAAGATCGAGGCGGAGGTCGGCCCGCTGCACCTGGCGGCCAGCCGTGACGGGCTGTCGGGCGAGGTGCTGGTCGGCCCGGGCTACGCGGTCACCGGCGCGCTGCCGGCCACGCCCTTCACGGACGCGTCCGACCTCTGGGCGGCCCCGCTGAACAAGATCTACATACAGCACCCGGACCTGACCGACGACGAGCTCGCGGCCGCCGCCCGGCAGGCGGCGGGGGGCTTCGTCACGGTCGCGATGGCGGGCGAGGGCATCGTCGAACTGCTGCCGCTGGGCCTGTCGAAGGCGACGGGTCTGTCCCTGGCGGCGCGCCGGCTCGGCGTGAAGGCCGCGGACACGATCGCCTTCGGCGACATGCCGAACGACATCCCCATGTTCGCCTGGGTGTCGCACGGCGTGGCCATGGCCAACGCCCATGAGCAGCTCAAGGCGGTGGCGGACGAGACGACGTCCTCCAACGAGGAGGACGGCATCGCGGTGGTGCTGGAGCGCTTGCTGCCGTAGCGGCCGGGAGTCATGCCGCTGGGGCGGCTCCGGCGCAAGAGCCGGTCGGCCACCCCAGCGGACGGTGCCCCCGGATACCGGGGGCGACGTGGGAAGGCGGCCCACGCGAGCGCAGCGCGCCGCGTGCTCGAAGCGGCCGCCCCGGGCAGCTCCGGTGTGCGGAGCGGGCTCGACGGTGGGGTAACTACACCGGAGACCGCCGCGGGCTGCCCTGTCGGGAGCTGGACGTACTGTCGTGCATGGACATCGCCCGGCTCCTCTCCCCGTGTGCGGCGCCGGACTCACCGTCCGGCGGCGTGGACACAACCACTGTGCCTGTCGGGCAAGTTGGGCGCCACCGAATAAATCGGCCCCGCGACGGTCAGTGCCGGCGCCACCTGCGCCGGCGCGCCTTGCTGAAGAACCAGCCGGCGGGCGGCTCGTCGGAACGCCAGGGCTGCGGCTCGGGCTCCTCCTCGCGCCAGCGGGCGGCGAGCATACGGGCCCGGGCAGACGGCTCGGTGGTCCCTGCGGACCGTACGAAGTCCTCGTCGAGGACCAGGTCGTCGAAGTCGTCTGCCATCCCCGCTGCCTCCTGTGCGTCCTTCCAGCCGTACAGCCCTGTATGTCCACTCTGCCCGGACAGGGGTGAAGTCCCTGTCAAGAGCCGGGACCTGTCACTCCTCGCCGGCGAGCGTCAGCGACCGCAGCTTCTGGCCCGCGTACCAGGTGGCCAGGACGGTCACCGCGATCAGCAGCACCGTCGCCGTCGTGAGCCCGACGTCCGACGTCACCAGGTCCCCGCCGGCCACCTTGTGGGCGACGGCGAGCGACCACTGCTGGACGCTCAGCGTGCGCGCACCGGGCACCAGGGAGCCGAACAGGGCCTCCCAGACCAGCGCGTAGACGAGGCCGAAGACCACCGCGTGCCGGGAGACCGTGCCGAGCAGCAGGAAGAGCGCCGCGTAGGCGATGGACGAGACGAGGGCGGCGACCGTGTAGGCGACCGCGATCTGCTGGCCGTTGCCGTTCAGGATGAAGCCCGCGACGAGCGTGGGCAGCGCCGAGAACACCATCGTCACCGCGATCGCCACGATCAGCTTGGTGAAGATGATCGTCGGCCGCTTCAGCGGCTTGGACAGCAGGTACACCACCGAGCCGTCGTCGATCTCCGGGCCGATCGCGCCCGTACCGGCGATGACGCCGATGATCGGCACCATGGTGGCGAGCGCGAGCCCGCCCAGCAGGTCGGAGGCCGTCTGGTCGTCGGCGCCGGCCAGGGCGCGGACGACGACGGAGATCGCGATCAGCAGCAGGGGCAGCGCCCCGAGGATGAGGGCCCGGCGACGGCCGAGCAGGGCCCGGTAGGTGAGTCGGGCGACTGTGGGGTCGTACATCTTCGGCCTCCTACGCCGCGACCAGGTACGAGAAGACGGACTCGAGGGACTCGTCGGACGGCGAGACCGTGAGCAGCCGGATGCCGTGGTCCCTGGCCACCCGCGGCAGCAGCGCCGTGAAGCGGCCGAAGTCGACGGCCTGGACACGCAACGCGCCCTCGGCGAGGTCGACTTCGATGCCGGACGTCGACGGGTCGGCGATCAGCGCGGCCGCGAGGGCGCGGTCGTCGCTGGAACGCACCAGGTAGCGGTGCGGCCGGTCGGTCATCAGGCGGCGGATCTTGCGGAAGTCGCCGCTGGCCGCGTGCCTCCCCGCGACCACGACCTCGATGTGCCAGGCGAGTTGCTCGACCTCTTCGAGGATGTGGGACGAGAACAGCACCGTGCGGCCCTCGTCGCCCATGCGGCGCAGCAGGTCCATCAGCTGCATGCGCTGGCGCGGGTCCATGCCGTTGAAGGGCTCGTCGAGCAGCAGCAGCGAGGGGTCGTGCACCAGGGCGGACGCCATCTTCACGCGCTGGCGCATGCCCTTGGAGTACGTGGAGATCTTGCGGTCCTGCGCGTACTCCATCTCGACCGTCGCCAGGGCCTTCTGGGCTGCCTTGGCGCCCAGGCCGTGCAACTCGGCGTTGGCGACGACGAATTCGCGTCCGGTGAGGAAGTCGTACATCGCCTCACGTTCGGGGACGATGCCGATGTGCCGGTAGATGTCCTCGTTGCGCCACACCTGCTGCCCGTCGAGGGTGACGGTGCCGGTGGAGGGGGCCAGGAAGCCGCCCATCATGTTGATGAGGGTGGACTTTCCGGCGCCGTTGGGGCCGAGCAGGCCGGTGACGCCGGGGCCGATGGTCATGGTGATGTCGTTGACGGCGACCACGTTGCCGAACCAGCGGGAGACGTGGTCGATGCTGAGCGTGGTCACAGTCCGACCTTTCGGTAGCGGCGCAGCAGGAGGCCGTAGCAGGCGGCGATCAGGCCGAGGACGACGAGGACGTAGACGACACCCTGGCCGTTGCTCGGGCCGACCTCCCCGGGGAAGGCCGAACTCGCGCCGAGGAACGCGGACTGCACGCCGTCGATGAGCGTGACCGGTGAGAACAGGCCGATCCAGGGGATGGCACCCGTGCTGTTCTGCGCGTCCGCGATCGCCTGGAGCGTGGAGACCGCGCCGTAGGAGATGGTCATGACGGCGATGACGGCCGCGATGCCGAAGCCGCGGCGCGGGGTCACCGAGGCGATGACCAGGCCGATGCCGGCGAAGAGGAGCGAGAGCAGTGCCACGGAGACGAGTCCCTGTGCGAATCCCTTGGTCTGGTCGGCGAAGTCGAGCTTGGCCAGCAGCGCGCCCACGTAGAGCACGATCAGGGGTGCCGCGGTCAGGACGAACATCGCGGACGCCAGCGCCGCGTACTTCGCGCGCACGTAGTCGGCGGTCTCGATCGGCCGTGAGAAGTACAGGGGCACGGTCTTGAAGCGCAGGTCACGCGAGACGGACTGCGGTGCCTGCGAGGCGACGTACAGGCTGATGACGGCCTGCATGATGATCGCGTAGCGCGTGTAGTCGACCGGCAGGTCCTTGGCCTTCGTGGCGACCGCGACGGCCACCATGATGGCGGCGGGCACGCACATCACCACGAACAGCAGCATCGGCAGGACCTTGGACTTGATGGAGCGTCCGAGGCCGTAGGCGCCGCGCAGGGACTGCGAGTAGAGCGAGCGGGTGGCGTAGGCGCGGCCGAGGCGGGGGCCGTCGTAGTTGCGGTAGCCGATGTTGTGGATCCGGGTCTGGTCGCCCGGGGTCGCCGGCATGGGGTGCTCAACTGCCATGGACGGCCGCCTCCTTCGTCACGTCCCGGTCCTCGGCGTCCGTGTGGAAGACCTCCGAGATGTGGTGCCTGCGCTGCTCCATGCGCACCAGGCCCAGGCCGAGGTCGGCGACCACGTCGCGCACGAGGTCGTAGGTCTCCTCGCCCTGCGCGGTGAGCAGCAGGATGTGCCCCGCGCCCGGCAGGCCGTTGCTGCCGTCGAGGACCTCCACCCCGCGCGCGTGCAGCACCTCGCGCACCGCGCGCGTGCCGTCCGGGTGGTCGTCGGTGTCGGTGACCTCGATCGCCAGCGTCGTCGTGGTCTGGGTGAAGTCCGTGGTGGAGCTGGACCGCAGCAGCTTGCCGCCGTCGATGATCACCACGTGGTCGCAGGTGCGCTCCAGCTCGCCCAGCAGGTGCGAGGTGACCAGGACCGAGATGCCGAAGTCCGTGTGGATGCGGCGGATGAGGCCGAGCATCTCGTCGCGGCCGACCGGGTCGAGGCCGTTGGTCGGCTCGTCCAGGAAGACCAGCTGCGGGTCGTGCACCAGGGCCTGGGCGAGCTTGACGCGCTGCTTCATACCCGTCGAGTAGCCGCCGATGGGGCGGTAGCGCTCCTCGTACAGACCGACGTGGCGCAGCGTGTCCGCGGTGCGCTCGCGCGCGGCCGTGGGCGGCAGCCCGGACATGCGCGCCATGTGGACGACGAACTCGGTCGCCGAGACGTCCGGCGGCAGGCAGTCGTGCTCCGGCATGTAGCCGACCCGCTCACGGATGGCGGCGCCCTTGGTCGCGACGTCGAGCCCGAGCACTTCGGCGCGGCCCTCGGAGGCGGGGGACAGACCCAGGAGGATCTTGATCAACGTGGACTTGCCGGCTCCGTTGGCTCCGACGAGCCCGGTCACACCGGGCCCGACGTCGACGGAGAGCCGGTCAAGCGCGGTCACCCGGGGGAACCGCTTGCTCAGGCTTTCGGTCGCGATCACAGTCACGTCCTCGACGATAGTGACGCGCACCACGCCGGTCGTCAGACCGCAGAGCTGTCTTGGCCTCAGACTCCAGATGTACGGGTCCGTAGGGGTGCCCCCTACCTGAGAGTTACGGAGCGTGGCCCACCGCCCCGGCCGTGCCGTTGTCCACAGCCCCGGCACCCGCTATTGACGCGACCTCTAACAACTGTCACATTCATCGGTGTCAAGTTACGGACACGTACCGCAGTCGGCACGGGCGAGGTTGGGGCGGTGGCATGACGACGGCAGTGGCAGGTGAACTCTCCGCGCGGCTGGCGGGGTTCAGGCGGGTGCAGCGCCTCGCCTACGAGTGCGCGGAGGCGGTCGCCGCGCAGCTCCAGCCCGGTGTGACCGAGCGCGCGGCGGCCCGCATGCAGCGCGAGTGGCTGCGCGAGCGCGGCGTGCGGGACTGGTTCCATCTGCCCTTCGCCTGGTTCGGCGACCGCACGGCCTTCGTGAACTTCCGCATCCCGCTCCAGTTCTTCCCCACCGACCGGCGGCTGGAGCCGGGGATGCCGTTCATCCTCGACATGGCCCCGGTCTACGACGGCTTCACCGCCGACATCGGCTACTCGGGCTCGCTCGGGATCAACCCCGTGCAGGACCGGCTCATGGCCGACCTGGAGGCGCACCGCGAGCTGATCCTGCGCGAGGTGCGCGAGCGGCGGCCGCTGCGCACCATCTACGAGGACGTCGACCGCCTCATGGTCCGCCAGGGCTACGCCAACCGGCACCGCGCGTACCCCTTCGGCGTGATCGCGCACAAGGTGGACCAGGTGAAGGAGCGCCGCTGGTCGCCGCACCTGTTCGGGTTCGGCACGCAGTCCCTGAAAGGGCTCGCCTCCGACGCGCTGCACGGCCACCGCGACGGCTGGTCCCCACTGTGGTCGCCGTACCGCTTCTCCGACCACCCGCCGCAGCCGGGCCTGTGGGCGGTCGAACCCCACCTCGGATTCCGGGGCACGGGCGCGAAGTTCGAGGAGATCCTGGTCGTCACCGACTCCCGGGACCCCGAGCAGAGCGCCTTCTGGCTGGACGACGATCTGCCGCACGTGCGGCGCTGGGCGGAGGACAAGTGACGTTGCTGAAGGGCGCACGCGAGCGCCGGATCCGGACCGGCGGCGTCGAGCTGCAGGTGGCCGAACTGGGAGACGCCGCACAGCCGACGGTGGTCCTCGTCCACGGCTACCCGGACAGCAAGGAGGTGTGGTCCGAGGTCGCCGCCCGGCTCGCCGAGCGCTTCCATGTCGTGCTCTACGACGTCCGGGGCCACGGCCGCTCCACGGCGCCGAAGCCGCTGCGCGGCGGCTTCACCCTGGAGAAGCTGACCGACGACTTCCTGGCCGTGGCCGACGCGGTCAGCCCCGGCCGGCCGGTGCACCTGGTCGGGCACGACTGGGGCTCGGTGCAGTCCTGGGAGTTCGTCACCGTCCGGCGCACCGAGGGACGCATCGCCTCCTTCACCTCCATGTCCGGACCGTCCCTCGACCACTTCGGGCACTGGATCGATCAGCGGCTGAAGCGGCCCACCCCGGGCCGGGTCGGCCAGCTCCTCGGCCAGGGCGCCAAGTCCTGGTACGTGTACCTGCTGCACACGCCCGTGCTGCCCGAACTGGCCTGGCGCGGCCCCCTCGGCAAGCGCTGGCCCGGCATCCTGCGGCGCGTGGAGAAGCTCCCCGCGGGCGACTACCCGACCGCCTCGCTGCCCTCGGACGCGGCCCACGGCGCCTGGCTGTACCGCGACAACGTCCGCCCCCGGCTGCGCAGGCCCCGCCAGGACGCGTACGCGCACGCGCCCGTGCAGCTCATCACGCCCCTCGGGGACGCGTTCCTGTCGGAGCGGCTCTACGACGACCTGGAGCACTGGGTTCCGCAGCTGACCCGCCGCACCCTGCCCGCCAAGCACTGGGTCCCGCGCACCCGCCCCGACCAGCTGTCGTCCTGGATCACCGAGTTCGTCACCTCCGTCGAGGGCGGCCGGCCCGAGGCGGTGCGGCCCACCGGCAAGCACGCCGAGCGCTTCGGCGGGCAGCTCGTCCTGGTCACCGGCGCGGGCAGCGGCATCGGCCGGGCCACGGCGTTCGCCTTCGCCGAGGCGGGTGCGCGCGTGGTGGCCGTCGACCGGGACGCCGAGGCGGCCGCCCGCACCGCCGAACTCTCCCGCCTGGTCGGCGCCCCCGAGGCCTGGGCGGAGACCGTCGACGTCTCCGACGAGCAGGCCATGGAGAAACTCGCCGCCAAGGTCGCCGCCGAGTACGGCGTGGTGGACGTCCTGGTGAACAACGCCGGTATCGGACTGGGCGGTTCCTTCTTCGACACCACCCCCGAGGACTGGAAGAAGGTCCTCGACGTCAACCTGTGGGGCGTGATCCACGGCTGCCGGCTGTTCGGGAAGCAGATGGCCGAGCGCGGACAGGGCGGCCACATCGTCAACACCGCCTCGGCGGCGGCCTATCAGCCCTCCAGGGCGCTGCCCGCCTACAGCACCTCCAAGGCGGCCGTGCTGATGCTCAGCGAGTGCCTGCGCGCGGAACTGGCGGGCCAGGGGATAGGCGTGAGCGCGATCTGCCCCGGCTTCGTCAACACCAACATCACCTCCACCGCGCGCTTCGCGGGCGTGGACGCCGAGGAGGAGAAGCGGCGCCAGAAGAGGACGGCGCGCCTGTACGGCCTCAGGAACTATCCGCCGGAGAAGGTCGCCGACGCCATCCTGCGCGCGGTCGTGCGCAACGAGGCCGTCGTGCCGGTCACCCCGGAGGCCCGGGGCGCCCACCTCATGTCCCGCTTCACCCCGCGCGCGCTGCGGGCGATCGCGCGGATGGAACCGCCGCTGTGAGCAAGGCGGCCCGGTCGTCCGCGACCGGGCCGGCCGACACGAGGCACCATCTGCGGAGGGAGGCGGCGAGCATGGGGACGCCGTACCGGATCGAGGACCTGGCACACGTCAGCGGCGCCTCGGTGCGCACCATCCGCGCCTACCAGGACCGCGGCCTGCTCCCCCGTCCCGAGCGCAGCGGCCGTGCCAACCTCTATTCGGACGCGCACCTGGCCCGGCTGCGCCAGATCGCCGAACTCCTGGACCGCGGCTACACCCTGGCCTCCATCAAGGAGCTCCTGGAGGCCTGGGACGCGGGCCGCGGCCTGGGCGGGGTGCTCGGCCTGGTCGCCGAGATCGACCGGCCGTGGACCGACGAGGAGGCGGTACGGATCTCCCGTGCCGACCTGGACGAGCGCTTCGGCGGCTCCCCCGACGACGCGGCCGTCACCGAGGCCGTCGAACTCGGCGTGCTGGAACCGGTCCCGGGCGACGCCGGCTCCTTCCTGGTGCCGAGCCCCCAAGAGCTCGCCGTGGCCGTGGAGTTGCACGCGGCGGGCGTACCGCTGTCGGCGATCTCCGCCCATCTGCGGGAGTTGAGGGTCCAGGTCGAACATATCGCCGCCCGTTTCCTGGAGTTCACCACCGAGCACGTCTTCGCCCGCTACCTCGACGGACCGCACCGTCCGACCGACGCGGACGCGGCGGAAGCGGCCTCGCTGGTGCGCCGCCTGCGGCCCCTCGCGCAGCAGACGGTGGACGCGGAACTGGCGCGCGCGATGAGGGCGTTGGCGGTCCGGCAGCTGCGACGGCAGCTGGGGGAGGACGGTCCGGAGACGACCCGCCGGACGTCACGCTCCGTGTCGTTGCCGGAGGAGACGATGCGGGCCGTGGAGGCGCTCGTTGGGGAGCGGAGCGCGGCGGAGTTCGTGGCGCTGGCGGCCGAACGGGAGGTGCGGGCACGGGCGTTGGACGCGCTCACGTCAAGGGGTGGGCCCCCAGACGATCTTGACGAACGGCGCTGACGTGTCAGGGAGTTGTCCACAGATCCGTCAACTAGCCTGTGGATAACTACAGTTGGTTGTGGATCAAACCTGCGCGGCAAAAATAATCTGCGTGATCCGCGTCTCTCCCGTCATGCTGAGCGAATGGACGAAAGACGCACCGTGAAGGTGTCGAAGTACCTCTCGAAACACCTGCGCCACCAGCCCGAGCGGATCGGGCTGACGCTCGACGAGGCCGGCTGGGTCGAGATCGACGTGCTGATGGCGGCCGCCGCCGCCCACGGCTTCCGATTCACCCGGGAAGAGCTGGACCAGGTCGTCGCCGAGAACGACAAGAAGCGCTTCGCGGTCGACGGCACCAGGATCCGCGCCAGCCAGGGCCACAGCGTCGAGGTCGACCTCGGACTGCCCCCGGCGACCCCGCCCGCGTACCTCTACCACGGCACCGTGGCCCGCTGCCTGGACGCGATCCGCGCCGAGGGACTGCGCCCCATGAACCGCCACGACGTGCACCTCTCGCCCGACCGCGAGACCGCCACCCGGGTCGGCGCCCGGCGCGGCCGGCCGGTGGTCCTCTCGGTCGACGCCGGCGCGATGCACCGCGACGGACACGTCTTCCACGTCAGCGCGAACGGCGTATGGCTGACGCGGGCCGTACCACCGCGCTACCTGCGCTTTCCCGAGGCGCACTGACGCCCACCGGGCCCTGCGGCCCCGGCATGGTCGAGGGCATGGACCACCTCCCCACCACCGAGGCCGCCGTCACCGTCCTGCGCGCCCTCGCCGACGAGTACGCGCGCCTTCCAGGTCGAGCACGACATCGGCGCCGACCGGACCTCCCGCCGCAGCGCCGCGGGCGTCGGCGTCACCGCCGACCCGGACGGCCCTCCCGCACGAGGCCCACGTCGCGTTCGGCGGCCTGCCCCGGGTGAGCGTCCGACTCCACCCCGACGACGACGCGCTGATCACCGTCGAGGGCGTCGAGTGCCCCGACGTCGGCCGGGACGACGTCCCCGCCTTCGTCCGCTCCCTCTTCGACGACCGCGCCTTCGTCAGGTCACGCCGCTTCCCGCCCGGCCGCTTCCTGATCGTGCCGCTGCCCCACGACCGCACCCACCGGGAGTACCTGCCGGCGCCCGGCCTCACTCCGTGGCTGAGCGCACGCGCACGGTGACCGTTTCGTCCCTTACCGGTACAGGCCCGTAGGCTCGCACGCATGAGTCTGCGTCTGAGCACCGTGATCCTCCCCTACCGCCGCTGGCACGAAGGCGGCCGTTCGGCATGGCAGCGGGCCGAGCAGCTCGGGTTCCACACCGCCTACACCTACGACCACCTGTCCTGGCGCGTGCCCTTCCGCGACGGGCCCTGGTTCGGCGCCGTGCCGACCCTGACCGCCGCCGCGGCCGCCACCGACCGGCTGCGCCTGGGCACCCTGGTGACCTCGCCGAACTTCCGGCACCCGGTGACCCTCGCCAAGGAACTGATCTCCCTCGACGACATCTCCGGCGGCCGTGTCACCCTCGGCATCGGCGCGGGCGGCACCGGCTTCGACGCCACCGCGCTCGGCCAGGAGCCCTGGACCCCGCGCGAGCGCGCCGACCGGTTCGCCGAGTTCGTGCCGCTGCTCGACCGGCTGCTCACCGAGGACACCGTCTCGTACGAGGGCGACTTCTACTCGGCGCACGGGGCGCAGAACATCCCGGGCTGTGTACAGCGGCCCCGGCTGCCCTTCGCGGTGGCCACCACCGGGCCGCGCGGACTGCGGCTCGCGGCCCGCCACGGACAGGCGTGGGTGACCACCGGCGACCCGAGGCTGTACGAGAACGGCACTTCTGAACAGTCGATTCAAGCCATTCGCGGACAGGTCGCGAAGCTGGCCGACGCCTGCGCCGAGACCGGCCGGAACGTGGCCGAAATGGACAAGGTCCTGCTCACCGGGTTCACCCCGGACCGCGCCCGCCCGCTGGAGTCGCTCGACGCGTTCGTGGACTTCGCGGGCCGCCACCACGAGCTGGGCTTCACCGAGATCGTGATCCACTGGCCCGTCCCCGACACCTATTTCGCCGCCGAGCAGAAGGTCTTCGAGCAGATCGCCATGGACGCCTTGGCGCAGCTCGGCTGAGCCGACGGAGGGTGACGGTGCTGGAGAGGACGGTAACCACTCAGATGTGCGCAGTCCCGCACGGTCGTGCAGGCATATGCGGGAGAATGACCCGGTGACCTCAGCGACTCGACAGCCCGAGACCCCGGCCCCGGCCGTCCCGCCGCGGCTCATAGCCACCGATCTCGACGGCACCCTCCTGCGGGACGACAAGTCGGTCTCCCCGCGCACGGTCGCCGCCCTCGCGGCCGCCGAGCAGGCGGGCATCGAGGTCTTCTTCGTCACCGGCCGCCCGGCCCGCTGGATGGACGTCGTCAGCGACCACGTCCACGGCCACGGCCTCGCGATCTGCGGCAACGGCGCGGCCGTGGTCGACCTGCACGGCGGCCCCGGCGCCCACCGGTTCGTGAAGGTGCGCGAGCTGGCCCGGGACAACGCGCTGGACGCCGTACGGCTGCTGCGCGACGCGGCCCCCGGCACCATGTACGCGGTGGAGCAGACCTACGGCTTCCACCAGGAGCCGGACTACCCGAAGATGCACATGGAGATCCCGGACCACCTCGCACCGGCGGAGGAACTGCTGGGCCCGGACGGTCCCGGAGGCGCCGAGCCGGTGCTCAAGATCCTCGCGTTCCATCCGTCCCTCGACCCGGACGCCTTCCTCGCGACGGCCCGGCTCGCCATCGGCGACAAGGCCAACGTCACCCGCTCCAGCCCCAGCGCCCTGCTGGAGATCAGCGGCCCCGGCGTCTCCAAGGCCAGCACGCTCGCGCTGTGCTGCGCCGAGCGCGGCATCTCGCACGAGGAGGTCGTCGCCTTCGGGGACATGCCCAACGACGTCGAGATGCTGACCTGGGCGGGCCGGTCGTTCGCGATGGGCAACGCGCACCCGGACGTCGTGGCCGCGGCCTCCGGCCGCACGGTCGCCAACAACGACGACGGCGTGGCGGTCGTGATCGAGCGGATGCTGGCCGGGCGGCCGTAACGCCGACGGGCCCACCAGGGCGCCTGCCGCGGACGGTTGCACGCGGACGGTTCGGCGGGGACGGTTCAGTACGGCGCCTGCCACACCACCGTCGTACCGCCGCCGTTCTCGCCGAGTCCCGGACCGTGGCTGCTGTCGCCGCCCAGGGACTCGGCACGCCTCTTGAGGTTGCTCAGGCCGCTGCGCCGGCCGCCCTCCGGGATGCCGACGCCGTCGTCCGCCACGGTCAGGCGCACGCCGGGGCGGCCGTCGGGCAGGGTCACGGTCGCGTCGACGACGACGTCGATCCGGGCCGCCCGCGCGTGCCGGAAGGCGTTGGAGAGCGCCTCGCGCAGGGCGGCGATGAGGTTCTTGCCGGTCAGCTCGCCGACCAGGGTGTCGACCGGGCCGGCGAAACGGTGCGAGGGCCGGAAACCGAGCGGCACGGCGGCCATGTTGATCTCCCGCAGCACCCGCGTGCGCAGCCCGGAGGGCACCTCGGCGGGCCCCTGCTGGAGGGCGAAGATCGCGCTGCGGATCTCCTGGATGGTGATGTCGAGTTCGTCGACGGCCTTGCCGACCCCGTCCCGCACCTCGGGCACGGCCGAGCCGCGCTGCGCGCTCTCCAGCAGCATCCCGGTGGCGAACAGCCGCTGGATCACCAGATCGTGCAGGTCGCGGGCGATGCGGTCGCGGTCCTCGAACACCGCGAGCCGCTCCCGGTCGCGCTGCGCCTCGGCCATCATCAGGGCGAGCGCGGCCTGCGCGGCGAACTGGACCGCGAGCGTGCGCTCCGCCTCGGTGAAGGCGTGCTCCCCGCGCGCACGGGGCATGACGAGACTCCCCAGCACCCGGCCGTCGCTGTGCAGGGGCAGCATCATGGCCGGCCCGAAGCGGCGGGCGAGCCCGGTGAGCATGCGCCGGTCGGTGGCCGCGTCGTCGGTGAACACGGCCCGTCCGGCGAGGAGTTCGACGACGACCTCGCTCTCCGGCGGGACGACGGTGCCGAGCAGCCCCGACGCCCGGTCGGCGGCGACGGCGGCGATCTCCAGGCCGCCCTCGTCGGCGGGCAGCAGCACGATCCCGGCCGCGGACCCGGACAGCCGGCGGGCCTGTTCGGCGACGACCTGGAGGGCGTCGTCGGCGTCGCCGCCGGCCAGCAGGGCGGTGGTGACGGCGACCGACCCGTCGATCCAGCGCTCCCGCTGCTGGGCCGCCTCGTACAGCCGGGCGTTGCCGACGGCGATGCCGGCCTCGGTGGCGAGCACCCGGACCATGTCGAGGTCCTCGTCGTCGAACGGGCCGTCGCCGTGTTTCTCCGTCAGATACAGGTTCCCGAAGACCTCGCCCTGCACCCGGATCGGCAGACCGAGGAAGCTGTGCATCGGCGGATGGTGCTCGGGGAAGCCCCAGGAACGCGGGTCCGCCGTCAGATCCGCGAGCCGGACCGGCTCCGGCTCGCGGATGAGCGCGCCGAGCAGTCCCCTGTGCCCGTCGGGCAGCCGCCCGATCCGGCGGGCGGTCGCCTCGTCGACGCCCTGCTGGACGAAGTCGGCGAGACCGTCCCCGTGCTCGTCGACGACGCCGATGGCCGCGTAGCGGGCGCCGGTCAGGGCCGCCGCGGTCTCGCAGATCCGCTCCAGGGTGGAGTGCAGTTCCAGCCCGCTGCCGACGGACCGCATGGCCTCCAGCAGCCGGGAGACGCGGGCGGCCGGGTCGGCCGGCGGGCCCGGGGCCGGCCGGCCGGGACCGGGGAGCGGAACGACGGACATGCCCCGAGCGTAATTAGTCCTGTTTGCCACAGAAAGTCGGGAGCGGCGGGCGCGATGCCCGCACGCCCTGCCTACGCCGCCGTGAGCAGCGACTCGGCCTCCGCCTCCCGCTGCGCCATCCGCCGCAACGGTCCTGGAACGGCGGCCAGTTCGGCATACGTTCCGCGCTGCACCACGCGCCCCTCGTCCAGGACGACGACCTCGTCGACCGCCTCCAGACCGGCCAGCCGGTGCGTGATCAGCAGCGTCGTACGGCCCTCGGTCGCGGCCAGCAGGTCGGCGGTGAGGGCGTCGGCCGTCGGCAGGTCGAGGTGTTCGGCGGGCTCGTCGAGGACGAGGACGGGGAAGTCCGCGAGCAGGGCGCGGGCCAGCGCCAGCCGCTGCCGCTGCCCGCCCGACAGCTTGGCCCCGTGCTCGCCGACCAGTGTGTCGAGACCGTCGGGAAGGCGGTCGGCCCACTCCAGCAGCCGGGCCCGCCCGAGCGCCTCGCGCAGCTCGTCCTCGGTGGCGTCCTTCCTCGCCAGCAGCAGGTTCTCGCGCACCGAGCTGTCGAAGAGATGCGCGTCCTGCGCGCACAGCCCGACCAGCCGCCGTACGGCGTCGCCGTCGAGCGCGTACGCGTCCACGCCGGCCAGCGTGTACGAACCGGCGCTCGGGTCCAGGAAGCGCAGCAGCACCTGCGCCAGCGTCGTCTTGCCGGAGCCGGACGCTCCGACCACGGCGATCCGGTGCCCCTGTCCGAGCGTCAGGTCGAGGCCGTCGAGCGCCTCGCGCCGCTGCCCCTCGTACCGGGCGGTCAGGCCCTTGAGGGCCACCGGGAAGGGGGAGGCGGGCGCCTGCCGGGGCCGCTCCGGCTCCCGTACGGGCTCGGGCGCGTCCAGGACCTCGTACACGCGCTCCGCGCTCCTGCGCACCCGCCCGCGGTACTGCACGGCGAGGGGAAGTCCCATGACGGCCTCGAAGGCGGCCAGCGGGGTGAGCACGACGACGGCCATCGTCACGCCGCCGAGCCGCCCGTCCGCGACCGCCTGGGCGCCCACGAGGGCGGCCGCGGCGACCGTCAGGCCGGAGAGCAGCGAGGTGAGCCCGTCGCCGAGCGCGGTCGCGGTGGCGGCGCGCGAGGAGATCCGGGTCAGCCTGCCGTCGGCCCGCCGCGCCGCGGCGGCACGGGCCGGCAGGGCGCCCGCGACCGTCAACTCGGCGGTGCCGGAGAGCAGATCGGTCACCCGCGTCGCGAGCTCCCCGCGGGCGGGTGCCAGCCTGCGGTCGGCGCGGCGGGCCACCGCGCCGGTGACCAGCGGGACGCCGACCCCGGCCGCCAGCAGCCCGACGGCGAGCACGAGACCGGCCACGGGCAGCAGCCACGCCGTGAAGGCCACGGCCGCGGCGGACACGATCGCCGCGGAGCCGGCCGGCAGCAGCCAGCGCAGCCAGTAGTCCTGCAGGGCGTCCACGTCGGCGACCAGACGCGAGAGCAGGTCGCCCCGGCGGGTGCGGCGCAGCCCGGCGGGGGCCAGCCGCTCCAGACGCCGGTAGACGGCGACCCTGGTGTCGGCGAGCATCCGCAGCACGGCGTCGTGCGACACCAGCCGCTCGGCGTACCGGAAGACGGCCCGCCCGATGCCGAAGGCGCGCGTCGCCGTGACGGCCACCATCAGGTACAGCACGGGCGGCTGCTGCGAGGCGCGCGAGATGAGCCACCCGGAGGTGGCCATGAGCCCGACGGCACTGCCCAGCGCGAGGCTGCCGAGCAGCAGGGCGAGCGCGAGCCGGCTGCGCCGGGGGCCGGACAGGGAGCGGACACGGGCCAGCACACCGCGTCCGCCCGCGGCGGAGGCGGCGGCTTCGGGCCCCTGCGGCACGGAAGTCTCGTACGTCTCCTGCGGGTTCGGGCGCGCCTCGGCCGGCCTGGGCTCCACGGGCGCGGGGGCAGCGGGAGCGTCCAGCCGCACCACGCGGTCCGCCGGTCCGAGCAGGGCCGGCCGGTGCACCACCAGCAGGACCGTGCGCCCCGCCGACAGCCGCCGTACCGCCGCCACGACCTCCGCCTCGGTGGCGCCGTCCAGCGCGGCCGTCGGCTCGTCGAGAAGGAGCACGGGCCGGTCGGCCAGGAACGCCCGGGCCAGCGCGAGCCGCTGGCGCTGACCGGCCGAGAGCCCGGCACCGTCCTCACCGAGCAGGGTGTCCGTGCCGTCGGGCAGCGCCCGGACGAACTCCAGGGCTCCGGCGTCCGCCAGCGCCCGCTCCACGGCCGCGTCGTCGGCGTCCGGACGGGCGAGCCGTACGTTCTCGGCGACCGTCCCGGCGAACAGGTGCGGCCGCTGCGGCACCCAGGCGATGCGCGAGCGCCACCGCTCCAGGTCGGCCTCGCCGAGATCGACTCCCCCGACCCGCACCCGCCCCTCGGCCGGCCGCACGAAGCCGAGCAGGACGTTCAGCAGCGTCGACTTGCCGATGCCGCTCGGCCCGACGAGGGCGACGGTCTCCCCGGGCTCGACCGTGAAGGACACCGCCGACACCGCATCCTCGGACCGCCCGGGATAGCGGACCGTCACGTCCTCGAAGGCGATGGCGCCGGCCGGCACGTCCACCGTGCCCGACGCCGGCACGGGCGTCTCCAGGACGGTGAAGATCTCCTCCGCCGCCGCGAGCCCCTCCGCCGCCGCGTGGTACTGCGCCCCGACCTGGCGCAGCGGCAGATACGCCTCCGGCGCGAGGACGAGGATGACCAGACCGACGTAGAGGTCCATCTCGCCGTGCACGAGCCGCATGCCGATGGTCACGGCGACCAGGGCGACGGACAGCGTGGACAGCAGCTCCAGCGCGAAGGACGAGATGAAGGCGATCCGCAGCGTACGCATCGTAGCCCGGCGGTACTCGCCGGTGATCCGGCGGATCGACTCGGCCTGCGCCTTGGCCCGCCCGAACACCTTCAGCGTCGGCAGTCCCGCGACGACGTCCAGGAAGTGCCCGGACAGGCGGGACAGCAGCCGCCACTGCCGGTCCATCCGGGACTGCGTGGCCCAGCCGATCAGGATCATGAAGACGGGGATCAGCGGCAGGGTGCCGAGGATGATCGCCGCCGACACCCAGTCCTCGGTGACGACCCGGGCCAGCACCGCGACCGGTACGACCACCGCGAGTCCCAGCTGCGGCAGATAGCGCGAGAAGTAGTCGTCGAGTGCGTCGACTCCGCGGGTGGCCAGCGCGACCAGGGAGCCGGTCCGCTGCCCGCCCAGCCACCCGGGCCCGAGCGTGGTCGCCCGCTCCAGCAGCCGGCCGCGCAGCTCCGACTTCACCGCCGCGCTCACCCGGTGCGCGGCGAGCTCGGTGAGCCAGGACACCAGCGCCCGGCCGCAGGCGACGGCGGCCAACAGCAGCAGGGGAGTGCCGAGTTCGGAGACCGTCATCCGCTGCTGGAAGGCACCCACCACCACCTCGGCGATGAGCATCGCCTGCGCGATGACCAGGCCCGCTCCGACAGCACCCAGACCGACGACCGCCACCATGAACAGGCGGGTGGCGCGGGCGTACCGGAGCAGACGCGGATCGATTGGTTTCACGTGAAACACACCTCAGTGCGCGGCTTCGGCGATGTGCTGCGTTCCGATGCGCTTGCGGAACACCCAGTAGGTCCACCCCTGGTAGAGCAGGACGATCGGGGTGGCGACACCGGCACACCAGGTCATGATCTTCAGGGTGTACGGGCTCGACGAGGCGTTGGTGACGGTCAGGCTCCAGTCCTCGTTGAGCGACGACGGCATGACGTTCGGGAACAGCGTCAGGAAGAGCATCGCGACCGCCGCCACGATGGTGACGCCGGACAGGGCGAACGACCAGCCCTCACGCCCGGCCTGATTGGCCGCCAGGGCGGCCACCAGCGCGACCACCGCCACGATCATGGCCACCAGGCTCTTGCCGTCTCCCTGGTCGACCTGGGTCCACAGCAGGAAGACCAGCGCCGCCACGGCGGTCACGAGACCGACCTGGAGGGCCATCTTCCGCGCCCGCTCACGGATCTCCCCGACGGTCTTCAGGGCCGTGAACACCGCACCGTGGAAGGTGAACAGCGTCAGGGTGACCAGACCGCCGAGCAGGGCGTACGGGTTGAGCAGGTCCCAGACGTTCCCTACGTACTCGAAGTTCTTGTCGATCTTCACGCCGCGCACGATGTTGCCGAAGGCGACGCCCCACAGGAACGCGGGGATCAGCGAGGTCCAGAAGATCGCGTGCTCCCAGTTGCGCTGCCAGTTCTCCTCCGGCCGCTTGGCCCGGTACTCGAAGGCGACGCCCCGCACGATCAGGCAGACCAGGATGATCAGCAGCGGCAGGTAGAAGCCGGAGAAGAGCGTGGCGTACCACTCGGGGAAGGCGGCGAAGGTCGCGCCGCCCGCCGTGAGCAGCCACACCTCGTTGCCGTCCCAGACGGGGCCGATCGTGTTGATCAGCACCCGCCTCTCTGGCCGGTTGCGGGCCAGCAGCTTGGTGAGCACGCCGACCCCGAAGTCGAAGCCCTCCAGGAAGAAGTAGCCGGTCCACAGGACGGCGATCAGGACGAACCAGACGTCGTGCAGTTCCATGACTCGATCTCCCTCGGCCTAGTACGAGAAGGCCATCGGCTTGTCGGCGTCACGGGTGTCGCCGCCGATCTTCGTGGGCGGGTTGAGGTCGGCCTCGGTGAGCTCGGGCGGTCCTGCCTTGATGTACTTCACCAGCAGCTTGACCTCGACGACCGCGAGGACGGCGTACAGCAGGGTGAAGACGGTCATCGAGGTGAGGACCTCGCCCTGGGAGACGCCGGGGGAGACCGCGTGCCGGGTCTGCAGGACGCCGTAGACGACCCACGGCTGGCGGCCCATCTCGGTGAAGATCCAGCCCCAGGAGTTGGCGATCAGCGGGAAGCCCAGGGTCCAGATGGCCAGCAGCCAGTAGAGCCTGCCGAGCTTGGGGCTGAGGGCCTTGTTGCGGAACAGGACCAGATGCGGCACCTCGTCGTCGCCGACCCTCAGGTGCTGCGGCAGCATGAACTTCTTGCGGGTCAGCCACAGTCCGAGCAGACCGACCCCGAAGGACGCCATGCCGAAGCCGATCATCCAGCGGAACGCCCAGAAGGTGACCGGGATGATGGGCCGGTAGTCGCCGGGGCCGTACTTCTCCTGCTCGGCCTTGTTGGTGTCGTTGATGCCGGGGACGTAGGAGTTGAAGTTGTCGTCGGCGAGGAACGACAGTATGCCGGGGATGGACAGCTCGACCGTGTTGTGGCCCTTGCTCACGTCTCCGTAGGCGAAGACCGAGAACGGCGCGGAGTCCTGGCCGTCCCACAGGGCCTCGGCGGCCGCCATCTTCATCGGCTGCTGCTTGAACATGACCTTGCCGAGCGTGTCACCGCTGATCGCGGTGAGCAGGCCGGCGATGACGACGGTGACCAGCCCCAGCCGCAGCGAGGTCTTCATCACGGAGACGTGCTTCTTGCGGAACAGGTGGAAGGCCGCGATGCCGACCATGAACGCGCCGCCGGTCAGGAACGAGGCCGAGAGCGTGTGGAACGCCTGGGCGACGGCGGTGTTCTGGGTGAGCACGTGCCAGAAGTCGGTGAGTTCGGCACGCCCCCTGGCCTTGTTGATGCGGTAGCCGACGGGGTGCTGCATCCAGGAGTTGGCCGCGAGGATGAAGTACGCCGACAGGACCGTGCCGATCGACACCATCCAGATGCAGGCCAGATGGATCTTCTTGGGCAGCCTGTCCCAGCCGAAGATCCACAGGCCGATGAAGGTCGACTCGAAGAAGAAGGCGATCAGGGCCTCGAAGGCGAGCGGGGCGCCGAAGACGTCGCCGACGAAGCGCGAGTAGTCGGACCAGTTCATGCCGAACTGGAACTCCTGCACGATGCCGGTGACCACACCCATCGCGATGTTGATCAGGAAGAGCTTGCCCCAGAACTTCGTCGCTCTGAGGTACTTCTCCTTCTCCGTGCGCACCCAGGCGGTCTGCAGGCCGGCCGTGAGAGCGGCCAGAGAGATCGTCAGGGGAACGAACAGGAAGTGGTAGACGGTGGTGATGCCGAACTGCCATCGCGCCAGTGTCTCCGGCGCCAGAGCCAGGTCCACGTCGTCATTCTCCTTACGTCGCCGTGGTACAGCGGCAGTTTGCCCCTTTTGTTACACACATCACTGGAGCAACCGGGACACGCTTGTGAACGCGTTCACATTCACAAGCAATTATGACGCACTGATTATCGAAGCCTGCAGTGGGGTCACGCTTGGGCCGATCGGCACCCCTCTTGGCAGCGACTTCAACATCTTGTTGAATTGCCTGCCGTGCAGATATTGATCTCGTGGCCCGCCGGCCACCTCACCGCGACCCTCGACGACACCCCGACCGCCCGGTCCCTGGGCAAGGCCCTGCCCCTGGCCTCCACCGCCCGCACCTGGGGCGAGGAGGTCTACTTCGACACGGGCGTGCGTGTTCCACGTGAAACGACGGCCCGGCAGGTCGTGGAGGCGGGCACCGTCGCCTTCTGGACCGACGGCGACGCCCTCGCCCTCCCCTACGGGCCCACACCGATCTCGCGAGGCGACGAGTGCCGCCTCGCGAGTCCCTGCAATGTCCTCGGCCGCCTCGACGGCGACCACCGGCTCCTGGCCACGGTCCGCGACGGCGACCCCGTACGCGTGGAACTCGTGACCGGCTGAGGCCGGTCGCGGAGTCTCAGAACTCCTTGCGGAACGCTTCCGTCACCTTCAGGAAGATGTCGTTCGCCTCGGTCTCGCCGACCGTCACCCGCACACCCTCGCCGGGGAACGGCCGGACCACCACGCCGTGCTGCTCACACGCCTGCGCGAACGCCGTCGTGCGCTCCCCCAGCCGCAGCCACACGAAGTTGGCCTGGGTCTCGGGCACCGTCCAGCCCTGGGCCCGCAGCGCGTCGACCACGCGGTTGCGCTCGCAGACCAGGGAGCCCACCCGGCCGAGCAGTTCGTCCTCGGCCCGCAGCGACGCGATGGCCGCCTCCTGCGCGACGTGACTCACGCCGAACGGCACCGCCGTCTTGCGCAGCGCCGCCGCCACCGGCTCATGGGCGATCGCGAAGCCGACGCGCAGCCCCGCGAGGCCGTACGCCTTGGAGAACGTGCGCAGCACGCAGACGTTCGGCCGCCGGCGGTAGATCTCCACGCCGTCGGGCACCTCGGGGTCGCGGATGAACTCGCGGTACGCCTCGTCCAGCACCACCAGCACATCGCCCGGCACCCGGTCGAGGAAGCGCTCCAGCTCCGCCCGGCGTACGACCGTGCCGGTCGGGTTGTTGGGGTTGCAGACGAAGATCAGGCGCGTCCGGTCGGTGATCGCGTCCGCCATCGCGTCCAGGTCGTGCACATCGCCCGGCGTCAGCGGCACCTGCACCGAGGTCGCGCCGCTGATCTGCGTGATGATCGGGTACGCCTCGAAGGACCGCCAGGCGTAGACGACCTCGTCGCCGGGGCCGCTGGTGGCCTGGATCAGCTGCTGGGCGACGCCGACCGAACCGGTGCCGGTGGCCAGGTGGGACAGCGGGACGCCGAAGCGGTCCGACAGCTCGTTCATCAGGCCCGTGCAGGCCATGTCCGGGTAGCGGTTGAAGGACGAGACCGCTGCCGTCACCGTCTCCATCACACCGGGCAGCGGCGGGTAGGGGTTCTCGTTGGAGGACAGCTTGTAGGCCACCGGCCCACCGGCCGCGGCGGGCTTGCCCGGCTTGTAGGTGGGGATACCCTCCAGCTCGGCGCGCAGCTTGGGGCTCGTCTCGCTCACCGCAGTCCTCCTCATGACCCACCGGCGTTCAATACTGCTTACCTTATGAGGATTCGGCGCCCGTGCGTACAGCTGAGCCGGACCTCCTCCGTCACAGCCGCATCAGGGGCAACACCACCCTTAGGCAGACGAATCGCGGGGCGCCTTCACATATATCTACGCGCCGGTGGCTCGCGCCGTAGCGCGCATCACCCGTGCAGGTGAGTTGAGACCTCTTCGAGACATCCGGAGCTTGGCAGGCTCATGCGTGCAGACAAGTCACGTAGTGCCATTGGATCGTTCAACTGACTTGTTTTCAAAGGCAGTTGACGTGAGATGACCTTGCAGAAACGTGCCTGTCAACGCGTGCATATGCGTCCGCCCTACCCCACTGCATGAGCCCTACTATCGGCTCGCCATGACAGCAGCAGGGAAGCACCAGGTGAGCCGCGCGGAAACCTCACGCCGAGGCAGCCGGCCGGGCCGGGCGGGCATCAGGGACGTTGCCGCCGCCGCCGGAGTCTCCATCACGACCGTCTCCGACGCCCTCAACGGCAAGGGCCGGCTCCCGGACGCCACCCGACGCCATGTCCGCGAGGTCGCCGACCGGCTGGGCTATCGCCCGTCGGCAGCGGCCCGAACGCTCCGTACCGGCAAGTCGGGCCTCATCGGCCTGACCGTGACGACGTACGGGGATGAACCTTTCACCTTCACCGAGTTCGCCTACTTCGCCGAGATGGCGCGCGCCGCCACCTCGGCCGCCCTCGCCCGCGGCTACGCGCTGGTCATCCTGCCCGCGACCTCGCGCCACGACGTGTGGTCGAACGTCGCGCTGGACGGCACGGTCGTCATCGACCCCTCCGACCAGGACCCGGTCGTCAGCGAGCTGGTCCGGCAGGGCTTACCGGTCGTCTCCGACGGCCGCCCGGCCGGCGCCCTCCCGGTCACCGCCTGGGTCGACAACGACCACGAGGCCGCCGTGCTCGGCATCCTCGACCATCTGGCCGCCGCCGGCGCCCGCCGTATCGGCCTGCTGACCGGGACGACGACCGACACGTACACCCATCTGTCGACGACCGCCTACCTGCGCTGGTGCGAACGCGTCGGCCAGGACCCGGTGTACGAGGCCTACCCGGCGCACGACCCCTGCGCGGGCGCCGTCGCCGCGGACCGCCTGCTCGCCCGCCCGGACCGGCCCGACGCCGTCTACGGCCTGTTCGACCCGAACGGCACCGACCTGCTCGCCGCGGCCCGCCGCTACGGCCTGCGCGTACCGGACGACCTGCTTCTGGTCTGCTGCAGCGAGTCCACCGTGTACGCCAACACCGAGCCGCCGATCACCACGCTCTCGCTGAAGCCGCGGCGCATCGGCACGGCGGTGGTGCAGCTCCTCATCGACGCGATCGAGGGGGTCGACTCGGACCAGCCGGTCGAGCAGGTGATACCGACGGAGCTGATCGTGCGCACCTCGTCGCAGCGGCGCCCGCCGCGCACGACGGTCAGTGCGCCGCGATCACCCGAGGAGGAGTAGAGCGGAGTCCCGTCAGCATGCGGTCCAAGCCCTGCCCAATCGGGGCGAAAGCCGCGGTGAACTGGACTCTTACTCCGATTCACCACCCCTGGGTCATCACATGGCGCGATCGGCATTCCTATGATGGGCCCACGACACCGCGGGCCGCTGCGACCAGGCAGTCCGAAGCGGTGCAGATGCGGCGCGATGGTGGAGGGGTCTGATGACTCAGGGGGCCGGTCAGGGACCCGAAGCGGAACGGACGGCGACGTTGCGCGATTTCCGGGTACCGGCGTATGTCCACGAGACCGGTCCGTACGGCCAGAACACCCATCCCGGTGATGTCGTCCCGCCCGAGGAGGCCGCGCTTCCCGAGGGGTACACGCCGACCGAGCGCGACCTGCCCGTCATCAACCGCGGCGACACGCTCCAGGTGCCCGTCGCGCCCGAGCCCGTGGCCGCCCCGCAGGAGACGGACGGCACCGGCCCGCTCTACGTCGTCGGCGACGTGCACGGCTATCTGGACGAGCTGCTCGCCGCCCTGCGCGAGCAGGGCCTCGTCGACGCCGCGGGACAGTGGTGCGCCGGCACCTCCCGGCTGTGGTTCCTCGGCGACTTCACCGACCGCGGTCCCGACGGCATCGGCGTCATCGAGCTCGTGATGCGGCTGTCGGCGGAGGCGGCCGCGGCCGGCGGCTACTGCAAGGCGCTCATGGGCAACCACGAGCTGCTGCTGCTCGGCGCCAAGCGGTTCGGCGACACCCCCGTCAACTCCGGTGCGGGCACGGCCACGTTCCAGGCCGCCTGGCTGCTCAACGGCGGCCAGAAGACCGACATGGACCGCCTCCAGGACCACCATCTGCAGTGGATGGCCCGCCTCGACGCCATGGAGTCGGTCGACGGCTATCTGCTCGTCCACTCGGACACCACCGCCTACCTCGACTACGGCGACTCGATCGAGGCGGTCAACGACACCGTCCGCGAGACGCTCACGCGCAACGACGCCGACGAGTGCTGGGATCTGTTCCGCAAGTTCACCAAGCGGTTCTCCTTCCGCGACGAAGGTGGTGCAGACGCCGTCCGTTCCCTGCTGGATACGTACGGCGGCACACGCATCGTTCACGGTCACAGCCCCATCCCGTACCTGCTGGGCGAGGTCGGGTCCGAGGACGGCGAGGACAGCGCGGGCCCGGTGGTCGAGGGACCGCACGTCTACGCCGACGGCCTGGCCATCGCGATGGACGGCGGAGTGACCATGGCCGGAAAGCTACTGGTGCAACAACTTCCCCTGGATATCTGAACGTTCACAGGGCAGGCGTCCTCCGGCGGGAGGAATCGCGACGAACGGTGCAGGCCAGAGGCCAATTTCTGGAAACCCCCTGTCACCACGTGCCGTGACCGCTCTACCATCGGCTTATCCGTAGCAGGCTCCCCTCCGTTTCTGCCCGACGGCTCGTTGGCATGCGAGCCCCAAGCCCTACGGAGCATCGGGGGATGCACATGAACAGCGTTCCGCAGCACCTGCTGAGTGAGGACCGCCAGGAGTACGAGCGGGTCCTCGACGAGGCGCTGCGCTCCGCCCCACACCGCCCGGAACTGGCCGCTGTCGGACAGCGGCTCAACGCCGAACAGCTGCGCACCATGGCGCTCAACGCCTCCGCGCTCATCACGGCGGCCGCGGCGACCGAGTACCAGCACTACGTGAAGGTGCGCGAGGAACTGCGCCAGCCGGCGTCGTCCACCCCGTCGCCCACCCGCGAAGCGGGCTCCTCGGAGCCCGGCGGGCCGGCGATGGGGCTCGCCACCACCCTCGGCGAGGCCGCCGAGACGGCCGGCGCGGGCGCCGTCGCCGTCGCCGCCGTCCTCACGCCGGTCCTTGCCGGAACAGCAGCGGTGATCTTCCTGCTCGTCGGCTACGTCATCCGGTCGCTCGACCCCGGCCAGGTCTTCGGCAAGACCTTGATCACCGCCGGCTGGGTGTTCGGCGTCCTGACCGCGGCCGCGATCCTGGTCGCCGCCGTCGGCCTGCTGCTCACGGCTCTGCGCAACAGGCCGTCGCTCGAGGACGGGCCGTACGGCGAACTGCGCGGGGACGTGGCCCTGGCCAGGGAAGCCTGGCGCGAGGCACTCCTGGAGCGCGGCATCATGCCGTTCCTCAGGGAGGCACTCGCCGACCCGGGCGCCGCCGCGGCCCTGCACAGCACCACACCGCGGACGCCGACCAGCCGTATGCCGAGCCTGGGCTACGACCGCCCCGGCTTCAGCAGCCCGGACGACGGCTCCGGCGGATCACGCCCGAGCTTCTCGAGCCCGGACTACACCAGCCCGGACTTCGGAGGCCCGGAACACCAGCCGGAGTGAGCGCCGGCTTGCGCCCTCCGCATCGGAGCGGCCCGTGGGGGCCGGCCGGGGGAGCGCAAGCCGAACACCCCTTTCGCCACGCCCTCTTCGGTCTGCTCGCACCGTGTCAGCCGGGCGGACCGTCCAGGTCGGACCCCTCGTGCACGACGTCGTGGGCGATGTCCACGAGGGGGAGGTTGTGGTGAAGGCGTAGGCGCGCAGGCGCTCGAAGGCGCCACCGGGCGAGATGTTCAGCCGCATGCGCGACGTCGGTGCATGCAAGTCGACGGGCGGCGCACGCCGGAACCCTCCTCAAGGGCTCCGGCGCACACGCGGCGCTCGCCGTCAGTCGGCGATCGGCAGATACACCCGGTTCCCAGCGGCGGCGAACTCCTTCGACTTCTCCGCCATGCCCGCCTCGATCTCGTCCCGGTTCCCGCCGTGCTCACGGCGGATGTCCTGGGAGATCTTCATCGAGCAGAACTTCGGCCCGCACATCGAGCAGAAGTGGGCGGTCTTGGCCGGCTCGGCGGGCAGGGTCTCGTCGTGGAACTCCCTTGCCGTGTCCGGGTCCAGGGCGAGGTTGAACTGGTCCTCCCACCGGAACTCGAAGCGGGCGTCGGACAGCGCGTCGTCCCAGTCCTGGGCACCGGGGTGCCCCTTGGCGAGGTCGGCCGCGTGGGCGGCGATCTTGTAGGTGATCACGCCCGTCTTCACATCGTCGCGGTTGGGCAGGCCCAGGTGCTCCTTGGGCGTGACGTAGCAGAGCATCGCCGTGCCCCACCAGGCGATCATCGCGGCACCGATGCCGGAGGTGATGTGGTCGTACGCCGGCGCGACGTCCGTGGTCAGCGGGCCGAGCGTGTAGAACGGAGCCTCCTCGCAGATCTCCTGCTGAAGGTCGATGTTCTCCTTGATCTTGTGCATCGGGACGTGCCCCGGGCCCTCGATCATGGTCTGTACGTTGAAGCGCTTGGCGATCGTGTTGAGTTCCCCGAGCGTGCGCAACTCGGCGAACTGTGCCTCGTCGTTGGCGTCCGCGATCGAACCCGGCCTCAGGCCGTCGCCCAGCGAGTACGTGACGTCGTAGGCGGCGAGGATCTCGCAGAGCTCCTCGAAGTTCTCGTACAGGAACGACTCCTTGTGGTGCGCGAGGCACCAGGCGGCCATGATCGAGCCGCCGCGCGAGACGATGCCGGTCTTGCGGTTCGCGGTGAGCGGGACGTACGGCAGCCGCACACCCGCGTGGACCGTCATGTAGTCCACACCCTGCTCGGCCTGCTCGATGACGGTGTCCTTGTAGATCTCCCAGGTCAGCTCCTCGGCCCGGCCGTCGACCTTCTCCAGGGCCTGGTAGAGCGGCACGGTGCCGATGGGCACGGGGGAGTTGCGAAGCACCCATTCACGGGTCGTGTGGATGTTGCGGCCGGTGGACAGATCCATGACCGTGTCGGCGCCCCAGCGGGTCGCCCAGGTCATCTTCTCGACCTCCTCCTCGATGGAGGACGTCACCGCGGAGTTGCCGATGTTGGCGTTGACCTTCACCAGGAACCTCTTGCCGATGATCATCGGCTCGATCTCCGGGTGGTTGACGTTGGCCGGCAGCACCGCGCGGCCCGCCGCGATCTCCTCGCGGACCACCTCGGGCGCCACGTTCTCCCTCAGCGCCACGAACTCCATCTCGGGCGTGATCTCGCCCCGGCGTGCGTAGGCGAGCTGGGTGACCGGCATCCTCTCGCGCCCTCGCCGCGGCTGGCGCGGGCGTCCGGGGAAGACCGCGTCGAGGTTGCGCAGCCCGCCACGCGGCGAGGTGTGCTTGATGCCGTCGTCCTCGGGGCGGACGGGGCGGCCCGCGTACTCCTCGGTGTCTCCGCGGGCGACGATCCAGTTCTCCCGCAACGGGGCGAGCCCCCTGCGGACATCGGTGTGGGTGAGCGGATCGGTGTACGGGCCGGAGGTGTCGTACAGCGTGACCGACTGCCCGTTGGTGAGGTGCACCTGACGGACCGGCACCCGCAGATCGGGGCGTGAGCCCTCGACATACGCCTTGTGCCAGCCGATGGACTTCCCGGCCTCCGAGGACTGTTCACCGGACTGTTCGCCCGGAATGGACAGTTCGTCCTGGTTGGAGGCAGGCGTGCGTGCGTCCTTGTTGGTCATGAGACCTACTCCCTACGCCGGCATTACCCGGTAACAGGTTCGGCGGTCGACGCAGCGATATCCGTCTGTCGACGTCTCGTTGGGGCCATCACCCGACTTCGGTGATGTTCCACGTGAAACATCGCAGGGACGGAGGTCAGCGCCCTCTCAGCCCGGTGCTCCGAGCTCCCGCGTGTGCAAAGGTGTCTCCACGCTAGCGTCAATTCCGGCGAGCTGAACAGGGGGCCCCGGCGTTCTTGCAATGATCGGGCGGTGACCACGACACGCCAGCACCCGTACCCACCCCCCGAGCCGCGCCCTGAGCACACCTCCCACAGCGGCCAGGAACACGGTCACGGTGCAGGCCATGGACACGGTCACGGGCAGCGCGCCAATGCCGCTGCCGGCCACGGTCACTCGCACAGCCACGGTCCTGCGGCGCCCGTCTCCAAGCACCTGCGCAAGGTCATCGCGGCGGTGCTCATCCCGTTCACCGCGGCCGTGGTGGTCGGGCTCGTGGTGCTGTGGCCCGGCGGCGCACCGGCCCATCAGCGTTCCGGCGTGGGCTTCGACCGGCAGACCCAGCAGGCGACGGTCGCCAAGGTCGTGAACGTGGACTGCAAGTCGGTGAACGCCTCCGGCCAGGCCGCGTCGGGCAACGCCTCCGGCGCCGCGAGCTCCTCCGCCCAGCAGCCGGAGAAGGGCACCTGCAAGAAGGCGACGATCCGCGTCGACACCGGCAAGGACAAGGGCCGCACGTTCACCGAGATCGTGCAACCGGACCAGTCACGGCAGCTGCACGAGGGCGAGAAGGTCGTGGCCGCCTACGAGCCGTCCGCCCCGAGGGACCTGCAGTACTCGGTGACCGACGTCAACCGGCGGTTCCCCATGGCGCTGCTCGCCGGCATCTTCGCGCTCGCCGTCGTGGTGGTGGGCCGTCTGCGCGGGGTCATGGCGCTGGTCGCGCTGGCCGTCAGCTTCATGGTGCTGACCTTCTTCATCCTGCCCGCGATCCTGCAGGGCTCGAACCCGCTGCTCGTGGCGGTGGTCGGGTCGAGCGCCATCATGCTGCTCGCCCTCTACATGTGCCACGGCCTGTCCGCCCGTACCTCCGTGGCGGTGCTCGGCACGCTGCTCTCCCTCGCGCTGATCGGCCTGCTCGGCTCCGGATTCATCGGCTGGGCGGCGCTGACCGGCAACACGGACGACAGCACCGGCCTGATCCACGGCCTGTACCCGTCGATCGACATGAGCGGTCTGCTGCTCGCGGGCGTCATCATCGGCTCGCTCGGCGTCCTCGACGACGTGACGGTCACCCAGACCTCGGCGGTCTGGGAGCTGCACGAGGCGAACCCGTCGATGGGCCGGCGGGAGCTGTACCGGGCCGGCATCCGCATCGGCCGGGACCACATCGCGTCCGTGGTCAACACCCTCGTCCTCGCCTACGCGGGCGCCGCCCTGCCGTTGCTGCTGCTCTTCTCCATCGCGCAGAGCGGCGTGGGGACGGTCGCCAACAGCGAGCTGGTGGCCGAGGAGATCGTGCGCACGCTGGTGGGCTCGATCGGCCTGGTCGCCTCGGTCCCGGTGACGACGCTGCTCGCGGCCCTGGTGGTCGCGGCCGACCGTCCGGCGGCCGAGCCGGTCGCGGGGAGGTCGCCGGGCGCCGCAGCGCCGGTTCCGGCGCGGTCGGGGAGGGGCAGGCGCCGCAAGCGCTGAGCGGGCTCCTGCTGCGCCGGGTGCGGGCACACCCGACGCAGAAGCGTTCCTGCAACCCTCCGTCGCACGCAGAAGCGTTACGGCCACTGACTGGCACCGGTCCGTCAGCCCGCGCTCTGCTCCTCCGCCAGAATCCTGTCCAGCGCCTCGTCGAGATGGGCGTCGAAGTCCGCGAGGGAGCCCTCCTGGCCAAGCGGCACCAGTTTGTCGGTGCGGTCGAGGAAGGCGATGAGCGGTGCCGTCGACGAGCGGAACAGCGCCTGGTCACAGCCCACCTGAAGCCGGATCAGCACCTCGGCGAGCGAGTCCGGTTCGACGGGCGAGACCCGCACGTCCCCCTCACCGCACGGCCGGCCCACCCCGTCGATGAGCAGTTCGCGGCCGAACGCCCAGGTCACCGGCGCATCACCGGGCAGGTGGAAGGTCAGCCGTACGGCATACGGATCAGAGGTCTCGTAACGCAGTTCCACCGGGATGCGGAACGAGAGCTCCTCGGAGACGAGAAAGCTCATCATGACCTCTGCCTGTACGGACTCGCGCATCGCCTACCCCGTCTTGTGAAACCGCACGGCTGGGAATCGTCCCCAGACTCTGGTGGCATCTTGCTGAAAGTACACGGCAGATCACAAGGAGTGAGTTTTCAGATGCTGATAGAGAGCGCCAGTGACCCCAGCAACTGGCCGATCTCACGCTGGAGCTGCTCGACCGCCGACGCCAGCCGATCGGCCTGCTGAGCAGGCAAGGAGATGGCCATCGTCGCGGCCGAGGTGCCCACGGTGATGGGGATCGCCGCGCAGACCGTCCCGAGTGCGTATTCCTGCCGTTCCGTCACCGGTTCCAGCCGCTTCGCCCGTTCGAGCCGCTTCAGCAACGCGTGGTTGTCACGCACCGTGTACGGGGTGATGGACTGCACGGGGTAGCGGTCGAGGTGGTCGCGGCGGGCGCTCTCGTCCAGCTGGGAGAGCAGGCACTGCCCGATCGCGTGGGCGTGCGCGGTCTCGCGGAAGTCCGCCCACTCCTCGACCGCCGGATTGCCCGGTGTGTCGGAGACGCACACGACCTCGATCTCGCCCTCCTGGTAGACCGCGTAGTACACGGGCACACCGATCGCATCCCGCCAGCGGGCGAGCGCGTCGACGATCGTGACGCGACGTTTCTGCTGGGCTGCGCCGCTGCTCAGCCGTACCGCCGCGTCCCCGAGGAAGAACAGGCCCTTGTCGCGGCAGAGATAGCCCTCGTGGACCAGGGTGCGCAGCAGGTGGTACGCCGTCGGCAGCGCCAGGCCCGTCTCGCGGGCCAGCTGCTTGGCGGGGGCGCCGTTCTCGTGGCCGGCGACGCACTCCAGCAGGCGCATCGCGCGCTGGACGGATCCGATCAGGGTCGCGGACTGCGAGGAGGCGGCGGAGGCGTCCGTGGACGGCTCCGTGGGGGCCGTGGAGCGCGACGGTGGCGGTGAGGCCGGACGCGACGGCTGCGGTGGCGCCGCCGCCGGGCGGGGGCGGGCGGGGGCCGTCGTCGCGCGCTCCTGCGTCGAGGGCCCCGGCTGCTCGGGGGGCCTGATGCGGTGTCGCGGTGGTGGAGCGGGAGGTGCGTGGGGGTCCGAGAGTGCGGTGTCTACCGTGACCAAGGATTACTCCCGTAGCGCGAGGGGGCAGCCCGTGCGGGGGAACACGGGTGGGAAGGTACGCCGCTCGCGGGGTCTTCCCCGCGTCGATTTCCGGACTCTAATAGCCAGTCGCCGCCTGGAGACGGCCTGTCCGGAAAACTTCCCTCGCGCGAGGGAACCGGTGATTCCTGTTACCGGTCACCGGTGTCCCAGGGGTCTCACCAGTCGCTTCGTGACGACGAGCTCGACATGAACTTCCGCACGACGTAGATCAGTCCGCCGACCAGTGCCACGAAGACCAGCAGCTTGAAGAGCAGTCCGATGACGAAGCCGACCACGCTCGCTATCAGCCCGCCGAAGACGACGAGGGCGATGACCGGCACCGCGACCCACTTCACCCACCACGGCAGTCCGCCGAAGATCTCTCCCATTGCCCTCGTCCTTACCTCTCCGCCCGGCTTCTGCGCAGGGCCGCTTCGATGTCCTGCACTCGATGCTAGGGCCGGCAGGGGTGCCGGCGGGGGCCTCGCATCCCTTGTCGTCCCCTGACTGAACCCTTAGGGAACCCCGAGACGCCGCCTCAGCTTTCGGGGGGAGAGAACACCACCAGGACCCGCAGGTCCTCGCTGATGTGGTGGAACTTGTGGGAGACGCCGGCCGGCACGTACACCACGCTGCCGCGCGCCACCTCGGTGGTCTCCAGGCCGACGGAGATCGAGGCACGGCCGCTCACGACGAAGTAGATCTCGTCCTGGTTGTGCGGCTTCTGTGGATCATGTTCGCCGGCATCGAGTGCGTACAGCCCGACGGACATGTTCCGCTCGCGCAGAAACTGCAGGTAGGCGCCCTCGTTGGCGGCACGCTCCGCCTCAAGTTCGTCCAGCCGGAATGCCTTCATCGCTGTTGCCGCCCTCGCCCCACTGCTCGTAGCCGATCTCGTCTGCCACGATCAGACACATGAAGAATTTCGTAGTCAAGACGATCGCCAACGCGGGTGCCCTGGCGATCGCCGTATGGCTGCTCGACAAGATCACCCTGACCGGTGACAGCACGGGCAAGAAGGCCGGCACCCTGATCATCGTCGCGTTGATCTTCGGCTTCGTGAACTTCCTGGTCAAGCCGATCGTGAAGCTCCTGAGCCTGCCGCTGATGATCCTGACCCTGGGTCTGTTCACGCTGGTCGTCAACGCCCTGATGCTGCTGCTGACCTCGTGGTTGGCCGGCAAGTTCGACCTGAGTTTCCACGTCGAGGGCTTCTGGACCGCGGTGCTGGGCGGCCTGATCATCTCGATCGTCTCGTGGGCGCTGCACGTCGTCCTGCCCGACGAGGACTGAGACCGCGATGAGCTACCGCGTCTGCTTCGTCTGCACGGGCAACATCTGCCGCTCCCCGATGGCCGAGTCCGTGTTCCGCGCCCGCGTCGCGGAGGCGGGGCTCGACGGCCGGGTCGAGGTCGACAGCGCCGGCACCGGCGGCTGGCACGAGGGGGACGGCGCCGACCCACGCACCGTCTCCGTCCTCGAGGAGAACGGCTACGAGAGCGACCACAGGGCGCGCCGGTTCGAGGCGTCGTGGTTCTCGCGCCTCGATCTGGTCATCGCTCTCGACACCGGTCACCTCAAGGCGCTGCGCCGCCTCGCACCCACTCCGGAGGACGCGGCGAAGGTACGGCTGCTGCGCTCCTACGACCCGGCGGCCGACGGCGATCTCGACGTCCCGGACCCGTACTACGGCGGCCTGGACGGGTTCGAGGAGTGCCTTGAGATGGTGGAGGCGGCGAGCGAGGGCCTCTTCGCCGCGGTACGCAAGCACGTGGAGGGACGGGCGGCATGAGTGTTTCCGCTGCGGGCGGGCCTTCGGGCGACGGTGACGGCACGCGCGCGGTCAGGGCGGGCCTGCCCGAAGCGGTCAAGAACGAACCGACCCTGCCTGGACCGGTGTTCGCCGCCCACTTCCATCTGCCCGGAGAGGTGGGCGGCCCCTACACCTACGGCCGGGACGAGAACCCCACCTGGACGCTGCTGGAGCGGGCCGTCGGCGAGCTGGAGGCGCCCGGGCAGGACGACGTGGAGACGCTCGTCTTCGCCTCCGGCATGGCCGCCGTCTCGTCCGTCCTGTTCTCCCAGCTGCGCGCCGGGGACATGGCGGTGCTGCCCGACGACGGCTACCAGGCCCTGCCCCTGGTGCGCGCACAGCTGGAGGCCTACGGCATCGAGGTGCGTACGGCGCCGACCGGCCAGGACGCCCAGCTGGACGTCCTCGACGGCGCGAAGCTGCTGTGGCTGGAGACGCCCTCGAACCCCGGGCTCGACGTGTGCGACGTCCGCCGTCTCGCCGAGGCGGCCCACGCGCGGGGCGCGCTCGTCGCCGTCGACAACACGCTCGCGACGCCGCTGGGGCAGCGCCCGCTGGAGCTCGGCGCGGACTTCTCCGTGGCCAGCGGCACCAAGCAGCTCACCGGCCACGGGGACGTCCTGCTCGGCTACGTCGTCGGCCGCGACGCCGAGGCGATGGCCGCCGTACGCCGCTGGCGCAAGATCGTCGGCGCGATTCCGGGGCCGATGGAGGCCTGGCTCGCGCACCGCTCGATCGCCACGCTCCAGCTCCGCGTCGACCGGCAGTGCGCGACGGCGCAGACCCTCGCCGAGGCGCTGCTCCGGCGGCCCGAGGTGACCGGGCTGCGCTACCCGGGGCTGCCTGGCGACCCCTCGCACAAGATCGCCTCGCAGCAGATGCGCCGCTACGGCTGCGTGGTGTCCTTCACGCTGGCCACGCGCGCGCGTGCCGAGCGTTTCCTCGAGGCGCTGCGGCTCGTGGACGACGCGACGAGCTTCGGCGGGGTGCGGTCCACGGCCGAGCGGCGCGGACGCTGGGGCGGGGACGCGGTGCCCGAGGGCTTCATCCGCTTCTCCGTCGGCGCCGAGGACCCCGAGGACCTGGTGGCCGATGTGTTCCGCGCGCTGGACGAGTCGGCGCGATGAGCGCGGCGCGCCCCCGTGCGGCGATCTCCGGACGGTGCGCGGCTACGTACAACGGACGGTCCGAGCCTCCCCCCTCGTGGCTCGGACCGTCCCCGGTCCTGCGCGCGAAGAACCGCGCGACCAAGGCTAGTTGACTCTGTGTCAGTGTCCAATCACGGTAGCGACAGAGACCTATCGACTTATTTATAGTTGGGCCCTGCCTGGGGGCCGGGAGAAGGGCAGGGAACTGGGGAGGACGAAACATGGATCTGGCCTTGCTGCGCACTTTCGTGACCGTGCACCGGGCCGGTTCCTTCACCCGCGCCGCCGCCCTGCTCGGTCTGTCGCAGCCGGCCGTGACCTCCCAGATTCGCACGCTGGAACGGCAGCTGGGCCGCCCCCTGTTCCTGCGGCAGGCCCGCGGCGTCACCCCGACGACCATCGGCGACGAGCTCGCGCACAAGGCCGCCCCGCATCTGGACGCCCTGGTGGAGATCGCCGAGACCGGTCTCGACGACGAGTCCTCCTTACGGACCCTGCATCTCGCCGGTCCTCCCGAGTTCACCGCCGAGCGGGCTCTTCCCGCACTCACGGAGCTGACCGGCGAGGAGGGCCAGGGGTTCGCCCTGCGCGCCTCCTTCGGCAATGCCGAAGAAACCCTGGAGGGGCTGGCCGCCGGACATCACGATCTGGCCATCACCACGGCTCGTCCGCGCGGCGCCCTGCTCACGGCGACTCCGCTGTGCGACGAGGAGCACGTCCTCGTCGCCACCCCGCAGCGGGCCGAGCAGATCGGCTCCGACAAGCCGGATCTCAAGGGGGCACCGGCCCTGGAGGACGTCCCGGTGATCGAGGTGCACGAGTCGCTGCCCTTCGTCTCCCGCTACTGGGCCTCCGTCTTCGACTCCCGCCCCGGCGCCCCGGGCACGGTCATCGTGCCCGATCTGCGCGCGGTCCTCGCCTGCGCCGTCGCGGGCGCGGGACTCGCGGTCCTGCCCCGCTATCTGTGCGCCGCCGCCCTGGAGCGCGGCGAGATCGTCGCCCTGCACGAACCCGCGGTACCTCCCCTGCGGACCTACTTCCTGGTGGTGCGTACCGGCACACTCGCGATGCCCCATGTCGCGCGGGCCCACGAATGGCTGCTGCGGGCCGCCAACGACTGGTGCTGACCTGCGCTTTTACGTCCGTCACAGGGAGATCCCAGCCGGTCACGTCCCGCGATGTTTCACGTGGAACCAGCCGGGCCACATTTCCCCCATGACCGTCCGACCCGTGGTCAAGCGCACCGCCCGTGCAGTTCTGCTGGACGGCGACCATCTGATCCTGATCAAGCGCACCAAGCCCGGTGTCGATCCCTACTGGGTCACCCCCGGTGGCGGGGTCGAACCCGAGGACTCGACCGTCGTCGACGCCCTGCACCGCGAGGTGTACGAGGAGCTCGGCGCCAAGATCACCGATGTGGTGCCCTGCTTCGTGGACACCGTGGAGCACATCGGTGAGGACGGCGGCGCGACCGGCGTGAAAGTGCAGCACTTCTTCGTCTGTCATCTGGAGTCCATGGACCCGGCCCTGCGGCACGGCCCCGAGGTGGACGAGCCCGCCGGCGAGTACGAGATCGTGCGGATCCCGTTCACCCGTGTAGGGATCGCCTCGGTGCATCTCGTGCCACTGTCCCTGCGGCACTACCTCGACGGGAACATCGAGGGCGTACGCGCCATGCACGCACCGGACCTGGGCTGACACCACCGCCGGGTCACGCACCGAACCGGGATCGACACCGCCGCCGGGTCACTCCCATGCGGCGATGAGGTCCTCGACCGAATCGTGCCGGATGCGCTCCGACGGGATGCCGACGTACCTCAGGGCGTCCACGCCGCTGCGGATCATGCCGGGCGGCCCCGACAGATAGGCGTCGTACCCGTTCCACGGCCCGTGCTCGCGGATGGCGTCCGGAAGCTGGAGCCGGGTCTGCTGGTCGACCACCGCGCGGACCGAGAGCCAGGGATGGGCCTGCTGGAGCCTGAGCATCGTCTCGATGTCGTACAGGTCGCCGCCGGTACGGGCGCCGTAGAAGACCTCGACCGTCCGCCGCGCACCGTGTTCGGCCACGTCCTCGACGAGGGCCTTGATGGGCGCGATGCCCGTGCCGCCGCCCAGGCACAGCAGTCCGCTGTCGGTGGTGTGGTCGACGGTCATCGAACCCTCCGGCGGGCCGAGGCGGACGACGTCACCGCGGCGGGCGCGGTGCACCAGCGCGGTCGAGACCCAGCCGGTGGGGACGGCCTTCACATGGAACGTCAGCAGGCCGTCGGAACGCGGCGCCGAGGCGAAGGAGTAGTGGCGCCAGATCCGCGGCCACCACGGCGTCTCCAGGCTCGTGTACTGACCGGCGAGGAACGGGTACGGCTGGTCGGGGCGGACCGTCACAACCGCCACGTCCGGGGTCCTGCGTTCGTGCGCGACGATCTCGGCCTGCCACCAGGCCGGCGCGCGCAGTTCGTCCGCGGCCGCGGCGTCGATCATGATCTGCGAGATCGTCGTGTACGCCCGGACCCAGGCCGCCTCCGCCCTGGCGTCCCAGGTGGCGGAGGCATGCCTGCTCAGCGCGCCGATGAGGCACTCGCCGACGGCGGGGTAGTGCGCGGCGGCGGCGCCGTACTTGCGGTGGCCACGGCCGAGGCTCTGCAGCTGGGCGGCGAGGGCCTCGGTGTCGTCGAAGAGCTCGGCCGCCCTGAGCAGGGCGCTGAACAGCCGGTCCCGCTGCACGTCCATCGCCGCCGGGAACAGCGCTCGCAGGTCCGGGTGGCGGACGAAGAGCATCGCGTAGAAGTACGAGGTGACCTGGTCGGCGATCGGTGCCACCTCGGCCAGGGTCCGGCGGATGAGCAGGGCATCCGGCGAAGCACTTCCGGCCCGGATCGGGACGGGGAACGGGCCGCTGTCCATGGTGTGCCTCGCCTCGAACGTCTTTCAGCCGGTCCGCGCACTTTCGCCGGAGGGTGACTGACAGAGGTGCAGCGCTCTCGCCGCGGCACTCTTGGCGCAGCATCCCATCGTGCTGAGGCGCCCCTTTGGCATAACCGCGTATACGGGTCTTCGATCTCCCTGTGCCGCTAAACTCCGGTCACCCTTCTCCCCGTTGGCAGCGGGATTCGATTACCGGGCGCGGCGCACCAATGCGTACGCCTCCTAGAGATCTCCACCCCGGTACGCATGCGTCGCCAGACCGGACAAATGCCGGTCCGCATTGACCGCGACGGGGACCGGAACCGCACCGAACAGGTCGCGGTCCGACAAGGAGTCGCCATAGGCGATGCAATCGGCCCGCGTCACCCCGAACTCCCGGCACAGCCGGTCGGCTATCTCGACCTTGGCCGCGGCACTGAGAACTCCGGAAGGATCCACCGGCTCGGTGAACGGAACGGCGGGAAAACGCGATCCGAAAGCCGCATGTGCACCCCACGCGGTGAGCCGCTCGACAAAGAAGGACGGCGAGAGCGACACAACCGCGCAGTATTCGCCCGCCTGCCGGATTTCCACCCAGACCTCGCGAATAGCGCCAGCCACGGCGCATCCTCGAAAGCCGCCGACACATGCGCATCGGTCAGGTCCGCCCAAAGCGTATGAACCTGCGTCGCGTACTGCGACGGATCCAGAAGGCCCGCGGAGATGGCCTCGTCGAGCGCCACGGCCTCGGCTTCCAGCCCCAGCAAGCCGGCCGAGGCCGGTCCACGTTTCACGTGAAACGTCCACCGTTGCCGACGGCTATGCCCTTGCCCACGACATGGCCAAAAGCTCCTGCTTCTCGTCGGAAACCGGTGGACGGCGAGGCCGCCTGTCGGACAGCCTGACCTGCGTGCCGACTGACTCCCTCTCTCGACTCCCCATCCGCCGTCTGACGCTCCGGGATCTCGCCGCCTGCGCCGACTTGTCCGAGAACCGGGGGTGGCCGCGCGAGGAGCACAAGTGGGGCTTCCTCCTCACGGCCGGAAAGGGATACGGCATCGACGACCCCGAGGGGGGCCTGATCAGCGCCTGCGTCGTCACCGAGTACGGGCCTCAGGACCAGCCTTCTCTTGGGGCCATCGGCATGGTTCTGGTCGCCGAACGCCATGCCCGCCAGGGCATCGGACGCCAACTGATGCGGCACGTCGTCTCGTTGATGGGCACCACTCCACTGACCCTGCACGCGACCCCGTACGGTCGCCCGCTCTACGAGGAGCTCGGCTTCAAGGTCACCGGCCGGGCCGAGATGCTCCGAGGGCACTTCACGCCCGTCGGTCCGGCGCCCGAGGTCGTCACACGGGCGGCCACCGCCGAGGACCTCACGGCGATCCTCCGCCTCGACGAGGAGGTGTTCGGCGCCGACCGCACGCCCGTCATCACGCGGCTGCCGGCCTTCGCGGATCGCATGAGGGTCGCCGAGGAGAACGGCCGGCTCATCGGTTACGCGGCCGCCTGGCCCAACATGGACACGCATGTCGTGGGCCCGCTGATCGCCCGCGACACGGAGACGGCCAAGGCGCTCATCGCCACTCTCGCCGCCCACACGGACCGCCCCGTGCGCACTGACATCGACGTACGGCACGAAGAGCTTCTGACCTGGGCGAAGGAGCGTGGGCTGGCGAGCGTCGCGTTCAACTCGGTGATGACGTACGGGGTCGCCGAACTGCCCGGTGACTGGACCAGGCGGTTCGCTCCGTTGACCGTGGCGGCGGGCTGAACCCTGCCCACGAGCTCGGCTGTGCGTAAGGTGCGGGCATGGGAGATCTTGAGATACGGCCCGCCACGGCGGACGACGTGGCCGCGATCGTCGCGATGCTCGCCGACGACCCGCTGGGGGCCCAGCGCGAGTCACCGGACGATCTGACGCCCTACCTGACGGCGCTGGAGCGCCTCGCGGCCGACCCGAACCAGCACCTGATGGTCGCGGTGCGGGAGGGCAGCGTCGTCGGGACGCTGCAGCTCTCGATCATTCCCGGCCTGTCGCGCCGCGGTGCCACCCGGTCGATCATCGAGGCCGTCCGCATCCACGCCGACGAGCGCGGCAGCGGCCTGGGCACACGGCTCATCGAGTGGGCGATCGACGAATCCCGGCGCCAGGGCTGCCAGTTGGTCCAGCTGACCTCCGACAGCTCCCGCACCGACGCCCATCGCTTCTACGAGCGGCTCGGCTTCACGGCCTCGCACGTGGGCTTCAAGCTTCCGTTGTGAGTCCGTGAAGCCTCATGTTTCACGTGAAACAGGCTTCTAGCCGGAGCGTCGGCGTCAGCCGATCCCCCGCCATCCCTCCGGGTCCACCCCACCCGGCACAGGAGCCTCCTCCTCGTACGGCTGACGGGTGAACACGAACGACCCGAGGTCCAGGTGGCTCACCGTTCCGTCAGGGCGCCGTACGGCCTTCAGGAGCTCTCCGGCGTAGTAGCCCTCCCATCCGGTCCAGGTGCCGTCGCCGTTCGCCTTGAAGCGCGAGCGGCGGCCGCTGCCGGACAGCGGCTCCAGCGAGACGCCCGCGTCGACGGACAGCCGCAGGGCGAAGGCATACGTCCCCCAGTACCACGGTCCCGCCAACTCCATTACGGACGCGTCCACTTCGGACAGCGGTCGCCACGGATCGGGAATGCGGGGCTCGGCGTCGGCGACGATCCGTACGAGGTCGGCGCCGACGTTGGACAGCAGCGGGCCGGACGTGCAGTTCGCCAGCACCACCGCCGCGACGTCGTCCTCGACGCTGAGGGTGAGGTTGGCCAGAAAGCCCGGCAGCGACCCGGAGTGCCCCACGAGCAACCGGCTGTCCCGGCGCTGGATCTGCAGCCCCAGTCCGTACGCCGCGCCGTCCAGCACATCGGACGCTTCGGCCGGAGCCGCGGGTGTCCGCATCTCCCTCACGCTCTCGGCACTGAGCACCCTGTCATCTCCCCGGGCCAGGAAGACGGCGAAGCGCGCCAGGTCACCCGTGGTGGACCAGAGCTGTCCGGCGGCGGCCATCCGTCCCAGGTCCTCGGTGGGTTCGGGTAGCAGGACGTCGGCCCAGGGGTGCACGGCCCAGCCGCCGGCGTGGGGTGCCTTCGGGTGGGCGCTCGTACGGTCGAGGCCCAGGGGTTCGAGCACTTCACGCCGAAGTACCTCCTCCCACGGCTCCCCGCGCAGCTTCTCGACGAGCGCGCCCAACACGGTGTAACCGGGGTTGGAGTAGTGGAAGCGGCGGCCCACCGGATGCACGAGGGGCTGCTCGCCGAGCACATCGGCGAGTTCGGGGCGCAGCGATCCCGGGGTGCGCTCCCACCACGGGGCGGGCGACTCCGCCGCCAGTCCGCTCGTGTGGGCGAGGAGATCGGCGATGGTCACCTCCCCCGCGCCGGTTCCCGGCAGGTGCTTCTCCAGCGGATCACCGAGGTCGAGTGCGCCCTCGTCCCGCAGCCGCAGCACGAGAACGGCCGTGAAGGTCTTGGTGATCGAGCCGATGCGGTACTGCACGTGCTCGTCCGGACCGTGCCCCTCCACCGACGTCCGCGCACCGTGCCAGACCGCCCGGCCGCCTCGTACGACCGCCGCGACCAGTGACGGCGCTCGTCCTTCGGCCTGGGCCACGGCGATCCGGTGCAGCAGCGCTCGACGCGTGCCGGGGAGCAGCTCTTCCTGAGGTGTCGTCATGCGCACAGTCCATCCCGCGGGGCGCTCGAGCGTCGAGTCCATTTGTGCGGGTCAGAGACCGACTTATGGAGGGTGACCGCCCCGGACGGCTCAGGTCTGCGCCATGTCCACGAACCGCGAGTAGTGGCCCTGGAAGGCGACCGTGATCGTCGCCGTCGGGCCGTTACGGTGCTTGGCCACGATCAGGTCGGCCTCGCCCGCACGCGGCGACTCCTTCTCGTAGGCGTCCTCGCGGTGCAGCAGGATGACCATGTCGGCGTCCTGCTCGATGGATCCGGATTCACGCAGGTCGGAGACCATCGGCTTCTTGTCGGTGCGCTGCTCGGGACCACGGTTCAGCTGGGACAGCGCGATGACCGGGATCTCCAGCTCCTTGGCGAGGAGCTTGAGGTTACGGGACATGTCCGAGACCTCCTGCTGACGGTTCTCGGCGCGCTTGGAGCCGCCGGACTGCATCAGCTGGAGATAGTCGATGACGACCAGCCGGATGTCGTTGCGCTGCTTGAGGCGACGGCACTTGGCCCGGATCTCCATCATCGACAGGTTCGGTGAGTCGTCGATGAACAGTGGCGCGGCCGACACGTCCGGCATCCGGCGGGCCAGACGCGTCCAGTCCTCGTCGGTCATGGTGCCGGAGCGCATGTGGTGCAGCGCCACGCGGGCCTCGGCGGACAGCAGACGCATCGCGATCTCGTTGCGCCCCATCTCGAGGGAGAAGATGACGCTCGGGAGATTGTGCTTGATCGACGCGGCCCGGGCGAAGTCCAGCGCGAGGGTGGACTTACCCATGGCGGGACGGGCGGCGATGACGACCATCTGGCCCGGGTGCAGTCCGTTGGTGAGCGAGTCGAAGTCGGTGAAGCCCGTGGGGACACCGGTCATCTCGCCGGAGCGGGAGCCGATCGCCTCGATCTCGTCGAGCGCGCCCTCCATGATGTCGCCGAGCGGCAGATAGTCCTCGCTGGTGCGCTGCTCAGTGACCGCATAGATCTCGGCCTGGGCGCGGTTGACGATCTCGTCGACGTCGTCGTCGGCCGCGTATCCCATCTGTGTGATGCGGGTGCCGGCCTCGACCAGGCGGCGCAGGACCGCGCGCTCGTGCACGATCTCCGCGTAGTACTCGGCGTTGGCCGCCGTCGGCACGGTCTGGACGAGGGTGTGCAGATACGACGCCCCGCCCACCTTGTTGATCTCGCCGCGTTTGGTGAGTTCGGCGGCGATGGTGATGGGGTCGGCCGGCTCTCCCTTGGCGTAGACGTCCAGGATCGCGACGAAGATCGTCTCGTGCGCGGGCTTGTAGAAGTCGTGGCCCTTGAGGATCTCCACGACGTCGGCGATGGCGTCCTTCGACAGCAGCATGCCGCCGAGGACGGACTGCTCGGCGTCAAGGTCCTGGGGCGGCACCCGCTCGAAGGAGGTGCTGCCGCCCTCCCACTCACCACCGTCACTGCCTCGGTCGTGCTGCTCGTCGCGTCCGCGTCCCCCGTCGCCGCGACGACGGGAGGCGGGCAGACGATCGCTGGGACCGCTGTCGGCCCACGGGTCGTCCAAGGGCTCGGAAATGCTCACCGAGCCACCTCCTCCCGTCCGCCCCCGAGCGGACCTAGCCATGCCCCTATTTCTACGGCACGGCACTGACAAATGAGAGGCCCAACTCCGGTTGTTGGACGTCGGTTTTGGGCTGGTCTCCCTGCCGACGAACGGAGCGGGCGCCGGACCACGGTAGGCCCGCTGACGACGTCAGCCAATCTGGTTATCCACAGGCCATGTGGACGACGGCCCCGATGCTGTGGAGAACTCCGCAAAACCTGTGCACGACCCGGTGGACAGCCCTGTGAACAAGCTCGGACGTCACCCACGAAACCTCTCCTGACCTGCAACTTTCCCGTCCACCGGCTGTGCAGAAGAAAAACTTCCCCAGTCGGACCAAGATCTCTTCGAACGACGCCCGAAAGAGCAACCACAACGGAGCGTCGTAAGGGTCATTGACGCGTTGCATCTCTTACCTGTGGACGATTACATTGGTGCACATGACACAGGCTCCAGCGACCCCCAAGGCCACCCGGCGACAGCACGATCGAGAGATCGTCGCGCTGGCCGTCCCGGCCTTCGGTGCACTCGTCGCCGAACCCCTGTTCGTCATGGCCGACAGCGCGATCGTCGGCCACCTCGGCACCGCCCAACTCGCCGGTCTCGGCGTCGCCTCCGCCCTCCTGACGACAGCGGTCAGCGTCTTCGTCTTCCTCGCGTACGCCACCACGGCGGCCGTCGCCCGACGCGTCGGCGCCGGCGACCTCCAGGCCGCCATCCGCCAGGGCATGGACGGCATCTGGCTGGCCCTCCTGCTCGGCGCGGCCGTCATAGCCGTCGTCCTCCCCGCGGCACCGTTTCTCGTGGAGCTCTTCGGCGCCTCGGACACCGCGGCACCCTACGCGACCACCTATCTCCGCATCTCCGCCCTCGGCATCCCGGCCATGCTCGTCGTCCTCGCCTCCACCGGCGTCCTCCGCGGCCTGCAGGACACAAGGACACCTCTCTACGTCGCCGTCGGAGGCTTCGTCGCCAACGCCGCCCTCAACGCCGGCCTGGTCTACGGCGCCGACCTCGGCATCGCAGGGTCGGCCTGGGGCACCGTCATCGCCCAGTGCGGCATGGCCCTCGTCTATCTCACGGTCGTCGTCCGCGGAGCACGCCGGCACGGAGCCTCCCTGCGCCCCGATGCCACCGGGATCCGGGCCTCGGCCCAGGCCGGTGCGCCTCTCCTCGTCCGCACGCTCTCACTGCGGGCGATCCTGATGATCGCCACGGCCGTCGCCGCCCGCCTCGGAGACGCCGACATCGCGGCCCACCAGATCGTCCTGTCGCTGTGGAGTCTGCTCGCCTTCACCCTGGACGCCATCGCCATCGCCGGCCAAGCCATCATCGGGCGCTATCTCGGCGCCGGTGACGCCCAGGGCGCCCGGGACGCCTGCCGACGGATGGTCGAGTGGGGCATCGCGGTCGGGTTCGTACTCGGTGTCCTGGTGATCGCGGCGCGTCCCGTGTTCCTGCCCCTGTTCACCAGTGACCCCGTGGTCAAGGACACGGCCCTGCCCGCTCTGGTCATCGTGGCGCTCTCACAGCCGATCAGCGGCGTCGTCTTCGTCCTGGACGGTGTCCTGATGGGCGCGGGCGACGGCCCCTACCTTGCCTGGGCCATGGTCGTCACCCTGGCCGTCTTCAGCCCGGTGGCTCTCCTGATCCCGGTCCTCGGTGGCGGACTCACCGCCCTGTGGGGAGCGATGACACTGATGATGGCGGTCCGCCTGATCACTCTCTGGCTGCGTGCCCGCTCGGGCCGCTGGATCGTCACCGGCGCGACCCGCTGAGCCGTTTCACGTGAAACATCGCGGGCTGCCACGTTTCACGTGAAACGAGCGGCACGGCATGGAAGAGGGGCCGCACCACAGGGGTGCGGCCCCTCTCACAACTGCTCAAGCAGAGCGCAGCGGTCAGGCCGCGACGACCTCGATGTTGACCTTGGCGGCAACCTCGGGGTGCAGACGCACGGACGTCTCGTGGGCGCCCAGCGTCTTGATCGGCGAGCCCAGCTCGATGCGGCGCTTGTCGACCTCGGGACCGCCGGAAGCCTTGATCGCGGAAGCGATGTCGGCCGGGGTGACGGAACCGAAGAGACGACCGGCGTCGCCGGAGCGGACAGCCAGGCGGACCTTGACGCCCTCGAGCTGGGCCTTCACCTGGTTGGCCTGCTCGATGGTCTGGATCTCGTGGATCTTGCGAGCACGACGGATCTGCTCGACGTCCTTCTCGCCACCCTTGGTCCAGCGGATAGCGAACTTCCGCGGGATCAGGTAGTTGCGAGCGTAACCGTCCTTGACGTCGACGACGTCGCCGGCGGCACCGAGGCCAGAGACCTCGTGGGTGAGGATGATCTTCATGAGTCGGTCACCCTTCCCTTAGCGCGCGGTGGACGTGTAGGGCAGCAGCGCCATCTCACGGCTGTTCTTCACGGCCGTGGCGACGTCACGCTGGTGCTGCGTGCAGTTGCCGGTCACGCGGCGGGCACGGATCTTGCCGCGGTCGGAAATGAACTTCCGCAGCATGTTCGTGTCCTTGTAGTCCACGTACGTGACCTTGTCCTTGCAGAAAGCGCAGACCTTCTTCTTAGGCTTGCGCACAGGCGGCTTCGCCATGGTGTTTCTCCTGTGTGATCAAGAAGTTTGGGTACGACCCACCCTCGGCCCGAGGCCTAGAAGGGGGGCTCGTCCGAGTAGCCGCCGCCACCGCCGCCGCCGGAGTTTCCACCCCAGCCGCCACCGCCGCCGCCCTGGCTGCCACCGGCGGGAGCGCCGGTCGCCCACGGGTCGTCGGCGGGAGCGCCGCCGCCCTGCTGACCGCCGCCGGAGCCACCGCCCCAGCCGCCGCCACCCTGGCCGCCGCCACCGCCGCCGTTGTAACCGCCCTGGCCACCGCGGCCGCTGGTCTTGGTGACCTTGGCCGTGGCGTTGCGCAGGCTGGCGCCGACCTCGTCGACGTCCAGTTCGTAGACCGTGCGCTTGACGCCCTCACGGTCCTCGTAGGACCGCTGCTTCAGCCGGCCCTGCACGATGACGCGCATGCCTCGCTGGAGCGACTCGGCGACGTTCTCCGCCGCCTGACGCCAGACCGAGCAGGTCAGGAACAGGCTCTCGCCGTCCTTCCACTCGTTCGTCTGACGGTCGAAGGTGCGGGGAGTGGACGCGACACGGAACTTCGCGACCGCCGCACCGGAAGGGGTGAAGCGCAGCTCGGGGTCATCGACAAGATTGCCGACGACCGTGATGACGGTCTCGCCTGCCATGGGGGAACCTCTCGGCGGGTTTGCTGCTGGCTGCTTGTGCTGCTACTCGAATCCCGGGATCGACCGAGCGGAAGCTCAGTGGGTCTCGGGACGGAGGACCTTGGTCCGGAGGACCGACTCGTTCAGGTTCATCTGGCGGTCGAGCTCCTTGACGACCGCAGGCTCGGCCTGCAGGTCGATGACCGAGTAGATGCCCTCGGGCTTCTTCTTGATCTCGTACGAGAGACGACGACGGCCCCAGGTGTCGACCTTCTCGACCTTTCCGTTGCCCTCACGGACGACGGAGAGGAAGTTCTCGATCAGCGGGGAGACAGCGCGCTCCTCGAGATCGGGGTCGAGGATGACCATCACCTCGTAGTGACGCATGTGGAACCCACCTCCTTTGGACTCAGCGGCCACGGTCGTTCCGTGGCAGGAGGGTCGTGATGCGTACGCAACGGTATCGGCCGCCACTGACAATCGGGGGCCGGCGAGCGGCTTCCCCGGTCTGGCCTGGGCGGTTTCCCCGGCAGTGCCTGGGCAGACACCGGTGCAGACCGTACAGAGTACCCGCACACCGGCTTCCGGTTGAAATCCGACCACCAGGGCCGTCAGTCTGTACACATCGGGTGTGCATGGCGCTACGATGCGCCGTCTTCCGCAGGAGGTGCCCCATGGCACAAGCATTGCGACCCAATACCGTCGGAGGCCTCTTCGCCACGGACGGAAAGCCCCACCCCCTCCAGGACACGCTGCTCGCGGTGACCCTGGTGCTCGGCCTGGTGGCGTTCGTGACGGGCTTCTTCGACCACCTGCATCTGCTGAGCTCCTGGGCCGGCCTGGTGGGGATTCTCACCGGTGCGTACGGCCAGTGGATCTCGGAGACGACACGTGAGCGCTTCGGGCTCGTCCTGGGCCTCGGCGCCTCGGGTGTCGGCTTCTTCCTCGGCATGGCGCACGGCGGTCTCTTCGGTGGGGTCATCAACTGACGCCAGGGACACCGTCTCCCCAACTCTCCATAAAATGCCACGGAACGCCCCGGCGGCCCACGAGCCGGGGCGCAGGTTTCGTACGCCCACTCGGGGCGCTCGCAAGGCGCAGTAGGCTTCGGCGCGAGAGCCGGAGCCCCTGAACCCATGGGGACACACCAGCCCGAGGAGCGCCCCGAATGAGCCTGACCCTGAGGACGATCAGCCGCGAGCAGCATCTGGCATACATCCAGAGCCTGCCGTCGGCTAGCCACATGCAGGTTCCGGCCTGGGCGGACGTCAAGGCGGAGTGGCGCTCCGAGAACCTCGGCTGGTTCGACGACCGTACCGGTGAGATGGTCGGCGCGGGTCTCGTCCTCTACCGTCAGCTGCCCAAGATCAAGCGCTACCTCGCCTATCTGCCCGAGGGCCCGGTCATCAACTGGTTCGCACCGAATCTGACCGAGTGGCTGGAACCGATGCTCGCCCACCTCAAGCAGCAGGGCGCCTTCTCCGTGAAGATGGGCCCGCCGGTGATCATCCGGCGCTGGGAGGCCGGCTCCATCAAGCAGGGCATCCAGAACCCGGACGTGAAGCGGCTGCGCGACATCGAGGCCGACTTCATCGAGCCGCGCGCCTTCGAGGTCGCCGACAAGCTGCGCCGGATGGGCTGGCAGCAGGGCGAGGACGGCGGAGCCGGCTTCGGCGACGTCCAGCCGCGCTATGTCTTCCAGGTGCCACTGGCCAACCGCTCCCTGGAAGAGGTCCACAAGAACTTCAACCAGCTGTGGCGCCGCAACATCAAGAAGGCCGAGAAGGCCGGCGTCGAGGTCGTCCAGGGCGGCTACCAGGACCTCGATGAATGGCAGCGGCTGTACGAGATCACGGCTGTGCGCGACCACTTCCGGCCCCGCCCGCTCTCGTACTTCCAGCGCATGTGGTCGGCCCTCAACTCCGAGGACCCCAACCGCATGCGGCTGTACTTCGCCCGGCACAACGGCGTGAACCTGTCGGCGGCGACCATGCTGATCGTCGGCGGGCACGTCTGGTACTCCTACGGCGCCTCCGACAACATCGGCCGTGAGGTCCGGCCCTCGAACGCGATGCAGTGGCGGATGCTGCGGGACGCCTACGCGCTCGGCGCGACCGTCTACGACCTGCGCGGCATCTCCGACTCGCTGGACGAGACCGACCATCTCTTCGGCCTCATCCAGTTCAAGGTGGGCACGGGCGGCCAGGCCGCCGAGTACCTCGGCGAGTGGGACTTCCCGCTCAACAAGCTGCTCCACAAGGCGCTCGACATCTACATGTCGCGCCGCTGAGCCCCATCGGCCCCGGACGTTTGCTTCGATAAGTCCGACAGCTTCGTTCGCTTCCATACCTCTGATACACCGCAGCCACCAGAAAGGTTCCAGGTCCGGCCATGGCGCTCACGCTCTACGTCGACACCGCGCGCTGGCGGGCGCATCACAAGCACGTGCAGGAGCAGTTCCCCGGGCTCGTCCCGGTCTGCAAGGGCAACGGCTACGGCTTCGGGCACGAGCGGCTGGCGGAGGAGGCCACGCGGCTCGGCTCGGACATCCTCGCCGTCGGCACGACGTACGAGGCCGCGCGCATCAAGGACTTCTTCGGCGGGGACCTGCTGGTGCTGACGCCGTACCGGCGCGGCGAGGAGCCCGTACCGCTGCCCGACCGCGTCATCCGCTCCGTGTCCTCGGTGGACGGCGTGTACGGCCTCGTGGGCGCCCGCGTGGTCATCGAGGTCATGTCCTCGATGAAGCGGCACGGCATCAGCGCGCAGGAACTGCCGCAGCTGCACGCCGCCATAGAGAACGTCCGCCTCGAAGGCTTCGCCATCCACCTGCCGCTGGACCGCACCGACGGCTCGGACGCCGTCGAGGAGGTCATCGGCTGGATGGACCACCTGCGTGCGGCCCGCCTGCCACTGCACACGATGTTCGTCAGCCACCTCAAGGCCGAGGAACTGCACCGGCTTCAGCAGCAGTTCCCGCAGACGCGCTTCCGCGCCCGTATCGGCACGCGGCTGTGGCTGGGGGACCACGACGCCACCGAGTACCGCGGGGCGGTCCTGGACGTCACGCGCGTCGCCAAGGGCGACCGCTTCGGCTACCGCCAGCAGAAGGCGGCCTCCGACGGCTTCCTGGTGGTCGTGGCGGGCGGAACCTCGCACGGGGTGGGGCTTGAGGCCCCGAAGGCGCTGCACGGCGTCATGCCGCGCGCCAAGGGCGTCGCACGGGCCGGCCTCGCCACGGTGAACCGGAACCTTTCTCCGTTCGTCTGGGGCGGCAAGCAGCGCTGGTTCGCGGAGCCGCCGCACATGCAGGTCTCCATCCTGTTCGTGCCGTCGGACGCGCCCGAACCGAAGGTCGGCGACGAGCTGGTGGCCCATCTGCGGCACACCACCACGCAGTTCGACCGCCTCATGGACCGCTGAGCGGGACGGGGAGCAGCCGAAAGGCCGTACACAGGCTGTCCCGTGTACGGCCTTTCGCTTGTACGGCCTTTCGCTTGTACGGCCCATCGCTTGGCTCACCGGTGGCTCGTCGACGCCGTGCGCCTGCTCGCCTCGGCCTGTTCGCTCAGAGCGAACCCTCTGTGGAGGACGCCGTTCCACCGCTTCCCCACTCGACCTGCGGTCCGTCGAAGTGGGCGGCGTGCCGCGGGGGATGGGCCGCCGGGCCCAGGGCGAAGACGTCCTCCGCGCCGTCGAGCACACCCCCTGACGGATCGTCGTCGCCGGCCCGGCGCACCGGGTCCCGCTCCGGCATGAGGATGTCGCGCACGATGACGGTGCACAGGTACAGCGTCCCCAGCAGGTGCACGCCGATCGCCCAGTGATAGCCGTCCTGCGGCAGTCCCTTGTGTGCGTCGCCGCTGGTCGTGTATGCGAGGTACAGCCAGATACCCAGGAAGTACGCGACCTCGCACGCCTGCCAGATCAGGAAGTCCCGCCACTTGGGCCGGGCCAGCGCCGCCAGCGGGACCAGCCACAGCACGTACTGCGGCGAGTAGACCTTGTTGGTGAGGATGAACGCCGCGATGATCAGGAAGGCGAGCTGGGCGAAGCGCGGACGGCGTGGAGCCGTCATCGTGAGCACCGCGATGCCCACGCAGCACAGCACCATCAGCGCCGTGGCCAGGTTGTTGACGGTGTCGGTGGTCAGCGGGTGGTCCGAGTTCTGCGCCAGGATCAGCCAGAAGGACCCGAAGTCCACGCCCCGGTCGTGGCTGAACCGGTAGAACTGCGACCAGCCGTCCCAGGCGAAGAGCATCACCGGCAGGTTCACCACGAACCAGGCGACGACCGCTCCCGTCAGCGCTCTGCCGAAGTCCCGCCACTTGCCCGCACGCCAGCACAGCACGAACAGCGGCCCGAGCAGGAAGACGGGATAGAGCTTGGCGGCCGTAGCAAGCCCCAGGAGGACTCCGAAGGCGACGGAGCGCCCCCGGGACCACATCAGCATCGCCGCGGCCGTCAGAGCGACCGCCAGCAGGTCCCAGTTGATGGTGGCGGTCAGCGCGAAGGCGGGCGCCAGGGCGACCAGCAGCCCGTCCCAGGGTCGCCGGGCGTGCGTACGGGCCACGCAGACCGCGATGACGGCCGCGCACACCATCAGCAGGCCGGCGTTGACCATCCAGTACCACTGCTCCTGGTCCTGGATGCTGCCGCTGCCGGGCGTGAGCCAGGCGGCCACCTCCATGAACACGCCGGTCAGCACCGGGTACTCGAGGTACGGCATGTCGCCGGTGAGCTTGTCGAAGTACGGCACGAGCCCGTCCGCGAAACCACGCCCCTGGTAGAGGTGCGGGATGTCGGAGTAGCACGCCTTCGTGTACTGCGAGCTGGCACCGAAGAACCAGGCGCCGTTGTAGCACGGCGCCTTCTGGACCAGTCCGAGGGCGAACATGCCGATCGCCACCAGCGCGACGACCCGGACGGGAGTCCACCAGGACGTCCCGAGCAGGGCGCGCCGCCCGACGGGGCCACCGATCAGCTCGCTGCCGGCCGCGGCGACCTCGTCTTCCCTGGTCGGCCGCACCGGGTCCGGTTCGTGCACGCTCGCTTGCGTGGATTCTGCGCTGGGCATGCCGCACATCCTGCCGTACGTGTCTAGGTATACGCCGAGGGTCTCGTTATACGCCGAGGGTCTCGTTATACGCCGAGGGCCGCCGCACCGTTCAGGTGCGGCGGCCCTCGTTTCACGTGAAACATCGACCGGTTTCACGTGAAACACCCGTGCCGGGCGTTTTGGCGCTAGCCGCCGTTCCCTCCGAAGAGGCCGCCGTTGCCGTTGCCTCTGCTGTTGCCGGTCCCACTCGTGTCCGTGACCGTCGGCGACGGGGAGACACCCCCGTCCGTGCCACCTGTGGTGGTACCGCCCGTATCCGTGCACTGCCAGCCGAACCGGCAGGAGTCGGTGGGCGTCGGCGTCGGACTCGTCAGCGTCTCACTGGGCGTCGGCGTCGGGGTCGGCGTGGCCTGCTGGGTGTCGCTCACCGTCGGGGTGGGCGTCGGGCTGGGCACGTCGTTGACGACCTCACCGAACGGGACCGGGGTCGGGAAGTCCTTCGCCGGCACGTTCTTGAGCGCCTCCGCCATGTAGTCGTGCCAGATCTCCGCAGGGAACGAGGCACCGTGGATCTTCTTCTGGCCGCCCGTCCCGTACATCTCGAGGAACTCGCGCTTCTTGTTCTTCTCGTTGTCGTCCAGGCGGAACATCGTGATGGCCGTGGACAGCTGCGGGGTGTAGCCCACGAACCAGGCGGACTTGTTGCCGTCGGTGGTACCGGTCTTGCCCGCCACCTGGCGGCCGGGCAGCTTGGCGCTGGTACCCGTGCCCTTGTCGACCACCGTCTTCAGCACGTCGGTGACGTTGTCGGCCACCTGCGACGTGAAGGCCTGCTTGACCTTGTCCTCATGGGTGAAGACGGTGCCGTCCTTGCTCGTGACCCTCTTGACGGAGAACGGGTCACGCTGCTCACCGCTGGACGCGAAGGTGCTGTACGCACCCGCCATGCGGATCGCGCTCGGGTCGGAGATACCGATGGAGAACGACGGGTAGTTGGTGCCGGCGAGGCTGGTCTTCAGGATGCCCGCGTCGATCGCGGACTCCTTGACCTTGTCCAGGCCGACGTCCATGCCCAGCTGGACGTAGGCGGAGTTCACCGAGAACTGCATCGCCTGACGAAGGTCGATCTGGTACTTCGGCGGACTGCCCACGGACTCGTTGCCGTCGTTCGTCTGCAGCCACTCCTTGCCCTTGTCGTCCTTCCAGATGTCCCCGTTGTACTCCTTGATCTTGAGCTTGTTCTGGCCGCTGTACAGGCTCTTGGGCGAGATCTGGGTGCGTTCGTCCTGCGCCTGCTCGCCTCCGAGCTTGGGGTCACGCACCCCCCACTTCATGGCCGCCGCGAGCACGAACGGCTTGAAGGTCGAACCGACCTGGGCACCGGTCGCGTCGGCGTTGTCCGTGAAGTGCTTGGTCGCGTCCTCACCGCCGTAGATGGCCTTGATGGCGCCGGTCGTCGGGTCCACCGAGGCTCCGCCGAACTGGACGTGAGTGTCCGTCTTCGGTCGCTCCTTGGGGTTTATGTTGCCCTTCTGGACCTTGGAGACCGACGCCTCGAGCTGCTTGACCTTCTTCTTGTCGAAGGTCGTGTAGATCGAGTAACCGCCCCGCTGCAGGTCGTTGGCGGAGATGTTCGTGTTGTTGATCAGGTAGCTCTTCGCCAGGTCGACGAGGTAGCCGGTCTGGCCGCTGAGGGCGGTGTTCGACCGCGGGTTCTTCACCGGCGGGAGCTTGGTGTACTTGGCCCGCTCCGCCTGGGGCAGATGCCCGTACGCCACCATCTTGTCGAGCGTGTTCTGCATCTGGCTCAGGGCACGCCTCTGGTTGTCCTGGGGCGTGGCGGCCGGGTCGATGGAGGTCGCACCGGCGGGGTCGTAGTACGTGGCGCCCTTGAGCATCGCCGCCAGGAACGCGCACTCGCCCGGGTTCAGCTTCACGGCGTCCTTGTTGAAGTACGCCCGTGCCGCCGCCTGGATGCCGTAGGCGTTGCGTCCGTAGTAGGCGGAGTTGAGGTAGCCCGCCATGATCTCGTCCTTGGGGACGGTGGCGCCCACCTTTATGGAGATGAAGATCTCCTTGAACTTGCGCGTGATCGTCTGCGACTGGTCGTCGAGGCGCGCGTTCTTGACGTACTGCTGGGTGATCGTGGAGCCACCCTGCGTCGCGCCGCCGCTGGCCATGTTGAAGACCGCGCGGGCGATGCCCTTCGGGTCGATGCCGCTGTCGGTGTAGAAGGTCTTGTTCTCCTGGGAGACGACGGCGTACTGCATCGCCTTGGGGATCTGCGAGAGGTTGACGCTCTGGCGGTTGGTCTCACCACCCGTGGCGACCATCTCGCTGCCGTCGTTCCAGTAGAAGACGTTGTTCTGCGCCTTCGCGGCCAGCGCCACGTTCGGGACGCTCACCATGGCGTACCCGATGCCCGCCACCGCCACGATGCTGCCGACGAAGCCGATGAACAGGCCTGTCACCAGCTTCCACGACGGGATCCAGCGCGCCGCGCCGTACTTTCCGGCGCGCGGATAGTCAATGAAGCGCTTCCGGGCCGGCGCAGCGGCGCGCCCCCGGCCGGGTCCGGTGGGACCGCCGGGTCCGCCGCGTCGACCTCCGCGGCCCGGCTCGGCTGCTCTACGGCGGCCGCCTCCAGTTCTCTGTGCCGCGCGGCGGGCCTCGGCGCGGCCACTGTAGGACCGCTCCTCGTCTCCCGACCCATATGCGTCGGAGGGAGATCCGGTGGCGCCTCGCGGTGCCGCACGGCGGCCGGAGGACGAGCCGGACGCGCCGCGTCGTGCTGCGGCACGCCCTCCTCCCTGCGGCTGCGGCGGTTTGCGACGGTGCTCGCTCATCGAACGACTACTCCTCGGGCAGGCGCACCCCTGTGCGCCTGGAAACGGCAGCTGGTTTCCGGTCCCCCCGAAATACGGATGCGGTCGATCGCTCATTCATCCGTACGGCACCTAGGACGAGGACGCCCCCTTGCGTCACTCGGTTCCCGCTGATGTGCATGGCGCACAGACTACGCACCGTCAAAACCCACCGAGCCCGCAAGTTCACCCCAAATCCGGCAACTTGCCTCGGATGAATAAGTGGTGTGATCCCGTTCACCGTCTCCCCACTTGTCGCATCCGGATGGCCGTTCTATCGTCTTGATGTATCGAGTCGATACATCGGAGCGAGATAAGGACGAGGAGGCGAGGGGATGAGCCGGAGGTCCGGGATCCTCGAGTTCGCCGTACTCGGCCTGCTCCGCGAGTCCCCGATGCACGGCTACGAGCTGCGCAAGCGGCTCAACACGTCACTGGGCGTGTTCCGCGCGTTCAGCTACGGGACGCTCTACCCCTGCCTCAAGACGCTGGTCGCCAACGGCTGGTTGATCGAGGAGCCGGGGCACTCTTCCGAGGACGCCCTCGCCGCACCACTCGCAGGGCGTCGCGCCAAGATCGTCTATCGGTTGACGGCGGAAGGTAAGGAGCACTTCGAGGAACTGCTCTCGCAGACGGGTCCGGACGCGTACGAGGACGAGCACTTCGCCGCCCGTTTCGCCTTCTTCGGCCAGACGTCACGCGATGTGCGCATGCGCGTCCTCGAGGGCCGCCGCAGCCGGCTGGAGGAGCGTCTGGAGAAGATGAGCGCCTCCCTGGCGCGCACCAGGGAGCGCCTCGACGACTACACGCTTGAGCTCCAGCGCCACGGGATGGAGTCCGTGGAGCGCGAAGTGCGCTGGCTGAACGAGCTCATCGAGAGCGAGCGGGCCGGACGGGACCTGAAGGGTCCTGCCTCCGGGGGGTCCGCTCAGCAGGACAACACCACTGGATCGACGGGCGGCCTGCCCCGTCCCGGGGACACCCCCAGGACGGATACGCCCGGCGACACCGCCACGTGAGAGCCCGGTCAGGGCCTCACTCGTACACACAGGGAGCAACCGGAATGGGTTCGGTTCGCGTAGCCGTCGTCGGCGTGGGCAACTGCGCCGCGTCGCTGGTGCAGGGAGTCGAGTACTACAAGGACGCCGACCCGGCGTCGAAGGTCCCCGGCCTGATGCATGTGCAGTTCGGTGACTACCACGTGCGCGACATCGAGTTCGTCGCCGCGTTCGACGTCGACGCGAAGAAGGTCGGCCTCGACCTCGCGGACGCGATCGGCGCCTCCGAGAACAACACCATCAAGATCTGCGACGTGCCGTCCACGGGCGTCAAGGTGCAGCGCGGCCACACCCTCGACGGTCTCGGCAAGTACTACCGCGAGACCATCGAGGAGTCCGAGGCCGAGCCGGTCGACGTCGTCCAGATCCTCAAGGACAAGCAGGTCGACGTCCTCGTCTGCTACCTGCCCGTCGGTTCCGAGGACGCGGCGAAGTTCTACGCCCAGTGCGCCATCGACGCCAAGGTCGCCTTCGTCAACGCCCTTCCGGTCTTCATCGCCGGCACCAAGGAGTGGGCGGACAAGTTCACCGAGGCGGGCGTCCCGATCGTCGGCGACGACATCAAGTCGCAGGTCGGGGCCACCATCACGCACCGCGTCATGGCGAAGCTGTTCGAGGACCGCGGTGTCATCCTCGACCGCACCATGCAGCTGAACGTCGGCGGCAACATGGACTTCAAGAACATGCTCGAGCGTGATCGCCTGGAGTCCAAGAAGATCTCCAAGACGCAGGCCGTCACCTCGCAGATCCCCGACCGGGACCTCGGCGAGAAGAACGTCCACATCGGCCCGTCCGACTACGTCGCGTGGCTGGACGACCGCAAGTGGGCCTACGTGCGTCTCGAGGGCCGTGCCTTCGGTGACGTCCCGCTGAACCTGGAGTACAAGCTCGAGGTCTGGGACTCCCCGAACTCGGCGGGTGTCATCATCGACGCCCTGCGCGCTGCCAAGATCGCCAAGGACCGCGGCATCGGCGGTCCGATCCTGTCCGCGTCCTCGTACTTCATGAAGTCCCCGCCGGTCCAGTACTTCGACGACCAGGCCCGCGAGAACGTCGAGATGTTCATCAAGGGAGAGGTCGAGCGCTAAATCGCGCCCCCCTCGCTCAAAACGCTCCTGCCAGGGCTCTGAAGGTCCCCGGGTCACCCGACCCGGGGACCTCCCCATGTGTGAAGCTGTGCCCCATGGCCGTCGTCCGTGATCTGCGCGTCCTTCTGCGCTTCGCGAACTTCCGGCGCCTGCTCACCGTCCGGCTGCTCTCCCAGAGCGCCGACGGCGTGTACCAGGTCGCACTGGCCGCCTACGTCGTCTTCTCCCCGGAGAAGCAGACCTCGGCCGCCGCGATCGCCTCCGCGATGGCCGTCCTGCTGCTCCCGTACTCCCTCGTGGGCCCCTTCGCCGGCGTCCTCCTGGACCGCTGGCGCCGCCGCCAGGTCTTCCTCTACGGCAACCTCCTGCGCGCCCTGATGGCGTCCGCGACGGCCCTCCTGATCCTCAGTCACGTCCCGGACTGGCTCTTCTACGTCTCCGCGCTGAGCGTCACCGCCGTCAACCGCTTCGTCCTCGCGGGCCTGTCCGCCGCACTCCCGCGCGTGGTCGACGCCGAGCGCCTCGTGATGGCCAACTCCCTTTCCCCGACCGCCGGTACGCTCGCCGCGACCGCGGGCGGCGGCCTCGCCTTCGTCGTACGGCTCGTGATGGCCGACTCCGACGCCGCGGTGGTCCTGCTGGGCGCGGTCCTCTACCTGTGCGCGGCACTGGCGTCCCTGCGTCTGCGGCCGGAACAGCTCGGTCCCGACCAGGAGTTGGTGCAGCCGCACCTGGCCGCGGCCCTCGCCGGCACGGCGCGCGACCTGGCGGCAGCCGTACGGCATCTCGCCGCCCCACCCCGGCGGGAGGCCGCCTGGTCGCTCCTCGCGATGACCCTGATGCGCTTCTGCTACGGCGCCCTGCTGGTCATGCTGCTGATGCTGTGCCGGTACTCCTTCACCTCGAACACGGACCAGGGCCTGCGGCTGCTGGGGACCGCGCTGGGGACGTCGGCGGCCGGCTTCTTCACGGCGGCCGTGGTGACTCCCTGGGCCGCGGGACGGCTCGGCCCGGGACGCTGGATCGCCACGTGCGCCGCCGCGGCCGCGATCCTGGAGCCGGCGCTCGGCCTCCCGTTCGCCATAGGCCCGATGCTCGTTGCGACGTTCGTTCTGGGGCTGACGACCCAGGGCGCGAAGATCGCGACGGACACGATCGTCCAGTCCGCCGTGGAGGACGGCTTCCGCGGCCGGATCTTCTCCGTCTACGACGTGCTCTTCAACGTCGCCTTCGTCGGCGCCGCCGCGGTGGCCGCCCTGATGCTGCCGCCGGACGGCCGTTCCGTACCGCTCGTGGTCACAGTCGCCGTTGTCTACGGGGCAGTTGCTGCGGCTATGGCCCGCTTTGAACGTCGGTAAGTGTCACATCAAAGCCACAGAGTCCCCCTCAACTACAGAAGTGTCAGTGGAGCCCGGTAACTTACGTGCGTCTTACGCACCTCTTATGTGTGCTGCTCACCAATCTCTTCTAGGGGGACCCCCAAAGTGACGACTCCGCCGCCCCAGGGCCAAAACCCGTTCGCACAGGGCCAGCAGCAGCCGTACGGCCAGCCTCAGGCCCCGGCCCCGTACCCGCCCCAGGGCGGCGCGCCTTACGCTCCGGTGCCTCCAGCTCCGCCCGCCAAGCGCTTCAACAAGAAGGTGCTGCGCATCGTCGGGATCATCGTCCTCGCGATAATCATCGGCGTGGTCAAGTGGCAGCTCGGCAAGACGGACGCCGAGACCACCTCCAAGGGCAGCTGCATGCACAACTCGGGCACGCAGAGCGACCCGAAGCTCAAGACGGTCGACTGCTCCTCGAGCGACTCCCAGTACAAGGTCGTCGAGAAGTTCGACAACACCAGCGACAGCAACAAGTGCAAGACGGTCGCCGACGCGGAGATCGCGTACTACCAGACGGGTGACAACCACGACGTCGTCCTCTGCCTGAAGACGATCAAGTAGGTCGGGAGCGACCGACGTTGAGCGATGTTTCACGTGAAACATCGCCACCAGGAACTGAGAGCGCCGCATCGGACTCATCCGGTGCGGCGCTCCTGTGCGGTCCTGTTTCACGTGAAACATGGCCGCCCTCGTGTGTGTCAGGCCTGCTGCTCGGCCCACCACTCCTTGAGCGCCGCGACCGCCGCATCGTGCTCCATCGGCCCGTTCTCCAGCCGCAGTTCCAGCATCTGCTTGTACGCGCGGCCGACGATCGGGCCGGGATCGACCTCCAGGATCTCCATGATCTGGTTGCCGTCGAGGTCCGGGCGGATGGAGTCCAGCTCTTCCTGCTCCTGGAGCTGGGCGATGCGCTCCTCCAGGCCGTCGTACGCGCGCGACAGGGTCGCCGCCTTGCGCTTGTTGCGGGTCGTGCAGTCCGAGCGGGTCAGCTTGTGGAGGCGGTCGAGGAGCGGGCCCGCATCACGGACGTAGCGGCGCACGGCCGAGTCGGTCCACTCGCCGGTGCCGTAGCCGTGGAAGCGCAGGTGGAGCTCGACCAGTCGCGAGACGTCCTTCACGAGCTCGTTGGAGTACTTGAGCGCCGTCATCCGCTTCTTCGTCATCTTCGCGCCGACCACCTCGTGGTGGTGGAACGAGACCCGGCCGTCCTTCTCGAACCGTCGCGTGCGCGGCTTGCCGATGTCGTGCAGCAGCGCCGCCAGCCGGAGGGTCAGGTCGGGACCGTTCTCCTCCAGCGCGATCGCCTGCTCCAGGACGATCAGCGTGTGCTCGTAGACGTCCTTGTGGCGGTGGTGCTCGTCGCTCTCCAGACGCAGCGCCGGCAGCTCGGGCAGGACGTGCTCGGCCAGGCCGGTGTCGACGAGCAGGGTCAGGCCCTTGCGCGGGTGCGCGGAAAGGATCAGCTTGTTCAGCTCCTCCCGCACCCGCTCCGCCGAGACGATCTCGATCCGCCCGGCCATCTCCTTCATCGCCGCGACGACCTCGGGAGCCACCTCGAAGTCGAGCTGCGCGGCGAAGCGCGCGGCGCGCATCATCCGCAGCGGGTCGTCGGAGAAGGACGCCTCGGGAGTGCCGGGGGTGCGCAGCACGCGCGCCGCCAGATCGGCCTGTCCGTCGTGCGGATCGATGAACTTCTTCTCGGGCAGCGCGACGGCCATCGCGTTGACGGTGAAGTCGCGCCGGACGAGGTCCTCCTCGATGGAGTCGCCGTACGACACCTCGGGCTTGCGCGAGGTCCGGTCGTAGGCCTCCGACCGGTAGGTCGTCACCTCGATCTGGAAGCCGTCCTTGTGCGCCCCGACCGTGCCGAAGGCGATGCCGACCTCCCACAGGGCGTCCGCCCACGGCCGGACGATCTTGAGGACGTCCTCGGGGCGGGCGTCGGTCGTGAAGTCGAGGTCGTTGCCGAGCCGGCCGAGCAAGGCGTCCCGGACCGAACCGCCGACGAGAGCGAGTGAAAATCCCGCCTCCTGGAAACGGCGGGCGAGGTCGTCGGCGACAGGGGCAACCCGCAGTGACTCGCTCGGCACGCGGTGCGACTCCTGGCTCGGGACACTGAGGTGAGCTTCGTTGGCGTTCGGCACAACAGAAGAGGGTACGTGGCGGCGGCGGGCGCAAGCGCAACTATTAAGCCCGAGGACCCCTCTTAAGAGAGGGACGAACATCTCCCTGGATACGGGTACAAGACCTGCCCCTGGCGCGTACGGTGACGCTCTGCTTTATACACGTACATAAGGGACGACCTGCCGCCGTTCCCCGATCTTGTGGGCCGGTCCGCGGCACTTCCCCTCAGCGCGCATCGTTACCATGCGTGGACGCACATTCCGACGACCACTGACGACGACGAGGGACGGGCGAGCGCGTGGCCGAGGCGGCAGACTTCCAGGGGACGACTCCCTCACCTGCCCGCCGCTGGCTGCGGCGCACCGGGGCGCTGCTCACCGCGGCGCCTCTCCTGGCCGGTCTCCTCCAGCTGCCCTCCGCGTCATCCGCGGAAGCCGCTGGTCAGACGTCGGTGAAGGACGCCTCCGGCTCAGGCTCGGTGGCCGTCTCCGTGGACACGCTCACGCCGAACGTACCCACGGAGGGCGACACGCTGACCGTGTCGGGCACGGTGACCAACAACGGCAAGCAGACGGTCACCGGCGCCCATGTGGGCGTGCGCCTGGGTCCCAAGCTGGCCACGCGCTCGGCCGTCGACGACGCCGCCAACGGCAGCGACAGCCTCCGTGGCGCGACCGGCATCGAGGTCGGCGGCAAGTACGTCGAGAAGTTCCCCAAGCTCACTCCGGGGGTCGCCGAGCACTTCAGCATCTCCGTGCCGGTGGACAAGCTGGATCTGGGCAGCGACGGGATCTACCAGTTCGCGGTGTCGCTGAACGGCCAGACGTCCGCCGAGCCCTGGGACCAGGTCCTCGGCATCCAGCGGACCTTCCTGCCGTGGCAGCCCGGCGAGGCCGACACGAAGACACGGACGACGTTCCTGTGGCCTCTGATCTCCACGGTCCACATGACCGCGGAGACGGGTTCGAACGAGCAGCAGACGCCGGTCTTCCTCAACGACGACCTCGCCAAGGAGATCTCCCCGGGCGGCCGCCTCGACGAGATGCTGTCGCTCGGCAAGGACCTCGACGTCACCTGGGTGATCGACCCGGACCTGCTCGCCTCCGTCGACGCGATGACCCGCAGCTACCGGGTCCGGACCGGCGCCAACACCACGGCGCCGGGCACGCACCAGGCGGTCGCCAAGCAGTGGCTTGCCGATCTGCAGACGGCGGTGGCGGACAAGGAGGTCGTCGCCCTGCCGTTCGCCGACCCGGACGTGGCCTCCCTCGCGCACAACGGCACGAGCGTCACCGGCTCCCTGAGCCACCTCAAGGACGCCACCGACGTCGTCGACAACACGGTCGAGCCGATCCTCCACGTGAAGCCGGTCACCGACTTCGCCTGGCCCGTGGACGGAGCCGTCGACCCCTCCATCGTCAAGGTCGCCACCTCCGCGGGTGCCGATCAGGTGATCGCGCGCAGCGACAGCCTCCAGGAGACCGGCGGCCTGCCCTACACGCCGTCCGCCGCCCGCCCGATCGGCGGCGGGACCACGGCGGTGGTCGCCGACGCCCGCCTGTCCACGGCCTTCCAGGGCGACCTCACGACGGCGTCCGCCGGCACGCTCGCCGAGCAGCGCTTCCTCGCCCAGAGCCTCGCCCTCGACCTCCAGTCGGACAAGCAGCGCAGCATCGTCGTCGCGCCGCAGCGCATGCCCACGACGGGCCAGGCCCAGGCGATGGCCGCCGCGATCACCGCCCTCGAGGGCGGCACCTGGTCCGAGGCCCAGGAGCTCACGGCGGCCGCCAAGGCGAAGCCGGACCCGGGCGCCACGACGAGGGTGCCGTCGACCACGGCCTACCCCCGCTCGCTGCGCAAGCAGGAGCTGCCGCGCTCGGCCTTCGAGGCGATCGCGGCCACCCAGGACAAGCTCGACAACTTCACGGTGGTCCTCTCCGACGAGTCCCGTGTGGTGACGCCCTTCGGACGGGCGACGAACCGCGGGATGTCCACGTCGTGGCGCGGCCGCCCGGAAGCCGCCCAGAGCTTCCGCACCAACGTGGAGGAGCACCTCAACGTCCTGGCGGACCAGGTCAAACTGATCGACAAGTCCCCCACCAAGCTGTCCGGACGCAGCGCCACGATCCCCGTGACCGTCCAGAACAACCTCGTGCAGGGCGTCGGCCACCTGATGCTGCGCCTCACCTCGACGAACCCCACCCGCCTCCAGGTCGGCGGCCACGCCTACGACGAGCAGCCCGTGACGGTCTCCGGCGGCCACAGCCAGACGGTGAAGTTCACCACGTCCGCCAAGGCCAACGGACAGGCGACGCTGGTCGCCCAGCTGTACACGGAGGACGGCCAGGAATACGGCCAGCCCGTCACCTTCGACGTCAAGGTCACCGAGTTCACGGCCACCGTGATGCTGGTCATCGGCGGCGGCTTCCTCCTGCTGGTCCTCGCCGGCTTCCGCATGTACACGCAGCGCAAGCGGGCGGCCGCCCGTGAGGCCGAGGGCGACGGCCCCGACGAGGCGGGAGAGGCCGCCGAAGGCCCCGAGAACCCCGAGGGCCCGGACGACCGTCTCACTGAGGAGTCCGGCACCGACGCCCGGGCAGACGAGCCTGAGCAGCCGAGTGACCCGACACCGGACACCGCATCCGAAAGCGCCGACCCGTCCGGCACGGGTGAGAGAGTGGACCGTTGAGGATGCGTGGCCAGTGGGCCCGGGACGATGAGGTGGGGTAACCATGAACGCGCCGTACGACGGTGACCGCGGCCGGGCCGCGGGCGACTCGGGTCCGCCCGAGGGTCCGCAGCCCGAGCACGGCCAGGCGCAGCAGCAGCCGCCCGCCGACATGTACCTCCAGGACGCGTACGACCAGGACCCCTACCGCGCGCAGGACCTCTCCGCGCAGGACCCGGTCGCCGAGGCCCTCTACGACCGCGCCGCGCACCCTCCGCCGGCCCCGGGCACCTACCAGCCGCAGCAGCCGCTGTACTCCCGGCCGCCGCAGTCCCCGTACGCCCCCGACCCGAACGTGTGGGCCCAGACCCCCGCGCCGGAACCGGACGGCCGGGCCCAGCAGTACCTGCCGTACGGCGACGATCCCCGCAGGACCCAGTACGTGGGCGTCGACGACCTGGTCACCCAGGCCGGCGAGGAGCACCACGAGCCGGACGCCTTCGCGCACCTCTTCCGCGACCAGCAGCAGGGCAGCGGCTACCTGCCGTCGGACACCCCGTCGGTGCCAGGCCCCGCGCCCGCCCCGGGCGGTCCGTCACCGGCGCCGCAGTACCCGCCGCCGGGCGCCCCCGTGCCGGCGGCCGACCAGACCCTGAACCTCGGCGCAACGCCCGTCGCGGCCCTCGCATCCGCGCCCGTCCCCGCGCAGAAGGGCGGGAAGGCCGGAGGCCTGCTCAAGTCGAGCGCCGTGATGGCGGCGGGCACGATGGTCTCCCGCCTCACGGGCTTCATCCGCTCCGCGCTGATCGTCTCGGCCCTCGGCGTCGGCCTGCTCGGTGACACCTTCCAGGTCGCCTACCAGCTGCCGACGATGATCTACATCCTCACCGTCGGCGGCGGACTCAACTCCGTCTTCGTACCCCAGCTGGTGCGCGCGATGAAGGAGGACGAGGACGGCGGCGAGGCCTACGCCAACCGGCTGCTGACCCTGGTCATGGTCGCGCTGGGCGGCCTCACGGTGGTGGCGGTCCTCGGAGCCCCGCTCCTGGTCCGCCTGCTGTCCGGCTCGGTCGCCGGCGATCCGGCGGCCAACGACGTCAGCGTCACCTTCGCCCGCTACTTCCTGCCCTCGATCTTCTTCATGGGCGTGCACGTGGTGATGGGGCAGGTCCTCAACGCCCGCGGGAAGTTCGGCGCGATGATGTGGACGCCGGTCCTGAACAACATCGTCATCATCGTGACGCTCGGCATGTTCATCTGGGTCTACGGCACCGCCGCCGACTCCGGCATGACGGTCAACTCGATCCCGCCGGAGGGCCAGCGGCTCCTCGGCATCGGTGTGCTGCTGGGTCTGGTCGTCCAGGCGCTGGCGATGATCCCGTACCTGCGCGAGACCGGCTTCAAGCTGCGTCTGCGCTTCGACTGGAGGGGTCACGGGCTCGGCAAGGCCGTCACTCTCGCCAAGTGGACCGTTCTGTTCGTCCTCGCCAACCAGGCGGGCGCCATCGTCGTCACGCAGCTGTCCACCGCGGCGGGCAAGGAGTCGCCCGTCGACGGCACCGGCTTCGCCGCCTACGCCAACGCCCAGCTGATCTGGGGTCTGCCGCAGGCCATCATCACGGTCTCCCTGATGGCGGCCCTGCTGCCGCGGATCTCGCGCTCCGCGGCCGAGAACGACACCGGCGCCGTACGCGATGACATCTCGCAGGGCCTGCGCACCACGGCCGTCGCCATCGTGCCGATCGCCTTCGGCTTCGTCGCCCTCGGCATCCCGATGTGCACGCTGATCTTCGGCTCCTCGGGCACCAGCGAGGCCACCAACATGGGCTTCATGCTGATGGCCTTCGCCCTCGGCCTGATCCCGTACTCCGTGCAGTACGTCGTCCTGCGTGCGTTCTACGCCTACGAGGACACCCGGACGCCCTTCTACAACACGGTCATCGTGGCCGGCGTCAACGCGGGCGCCTCGGTGCTCTGCTACGTGGCGCTGCCGGCCCGCTGGGCCGTGGCCGGCATGGCCGCCTCGTACGGCCTCGCCTACGCCATCGGCGTCGGCGTGGCCTGGAACCGGCTGCGCAAGCGGCTGGGCGGCGATCTGGACGGCGCCCGTGTCCTGCGGACGTACGCCCGGCTCGCCATCGCCTCGGTGCCGGCGGCGCTGCTCAGCGGCGTTGCCTGCTACGAGATCGGCCACACACTGGGCCAGGGCGTCGTCGGATCCTTCGCTGCGTTGCTGGTCGGGGGGGCGGTTCTGCTCGGGATCTTCTTCGTCGCCGCCCGCAAGATGCGGATCGAGGAGCTGAACTCGCTGGTCGGCATGGTGCGCGGACGTCTGGGGCGCTGACACAGGGGTACGCGCACAACCATCGTCCGCCACCGTGTGTCGTGCATAGCGGCGGACTGTGGGCACAATTGGTTTCGGCGTCGGACGGCGCGCACGGAAGTCGGTCGGCGCGCAAGGAATGGGGAGGCAGGAACGACGGTGGCGGAACGGAGCACGGCTGCCGTCGACGTGGCAGACAACAGCGGTGACGAGCCGCTGACCGCAGAGGCGGACCAGTCCACGGCCGACGGGGTGGCCCAGAACCGGGAGCGGGACACGGAGATCGACGAGGCACAGGGGAGCGGCGGGACCGAAGGTCCTGAGAAGGCCTCACCACTCGAGCTGCACAGCGGCCACAAACTTGCCAGACGGTACCGGCTCGAGGAGTGCGTCACCCGTCTGGACGGATTCAGCAGCTGGCGTGCCGTGGACGAGAAACTTCGCCGTGCCGTCGGCGTCCATCTCCTGCCCGCGGACCATGCGCGGGCGCGTTCGGTACTGGCCGCGGCCCGTTCCGCGGCGCTGCTCGGCGACCCTCGCTTCGTCCAGGTCCTGGACGCCGTCGAGGAGAACGAACTCGTCTACGTCGTCCACGAGTGGCTGCCCGACGCCGTCGAGCTGACCACCCTGATCGCCACCGGCCCGATGGAGCCGCACGACGCCTACCAGATGGTCAGCCAGATCGCCTCGGCGATGGCCGCCGCTCATCGCGAGGGCCTGGCCCATCTGCGGCTGAACCCGAACGCCGTGCTGCGCACCTCCAGCGGCCAGTGGCGCATCCGTGGCCTCGCCGTGAGCGCCGCGCTGCGCGGCATCAGCTCCGCCACCCCGCAGCGCACCGACACGGAAGCCATCGGCGCGCTCCTGTACGCCGGGCTCACTCAGCGCTGGCCGTACGAGAGCGACGCCTACGGACTGTCCGGGCTGCCCAAGGACATCGGCCTGATCGCACCCGATCAGGTGCGGGCCAACGTCCACCGCGGTCTGTCCGAGCTCTCCATGCGCGCACTCGCCAACGACGGGGCGACCGCCTCCCGGCACGAGTCGCCGTGCACGACGCCGGAGGAGCTGGTGAAGGCGGTCGGCGAGATGCCGCGCATCCGCCCGCCGGAGCCCACCTTCGCGGGGCCGCCGGAGTACCAGCGCACCACGTACCAGCAGGGCACGTACGGCCGTCCGGCGCCGCACCCCGGTGCCACTCAGCCGGTGCCGTCGCCTCCGGCCCCGCTGCAGAGCCGTACGGGCAAGGCCCTGAAGTGGGCCGTCTCGGCCCTGCTGATCGCCGCCCTGGGGCTCGGCAGCTGGCAGCTGGCGGACGCGCTCATGGACAACGGCAGCAAGTCCGACGACACGAACAAGACGCAGACGACCGACGGCAACGACAAGAGCGGCGGCAAGAACGCGCCGATCAAGCTGCTCAAGATCGAAAACGCGCAGGAGTACGCCGCCGAGGGCTCCCTCCAGGCGCCCGCGGACGCCAAGCTGACGTACGACGGCAACAGCTCCACCTACTGGCGGACGAAGAGCTACAACTCAGGTCCCAAGCTCGCGCCGTACAAGCCGGGCGTGGGCCTCGTCTACCAGCTCAGCTCTCCTCAGCAGATCGCGACGGCGACGATAGGGCTCCGGTACGGGGGCGACCACACGACGGTCCACCTGTACGCCACCGACTCCCTGTCCCCCTCGACGTCGGTCGACGGGATGAAGGAGATCGGAACCGCCACCACCAATGGCACCTCTCTCACGGTGAAGGCTTCCAAGGAGCTCAAGACCCAGTACGTGCTGCTGTGGATCACGGACGTGCCGCAGGCACCCCAGGACAGCTACAGCGGCGCCGGCTACAAGCAGGCCGTGACGGACGTGAAGTTCACCGGCTGATCAGGCACCGCATCCCAGGGGAGGGGGTCCGATGGCAGATGACACCGCATACGGCGACGCAAGCGATCAGGACCTCCTGGCCCGTCATGTGAAGGGCGACCCGGACGCCTTCGGCGAGCTTGTGCGGCGTCATCGCGACCGCCTGTGGGCCGTGGCCCTGCGGACGCTGGGGGACCGCGAGGAAGCCGCTGACGCCGTCCAGGACGCCCTGGTGTCCGCCTACCGGGCCGCCCACACCTTCCGGGGGCAGTCGGCCGTCACGACGTGGCTGCACCGGATCACGGTGAACGCCTGCCTCGACCGTGCACGGAAGGCGGCCTCCCGGAAGACCTCTCCCGTCGACGACACCGAGCGGCTGGAGCAGCTGTTGGAGCCGCACGAGGAGGCATCGGCGCCTGCCGAGCGCAACGATCTGCACCGTCAGCTGCTGGAAGCTCTCGGAACCCTCCCGCCCGACCAGCGCGCCGCCCTCGTCCTCGTGGACATGCAGGGGTATCCGGTCGCCGAGGCCGCCCGCCTGCTCGATGTGCCGACCGGCACGGTGAAGAGCCGCTGCGCCCGTGGCAGAGCCAGACTGCTGCCGCTGCTCACCCATCTCCGACCGCAGAACGCCGGCGAAGGCAAGGAACGGGGTGACGGGCGGAACCGGACGCAGGGGACATCCGTCCCACCCGCAGCGGGACCGCCGAACCACGGTCCACGCGATACCGGGCCGAGCGATTCAGCTGCAGTGAAGGGCGGAGGTGGTCGAGCGTGACATCCACGACGGACATGGCCGGGCACCCGGACGTCACCGAGATCTCCGACCTCACCGAAGGACTGCTCGAGCCGTCCCGGACCGCCGCCGTACGGCAGCACCTGGAAGCGTGCGAACTGTGCGCGGACGTCTACGCGTCGCTGGAGGAGATCCGGGGGGTGCTCGGTTCCCTGCCGGGACCCACACGCATGCCCACCGATGTCGCCGAGCGGATCGATGCCGCCCTCGCGGCCGAGGCGCTGCTGAGCGCGACGGCTCCCGGTGACGCGGATGCTCCGGCACTCGTCAGCGCGTCCTCTTCTTCTACTTCTACGCGCGGCGCCGAAGACGACGGTGACCGCGACGGCGCCCATGTTTCACGTGAAACATCGACGGCGGACCGTCCCGCAGGACACGCCCGCACCTCGACCACCGGTCCGGGTCGCAAGCGCACCGAGCGCCGGCGGAGCGGTCGCCGCAGGATCGCCGTCCTGGGCACCGTCTTCACGGTCGCCGCACTGGGACTCGGCTCCGTCCTGTTGTCGACGCTGGACGACGGCAATCCGCCCTCCAACCAGGCTCAGGGCCGGCAGTCCGCCACCGCGGACACCTTCTCCGAAGGCAAGCTGGGCAACCAGATCGCCGGTCTCCTCAAGGGCCAGAGCTCGGGGAGCGGCTCGCACACTCCGCACAGCCTCGGCGTCGAGGGCGGCACCAACCAGCCCAAGGTCTTCAAGGAGCCCACGGTCCCACCCTGCGTCCAGAAGGGCATCGGACGATCCGATCCGGCGCTCGCCACCCAGCAGGGGACCTACAAGGGGACGGACGCTCTTCTCGTGGTCATGCCCGACCCTTCCGTCGCCACGCGAGTGAACGCGTACATCGTGGACACGACGTGCGTGACCCATCCGTCCTCCGTCAAGGCGAAGGTCCTTCTGAAGCACTCCTACACGCGCCCCTGAACGGGCACGCTTGGTCTTGTCCCTGCGTGGTATCCCGTACGGTGTGGCGGCCCCGTGTGCCCGGACACAGTGGGAATGCGCGCCCCTTAGGATCCGTTGGGTGGGGTGAGAGCTTCAAGAGGGGCTCCCTCCGGTCCGACGACGCAGTCCAGAGACGAGGAATCAAGCCGTGAGCGACGTCCGTAACGTGATCATCATCGGCTCCGGGCCCGCCGGCTACACGGCGGCGCTCTACACCGCGCGCGCGTCGCTGAAGCCGCTGGTGTTCGAGGGCGCCGTCACCGCCGGTGGCGCCCTGATGAACACCACCGACGTGGAGAACTTCCCGGGCTTCCGGGACGGCATCATGGGCCCCGAGCTCATGGACAACATGCGCGCCCAGGCCGAGCGCTTCGGCGCCGAGCTCGTCCCGGACGACATCGTCTCCGTCGACCTGACCGGTGAGATCAAGACCGTCACCGACACCTCGGGCACCGTCCACAAGGCGAAGGCCGTCATCGTCACCACCGGCTCCCAGCACCGCAAGCTCGGTCTGCCGAACGAGGACGCGCTCTCCGGGCGCGGCGTCTCCTGGTGTGCCACCTGTGACGGCTTCTTCTTCAAGGACCAGGACATCGCCGTCATCGGCGGCGGTGACACCGCGATGGAGGAGGCGACCTTCCTCTCCCGCTTCGCCAAGTCCGTGACCATCGTCCACCGCCGGGACACCCTGCGCGCCTCCAAGGCGATGCAGGAGCGCGCCTTCGCCGACCCGAAGATCAAGTTCGTGTGGGACAGCGAGGTCGCCGAGATCCAGGGCGACCCGAAGCTCTCCGGGCTGAAGCTGCGCAACATCAAGACCGGTGAACTGTCGGACCTGGCGGTCACCGGGCTGTTCATCGCCATCGGCCACGACCCGCGCACCGAGCTCTTCAAGGGCCAGCTCGACCTCGACCCGGAGGGCTACCTCAAGGTCGACGCTCCCTCGACCCGCACCAACCTGACGGGTGTCTTCGCCGCCGGCGACGTCGTCGACCACACCTACCGCCAGGCGATCACCGCGGCCGGCACCGGCTGCTCCTCCGCTCTCGACGCCGAGCGCTTCCTCGCCGCCCTCGCGGATGAGGAGCAGGCCGAGCCCGAGAAGACCTCCGTCTGACCCTCACCATCCGCCTCACGCACCAACCAGTTAAGGAGCCCGCCGTGGCCGGCACCCTGAAGAACGTGACCGACGACTCCTTCGAGCAGGACGTCCTCAAGAGCGACAAGCCCGTACTGGTGGACTTCTGGGCCGCCTGGTGCGGTCCGTGCCGCCAGATCGCGCCGTCCCTCGAGGCGATCGCCGCCGAGTACGGCGACAAGATCGAGGTCGTCAAGCTCAACATCGACGAGAACCCGGGTACGGCCGCCAAGTACGGCGTCATGTCCATCCCGACGCTGAACGTCTACCAGGGTGGCGAGGTCGCCAAGACCATCGTCGGCGCGAAGCCGAAGGCCGCGATCGTCCGCGACCTGGAGACCTTCATCGCCGAGTAGTCGGGCGGAGCCGTCGAACCGGCGGCGATGTTTCACGTGAAACACGAATGGGCCAACCCCGAGGGGTTGGCCCATTCGCTTGTCAGGACGCCAGAGCAGCTTTCACAGCGGCCTCAGCGCCGGCTCCTTCTGCACGGCGCCCAAGAGCCGGTCGAGTGCCATCTCCACGTCTTCCTTCCAGGAGAGGGTCGTGCGCAGCTCCAGCCTGAGGCGGGGGTGGGTCGGGTGCGGGCGGACCGTCTTGAACCCCACGGCCAGAAGATGGTCGGCCGGCAGCATGCAGGCGGGTTCTTTCCACCGGGCATCCCCGAAGGCCTCGATCGCCTTGAAGCCCCGTCGCAGCAGATCCTTGGCGACCGTCTGCACCATGACTCTCCCGAGCCCCTGCCCCTGGTAGCCCGGCATGATGAACGCGGTCATCAGCTGAACCGCGTCCGGCGAGACGGGACTCGTGGGGAAGGCGGTCGAACGAGGCACATAGGCCGGAGGGGCGTAGAGGACGAAGCCCACCGGTACGTCGTCGACGTAGACGACCCGGCCGCATGATCCCCAGTCGAGCAGGACCGCCGAGATCCACGCTTCCTTCTCCAGGGCGGACGTGCCCGCCTTTACCGCGGCCTCACCGCTGACTGGGTCCAACTCCCAGAAGACACACGCCCGGCAACGGTTGGGGAGGTCCGGAAGGTTGTCCAGCGTGAGCGGTACGAGCCGACGCCCCATGAAGCCTGTTCCTCGCTTCCCTCGCCCGCGGCGTCGCGGGCGGCCGACAGAGCGCTCCGTTCCCTGAGGAGGCTGCCGACGAAGCCGCCGACCGCGCCCAGCCCCAGGCCCGCGCTCACCAGTCCGGTGCGGCTCATCGTTCGCATGGCCCCTGCCTCCCTCTCAGAGGTACTGCCGGGTGGGATGCGCCATACCCGAACGCATCGTATCCACCCAGGGATTCCATCGATACCGCCTGAAAGCAAAGAGCGGGCCGTGTTCCGGTACACACCGGACACGGCCCGCTCCGTCGGCCGGACGAGCACCTCACCTCGCCGGCCAAAGGTCTTCTACTCCTCGGTCTCCTCGGACTCGCCGTCCAGGAGGCTCTTCTGCAGGACTGGTCCCTCGCCGGGAGCGAGGGAGCTGAGAATCCGCTCGAGGTCCTCCATGGAGGCGAACTCGACCGTGATCTTGCCCTTCTTCTGCCCCAGGTCGACCTTCACCCGCGTCTCGAAGCGATCCGAGAGCCGGGTCGCGAGGTCTGTCAGCGCCGGGGAGACCCGGGCACCGGCCCGCGGGCCCTTCGAGCGCTGGGTCGCCTGCGGCCGCGAACCCATCAGGGTCACGATCTCCTCGACGGCCCGCACCGACAGACCCTCGGCGACGATCCGGTGAGCCAGCCGGTCCTGCTCCTCCGAGTCGTCGACGGAGAGCAGTGCCCGGGCATGGCCGGCGGAGAGAACTCCGGCGGCCACCCGCCGCTGAACGGCGGGCGAGAGCTTCAGCAGACGCAGAGTGTTGGAGACCTGCGGGCGGGATCGACCGATGCGGTCGGCCAGCTGGTCGTGCGTGCAGTTGAAGTCCTTCAGGAGCTGGTCGTAGGCGGCGGCCTCTTCCAGCGGGTTCAGCTGCGCACGGTGCAGGTTCTCCAGGAGGGCGTCCAGGAGGAGCTTCTCGTCGTCCGTGGCCCGCACGATCGCCGGGATCGCCTCGAGACCGGCCTCACGGCAGGCCCGCCAGCGCCGCTCGCCCATGATGAGCTCGTAGCGGCTGGGGCTCAACTGCCGGACGACGACCGGCTGGAGGAGACCGACCTCCTGGATCGAGGTGACCAGTTCCTGCAGCGCGTCCTCGTCGAAGACCTCACGCGGCTGGCGCGGGTTCGGCGTGATGGAGTCGAGAGGGATCTCCGCGAAGTGGGCGCCCATGGGCGGTGCGGGAGTCTCCGCGAAGCCGTTGACCGACGGCTCCTCGGTTTCATGTGAAACAGGCGGCAGCGTGGCCACCTTCGCCGCGGCCACCCCGCGCTCGTTCGTCAGCACCGGCACCGACGACGGGGACGCGGAACCAGCGCCCCCCGTCGCAGCCGGGGGCGGCGTCTTCTCCGTCGGTGCTGCAGGGATCAGTGCGCCGAGACCACGGCCCAAACCCCTCCGTCGCTCGCTCACTGAATGCCCTCCACCATGCTTGGGTCGCTCTGGGCGCCGATATGGGCATGCGGCGCCTCGTACGCCACGCCGACACCCTTCAACGCGATTTCTCGTGCTGCCTCAAGGTAGGACAGCGCACCGCTCGAACCAGGATCGTAGGTCAGCACGGTCTGTCCGTAGCTCGGCGCCTCGGAGATACGGACCGAGCGGGGAATGCTCGTCCGCAGCACCTCTTCGCCGAAGTGGCTGCGCACCTCGTCCGCGACCTGGGACGCAAGACGCGTCCGGCCGTCGTACATGGTGAGCAGGATCGTCGATACATGCAGGCTGGGGTTGAGGTGTCCCCGCACCAGGTCGACGTTCCGCAGCAGCTGCCCCAGGCCCTCCAACGCGTAGTACTCGCACTGGATCGGGATGAGGACCTCTGCTCCTGCCACCAGCGCGTTGACCGTCAGCAGGCCGAGCGACGGAGGGCAGTCGATCAGGATGTAGTCCAGGGGCTGCTCGTAGGCCTGAATGGCCCGCTGCAGCCGGCTCTCCCGTGCCACCAGGGACACCAGCTCGATCTCTGCACCGGCGAGATCGATCGTGGCGGGGGCACAGAACAGACCTTCGACATCCGGGACGGGCTGGACAACCTCGGAGAGGGGCCTGCTCTCGACCAAGACGTCGTAGATGGAAGGGACTTCGGCGTGGTGGTCGATCCCCAGCGCGGTGGATGCGTTGCCCTGTGGGTCGAGGTCGATCACCAGGACGCGGCCGCCGTGCAGGGCCAGGGAGGCGGCAAGGTTGACGGTCGTCGTCGTCTTGCCCACGCCCCCCTTCTGGTTGGCGACGACCATGACGCGTGTCTGCTCAGGCCGTGGCAGGCCCTCGCCGGCACGGCCCAGAGCCTCCACTGCCAATTGGGCAGCACGACCGATCGGGGTGTCGTCCATCGGGGGCGGTGTTTCACGTGAAACATCCTCCCCGAGCGACTCGGTACGGGGACCAGGGACCGGATCGGTCATCGGTCCCGCGATGTTGGCGTCGGACCGCAAGGATTCACTCTCCTCGACTTCAGGCTCGCAATGAACAGAGCCTCCCATGTCTTCGGGGTCGCGAACCAGTGAGGCCTGTTCTTCTGTGGAGAAATCCACCTCTGTGGACAACTCCGTGCCCCTTCCGGGGGCTCGAGCGCCACCGGTGGGCGCCTCTTCAAGTGAACCAAGAGGCTTGCGGTCGCGGGGTTCGGCCGCGGCGCGGCCGCGACTGATGATGCCGTGCAGCAGTGAGCGACGTTTCACGTGAAACACGATGCACAGCCACAGTGGCCGAACTGTCGCGACACTCCGGCGTGTGTAGGTTTGGCAGCTTGTGTGGAGTACGTCTCGTCGTCAGGCCGGATCAGCGGCGGCGTCGTACACGCCCGGCGCGAGCTGCCTTGGCCTTCTTCGCGGCGAAGCGGACACCACCCGGGCTCTCCCCGACTTCGACCCGCACCACCGTGGACAGCGGATCGACCACTCCTTCGCCCACATGGAGGATCGAGGTCTCCACGGCACCGAGCTTGCTCAGCGCCGTGGCCGCGCTCTTCAGCTCCTCCTCGGCGGTGTCGCCCTTGAGCGCGAGCATCTCGCCGTACGGCCGCAGCAACGGGATGCCCCAGGTAGCCAGACGGTCCAGCGGCGCCACGGCACGTGCCGTCACCACGTGGACCGTCGGGATCTTGCCCAGGACCTCCTCCGCACGGCCGCGCACGACCGTCACATGGTCCAGGCCCAGCAGCTCCACGACCTCGGTGAGGAAGTTCGTCCGCCGCAGCAGGGGCTCCAGCAGCGTGATCTTCAGGTCCTCACGGACGAGGGCCAGAGGGATGCCCGGCAGACCGGCGCCCGAGCCGACGTCGCACACGGTCACGCCCTCGGGCACGACCTCGGACAGCACCGCACAGTTCAGCAGGTGCCTCTCCCACAGGCGAGGCACCTCGCGCGGCCCGATCAGACCGCGCTGCACGCCCGCCTCAGCGAGCAGCTCCGCATAGCGGACCGCGTCCGCGAAGCGATCGCCGAACACCTCACGCGCCTGCTCGGGCGCGGGGGGAAGCTCCGCTGCCTCCGTCACGGGGACCGTCCTTCCGTACCGCATCGACGCTCGCGGCGCCGACCACCAGAACTATCAGGCTGACAAAGTTCGGCCCCGTCTGCGCTACAGACGGGGCCGGAGAACGTACGAACCGATCAGGCGGGCAGCACGACGACGAAGCGCTGCGGCTCCTCGCCCTCGGACTCGCTGCGCAGTCCCGCGGCCTTGACCGCGTCGTGCACGACCTTGCGCTCGAACGGCGTCATCGGCTTCAGCTTCACCGGCTCGCCGGTGTTCTTGACGTCGGCGGCCGCCTTGGCGCCCAGCTCGGAGAGCTCGGCGCGCTTCTTGGCGCGGTAGCCGGCGATGTCCAGCATCAGCCGGCTGCGGTCGCCGGTCTCCCGGTGCACGGCCAGTCGCGTGAGCTCCTGGAGGGCCTCCAGCACCTCGCCGTCACGGCCGACCAGCTTCTGCAGGTCTCGGCCGCCGGCGTCGCTGATGATCGAGACAGCGGCGCGGTCGGCCTCGACGTCCATGTCGATGTCGCCGTCGAGATCGGCGATGTCCAGCAGACCCTCGAGGTAGTCCGCCGCGATCTCGCCCTCCTGCTCCAGGCGGGACAGGGTGTCTGCACCCTCGGCAGCAGCGGAGGTGGTGCCTTCCGTCACGGGATGGGCTCCTTCTTACTTCTTGGACGGGGACTTGGGGCGCTGCGGGCCCTTGCGCTGCCCGGACTGGGCCTTGCTGCGAGCGCTGCCGCCGGGCTGCGAAGTGTTCTTCTTGGCAGCGGACTCCGGCTTGGCGTCCTCGGGCTCGTCGGACTTGCTCAGCGACGTCGGAGTTCCGGAGCCGGCCGGCTTGGCGGTGCCCGACTGGCGCTGGGACTTCGACTGGCGCTTGGGTTGCTGGCGCTTCGGGGCGGCTCCGGTCGTCGGCGTACCGTCCTCGGCCACGGTCTGGGCAGCGGCGGCGTTGTCGCTCTTCACCACGGCGCCGTCGGTCTGAGCCGCGAGGCCCGCCTTGTTCAGGGCGTTGATGAACTTGCGCTCGAACTCGTTGCGGTCACGGCCCTTGGCGACGATCGCCTTGATGATCGTGCGCTCGCTGCGCCGGCGGGTCTTGCCGTGGTGCGTGACGTGCTTGGTCAGGCGCTCCAGGTAGGCGGCCTGGGCCTTCGAACCCGGGGTCGGGTTGTTGTGGATGACGTACATCTGCTGGCCCATGGTCCACACGTTGGTGGTCAGCCAGTAGACGAGGACACCGACCGGGAAGTTGATGCCGAAGACGGCGAACATGACCGGGAAGACGTACATCAGCATCTTCTGCTGCTGCATGAACGGCGTCTTCACCGTGGTGTCGACGTTCTTCGTCATCAGCTGGCGCTGCGTGTAGAACTGCGACGCCGACATCAGGACGATCATGATGGCGGTGACGACCCGGACGTCCGTCAGGGTGGCGCCGAGCTGGGCGACCTTGTCCGCGCTGTCCGTGAACTTCGCGGCAAGCGGGGCGCCGAAGATGTGCGCCTTACGCGCGCTGGCGAGCAGCTGATCGTCGATGACGCCGATCGTCTTGCCCGTCGCGATGCCGTTGAGCACGTGGTACAGGGCGAAGAAGAACGGGGACTGCGCCAGGATGGGAAGGCACGAGGAGAGCGGGTTGGTACCCGTCTCCTTGTACAGCTTCATCATCTCTTCGGACTGGCGCTGCTTGTCGCTCTTGTAGCGCTCCTGGATCTTCTTCATCTCGGGCTGCAGCGTCTGCATGGCCCGGGTCGCCTTGATCTGCTTCACGAAGAGCGGGATCAGGCAGATACGAATCAGAATCACCAGGGACACGATGGACAGGCCCCAGGCCCAGCCCGTGTCGGGGCCGAAGATCTTCCCGTACACGGAGTGGAACTGGACGATGACCCAGGAAACGGGTGTCGTGATGAAGCTGAAGAGGCTGGCAATCGTGTCCACTAATCATGCTCCTTGGACATGGGACGAGGTCTCTGCGGCCGGGCTCGAAGGACCGCTGCCTTCGGTGGCCGATTCGGCGGCGGAGGACCCGCCCTTGCGTGCACGCCAGGTGTTGCGCAGCATTTCGTGCCACCGCGGGCGCTTGCGCGGCGGGACATGGTCCACGCCGCCCAGCGACCACGGATTGCACCGAAGGATGCGCCAGGCTGTGAGTGCCGTGCCCTTGATCGCACCATGCCGGTCGATGGCCGTGTAGCCGTAGTGGGAACACGACGGGTAGTACTTGCACACCGGCCCCAGCAGAGGACTGATCGTCCACTGGTAGAGCTTGATCAGAGCCAGCAGCGGGTACTTCATCGCGCGCCCCCTCCCAGCAGCCGCTCGATGGCGGCATCCAGGTCTCGGGCCAGTTGTGCATGGTCGGCGTCGCCCGCACCGGGCAGCGCTCGTACGACTACCAGGCTACCGGGGGGCAACTGGGCCAATCGGTCCCGCATCAGATGACGCAGTCTGCGCTTGACCTTGTTGCGTACGACCGCCCCGCCCACGGCTTTGCTCACGACGAAACCCGCACGCGTCGGGGGAGCGCTCTCCCCAGGCGCGTGCGGGTCCGTGGCACCGCTACGAAGATGGACGACGAGGGACGGGCGGCCTGCCCGGCGCCCTCGTCGTACCGCGGTCGCGAAGTCCTCGCGCCGCCTCAGCCGGTTCTCGGTGGGCAGCACGACGGCATGACCTGACCGGGATCAGGCGGACAGACGGGCGCGACCCTTGCTGCGGCGGGACGCGAGAATCGCGCGGCCGGCACGGGTGCGCATACGCAGCCGGAAGCCGTGGGTCTTGGCGCGACGACGGTTGTTCGGCTGGAAGGTGCGCTTGCTCACTCGGGGGCTCCAGAAATCAAATCGGTGGTGGCGGGTGCCGTGCTGGCTGTCACCGTGCGCCCACGAGTAGCTCGCAGTTACGCCCGAGTGCACCGCTTCCCGATCACCTGACGCGATCTGTGCCCATCGGAGGCAGGCGGCAGCAGCCATCGACAACTCGACCTGGTTACGGTACGCGGGGCTACGCCATCCGGTCAAACCAGCGGTCACTGAGAGACACTATCCACAGGCTGGGGACAACAACTTGAACCGCACGGGTCGCCCTGACTACCGTGGCTGAACTCCGATTCGTTCCTGTGATCCCTTCTTTTTGGGCTCCACCCCATTTCAATCCCTACCCGTCCCACAACCACACGTTCGTGGGACCCGTGAGAGAGCGTGCCCTGTGGCTGACGTACCTGCCGATCTTGCCGCAGTGTGGCCACGAGTACTCGAGCAACTTCTCGGTGAGGGCCGCGGGCAGGGTGTCGAGACCAAGGACGAACACTGGATCCGCCGCTGCCAGCCGCTTGCGCTGGTAGCCGACACCGCACTGCTCGCCGTGCCGAACGAGTTCGCCAAGGGCGTGCTCGAAGGCCGCCTCGCACCGATCGTCAGCGAGACGCTGAGCCGCGAGTGCGGCCGGCCGATCCGTATCGCGATCACCGTCGACGACTCCGCGGGCGAGCCACCCGCCCCGCCGGCCCCGCCCCGCTCCCAGCCGCGCTACGAGGAGCCGGAACTCCCGTCGTCCGGGCAGTACGAGGGCTACGGCCGCCACCGCGCCGACGAGCACCGGACAGGCCGACCGGAGCAGCTCCCCGACGACCAGCTGCCCGCTCCCCGCGGGGAGCGCGGGGACCGCGGCGAGCAGCTCCCCACCGCGCGTCCGGCGTACCCCTCGGAGTACCAGCGCCCCGAGCCCGGCTCCTGGCCGCGCCCGTCCCAGGACGAGTACAGCTGGCAGCAGCAGCGTCTCGGCTTCCCCGAGCGGGACCCGTACGCATCGCCGCGGCAGGACTCCTACGGGGCGTCCGCCCAGGACTCGTACGGCTCCTCGGGCCAGGACTCGTACGGCCCGTCCAGCCAGGACTCCTACGGGCCCCCGTCCCAGGATTCGTACGCACCGCCGTCCCAGGACTACCGCCCGCAGTCGATGGAGCGCACGCCCTACGACGCGCAGCGCCCCGACTACGAGAAGCAGCGTCCGGACTACGACCAGCCCCGCCCGGACTACGACCAGCGCGACGCGCGCCGGGAACTGCCCGAGCAGCGGTCCGGCACCGGGCACGTGCACCGGGGCGGACCGGTCGGACCCAACCTGCCCGCCAGTGGCGCGCCCGGCCCGCTGGCCGCTCAGCCCGCGCCGGCGCCCGGCCCCGGTGAGCCCACCGCGCGGCTGAACCCCAAGTACCTCTTCGACACGTTCGTCATCGGCGCCTCCAACCGCTTCGCGCACGCGGCCGCGGTGGCCGTCGCCGAGGCGCCGGCGAAGGCGTACAACCCCCTGTTCATCTACGGGGAGTCGGGGCTCGGCAAGACGCACCTGCTGCACGCGATCGGGCACTACGCGCGCAGCCTCTACCCGGGCACGCGCGTGCGGTACGTGAGCTCGGAGGAGTTCACCAACGAGTTCATCAACTCCATCCGCGACGGCAAGGGCGACAGCTTTCGCAAGCGCTACCGCGAGATGGACATCCTGCTCGTCGACGACATCCAGTTCCTGGCGGACAAGGAGTCGACGCAGGAGGAGTTCTTCCACACCTTCAACACGCTCCACAACGCCAACAAGCAGATCGTGCTCTCCAGCGACCGGCCGCCCAAGCAGCTGGTCACGCTGGAGGACCGGCTGCGGAACCGTTTCGAGTGGGGTCTGATCACCGACGTCCAGCCGCCGGAACTGGAGACGCGTATCGCGATCCTCCGCAAGAAGGCGGTGCAGGAACAGCTCAACGCCCCGCCGGAGGTACTGGAGTTCATCGCCTCCCGGATCTCGCGCAACATCCGCGAGCTGGAGGGCGCGCTGATCCGGGTGACGGCGTTCGCCTCGCTCAACCGGCAGCCGGTGGACCTCGGCCTCACGGAGATCGTCCTCAAGGATCTGATCCCCGGCGGCGAGGACTCGGCGCCCGAGATCACGTCCACGGCCATCATGAGCGCGACCGCCGACTACTTCGGCCTCACCGTCGAGGACCTGTGCGGCACCTCGCGCGGCCGCGCGCTGGTGACGGCCCGGCAGATCGCCATGTATCTGTGCCGGGAGCTGACGGACCTCTCGCTGCCGAAGATCGGCGCGCTGTTCGGCGGCCGCGACCACACCACGGTGATGCACGCGGACCGCAAGATCCGCAATCTGATGGCCGAGCGGCGTTCCATCTACAACCAGGTGACCGAGCTGACCAACCGCATCAAGAACGGCTGAGAGCCGCAGGGACACGTCTCACAGACGTCACGAGGGCGCCTCCGGAGGACTTCCGGAGGCGCCCTTTCCTCGTGCCCGGCGCCGGCCGCGGCGCTGTGGCGGCGGTGTCCGTGCCGTGTCCGCGGTGTCCGTGCCGTGTCCGTTGTTCGATTACCTGCCGGGTTACGGCCTCTCTCCACAGATCGCGGTACTTTTTCCCGTCCACATCCTGGGGACTGCGAAGTTGTCCAGATCGCCGTCCACAGGCCGCCTGTTGAAGAACTATCAACCCAGGTCAGGTGGTTGTGGATTCGTGGACGAAGGATCTCCACAGACTGTGGACAGCCGCGTGATCCACAAGCTGTGCACGAAGTTGTCCACCGGCAACCCACAGGCTGAGGGCGGTTGTCCCCAGAGATCAGCACCTTCTCCACATCACTGTCCACTGTTCGGCAACGTGACGCGCCTGATCACCGTGTCGAGTGAAAGCCGTCACATGAAGGTGCCGGGTTGGGCTGTGGGAAAGGTGGGTAAAGCTGGGGACGGCGCTGGGGAGAAGTCGCCTCAGGCTGTGCACGGGGTGTGCAGAACTTCCTGTTCTCCACAGCACCCCGGAGTTGTCCACCGTCTCCGCCCACAGGGCCCGTGGACAAAATCTCGCCTCTGAGCTGGGAAAACGGAGTTATCCACGGTTTCCACAGCCCCTACTACTACTCCCAACTAGAGAGAGCGAGAAGTTCGTTTCGAAGAGGGGGCTGTGCACAACTCGCTGTCCGGTGCCCGGCTGCCCCTCGTCACGACTTGACCCCGAGAGGCACCTACTGTCAGTGCCGTGCGTCAGACTGGTCCCCGGTGTTCTTCCCCTCACAGGGACCGACGACACCGAGACAGACGACGAAGCCAGGCAGGGCGAGAAGCGCCGGCAACAGCAGGAGGCGGCAACAGTGAAGATCCGGGTGGAACGCGACGTACTCGCGGAGGCCGTGGCCTGGGCGGCACGCAGCCTCCCGGCCCGTCCGCCGGCGCCTGTCCTCGCCGGCCTCCTGCTGAAGGCCGAGGACGGCGCTCTCAGCCTCTCCAGCTTCGACTACGAGGTCTCCGCACGCGTGTCGGTGGAGGCGGAGGTCGAGGAGGAGGGCACCGTCCTCGTCTCAGGCCGGCTGCTCGCCGACATCTGCCGCGCCCTCCCCAACCGCCCGGTGGAGATTTCCACAGACGGTGTACGGGCGACCGTGGTCTGCGGCTCCTCGCGATTCACACTCCACACCCTGCCTGTGGAGGAGTACCCGGCACTGCCGCAGATGCCGACCGCCACCGGCACCGTCCCCGGTGAGGTCTTCGCCTCGGCCGCCGCCCAGGTGGCCATCGCCGCGGGCCGTGACGACACGCTGCCCGTGCTGACCGGTGTGCGCATCGAGATCGAGGGCGACACCGTCACGCTGGCCTCCACCGACCGCTACCGCTTCGCGGTCCGCGAGTTCCTGTGGAAGCCGGAGAACCCCGAGACGTCCGCGGTCGCCCTGGTGCCCGCCAAGACGCTCCTGGACACCGCCAAGGCGCTCACGAGCGGCGACAGCGTCATCCTGGCGCTCTCCGGCTCGGGCGCGGGCGAGGGCCTGATCGGTTTCGAGGGCGCGGGCCGCCGGACGACCACCCGCCTGCTCGAGGGCGACCTCCCGAAGTACCGCTCGCTGTTCCCGACCGAATTCAACTCCGTCGCCGTGATCGAGACCGCCCCCTTCGTGGAGGCCGTCAAGCGTGTGGCCCTGGTCGCCGAGCGCAACACCCCGGTGCGGCTGAGCTTCGAGCAGGGCGTGCTGATCCTGGAGGCCGGTTCCAGCGACGACGCACAGGCTGTGGAGAGGGTCGACGCCCAGCTGGAGGGCGACGACGTCTCGATCGCCTTCAACCCGACCTTCCTGCTGGACGGCCTGAGCGCCATCGACTCCCCGGTGGCCCAGCTGTCGTTCACGACGTCCACCAAGCCCGCGCTGCTGAGCGGCAAGCCCGCTCTGGACGCGGAGGCGGACGAGGCCTACAAGTACCTGATCATGCCGGTGCGGCTGAGCGGCTGAGGCACCGGGAAGCTGTCCACAGGCCGTGGAGGAAACTCCACGGTCCTGGGGAAACCCGCAGGTGGGACCGTACGTTTGAGCGCGTATGCCCACAGCTGTGCGCGAGGGTCCGGGTTTAGGCTCGGACACAGGTACGAACGTGCCCCACACGCCACACAGCAACCTAAGGAACAACTGATGGAGCTCGGTCTCGTCGGCCTCGGCAAGATGGGCGGCAACATGCGCGAGCGGATCCGCCGCGCGGGCCACACCGTCGTCGGATACGACCGCAACCCGGACCTTGCCGATGTCCACAGCCTCGCCGACCTTGTGGGCAAGCTCAGCGGCCCGCGCGTGGTCTGGGTGATGGTCCCGGCCGGTGCGCCCACCCAGTCCACGATCGACGAGCTGGCCGAGCTCCTGGAGCCGGGCGACGTCGTGGTGGACGGCGGGAACTCCCGCTGGACGGACGACGAGAAGCACGCGGAGGAGCTCGCCGCCAAGGGCATCGGCTTCGTCGACTGCGGCGTCTCGGGCGGCGTCTGGGGCCTGGAGAACGGCTACGCGCTGATGTACGGCGGCGACGCGGAGCACGTCGCCAAGGTGCAGCCGGTCTTCGACGCCCTCAAGCCCGAGGGGACGTTCGGCGCGGTGCACGCCGGCAAGGTCGGCGCGGGCCACTTCGCGAAGATGGTCCACAACGGCATCGAGTACGCGATGATGCAGGCCTACGCCGAGGGCTGGGAGCTGCTGGAGAAGGCCGACTCCGTCACGGACGTGCGCGAGGTCTTCCGCTCCTGGCAGGAGGGCACCGTCATCCGCTCCTGGCTGCTGGACCTCGCGGTGAACGCCCTCGACGAGGACGAGCACCTCGACAGGCTGAAGGGTTTTGCACAGGACTCCGGTGAGGGACGCTGGACTGTGGAAGCCGCGATCGACCACGCCGTGCCGCTGCCCGCGATCACGGCCTCGCTCTTCGCACGGTTCTCCTCGCGGCAGGAGGACTCGCCGCAGATGAAGATGGTCGCGGCGCTGCGCAACCAGTTCGGCGGCCACGCGGTCACCACCAAGTGATCCGCAGGACGAAGTAATCCACAGGACGAGAAGAAATCCACAGATCCGCCGGCCGCCCGGCCACGGATCGAGAGCGCAGGGGGAGGTCGGCGAACGACCATGCACGTCACGCATCTGTCGCTGGCCGACTTCCGCTCGTACGCCCGGGTCGAGGTTCCGCTCGACCCGGGCGTCACCGCCTTCGTCGGCCCCAACGGCCAGGGCAAGACCAACCTCGTCGAGGCCGTCGGCTATCTCGCCACCCTCGGCAGCCACCGCGTGGCCTCCGACGCCCCCCTGGTGCGCATGGGTGCCGACCGCGCCGTCATCCGGGCGCAGGTCAGGCAGGGCGACCGGCAGCAGCTCGTCGAGCTGGAGCTGAACCCCGGCAAGGCCAACCGCGCCCGTATCAACAGGTCCTCGCAGGTCAGGCCCCGTGACGTGCTGGGCATCGTACGGACCGTGCTGTTCGCGCCCGAGGACCTGGCCCTGGTCAAGGGCGATCCCGGCGAGCGGCGCCGCTTCCTCGACGAGCTGGTCACCGCCCGGTCCCCGCGCATGGCCGGCGTGCGCTCCGACTACGAGCGGGTCCTCAAGCAGCGCAACACGCTGCTGAAGTCGGCCGCGCTGGCCCGCCGCCACGGCGGCCGCTCGATGGACCTGTCCACGCTCGACGTCTGGGACCAGCATCTCGCGCGCGCGGGCGCCGAGTTGCTCGCCCAGCGCCTCGACCTGATCGCCGCGATCCAGCCGCTGGCCGACAAGGCGTACGAGCAACTGGCCCCGGGCGGCGGCCCGGTGGCCCTGGAGTACAAGCCGTCAGCCCCCGGCGAGGCGCACACGCGCGAGGACCTCTACGAGCAGCTGACGGCCGCGCTCGTGGAGGCGCGCAAGCAGGAGATCGAGCGGGGCGTGACCCTCGTAGGCCCTCATCGGGACGATCTGCTGCTCAAACTCGGCCAGTTGCCCGCCAAGGGGTACGCCTCCCACGGGGAGTCCTGGTCGTACGCGCTGGCCCTGCGGCTGGCCTCCTACGACCTGCTGCGGGCCGAGGGCAACGAACCGGTGCTCGTTCTCGACGACGTCTTCGCCGAGCTCGACACCCGCCGCCGCGAGCGGCTCGCGGAACTGGTCGCCCCCGGCGAGCAGGTGCTGGTGACGGCCGCCGTCGACGACGACGTACCGCATGTACTGACCGGGACGCGGTACTCCGTGTCGGACGGGACGGTGGAGCGCGTATGACGAACGAGGACCCTGCCCCCAAGAAGCCCGCCGAGCCCTCCGGCGTCGACCTCGCGCGCGTGGCGCTCAGGGCGGCGAAGGAACAGGCACGCGCGCGTGGGGACGCGGCGCAGCAGAAGAAGCAGGCGCGGCGCGGCGGCCTGCGCTCCGGCGCGCGCGCCGACGGGCGCGACCCCATGGCGCTGGGCGCTGCGATCAACCGCCTCCTCACCGAGCGCGGCTGGGAGACCCCGGCGGCGGTGGGCGGCGTGATGGGCCGCTGGCCGCAGATCGTCGGCGAGGACGTGGCCAAGCACTGCGAGCCGGAGAAGTACGACGAGGACGAGCGGGTGCTCGTCGTGCGCTGCGACTCCACGGCCTGGGCGACGAATCTGCGCCTGCTCGCCCCGACGCTCGTCGCCCGCCTCAACGAGGACCTGGGGCACGGCGCGGTGAAGATGATCAAGGTGAACGGCCCCGCCGGCCCCGCCCGTCGCTACGGTCCCCTGCGTGCCCCCGGCAGCACCGGACCCGGCGACACGTATGGGTGACAGACCTCACATCCACAGGCCGTCGACGCCCTCCACCGGGTGCCGGCGGCCGCTTCGTTGCACGGGCGCGTGCGGGTGCGAATCGGTACCTGACTCCCAAGTAGCCATGGGTTGACAGTCGGAAGCGCTGAGTGCCGCTGTGAGCCTCTTGGAGCCCTGCTCCGCATATGGGGACCCGGAAGACGCCGGTTGAGGGCGGCACATGCGGACTCAGGTACCGGCAAACCCCCATCACTGTCGGCGCTACCGGTAGACTGGAAGCTAATCCCGCCCCACTCGTGGGGACCGTCCGGGAAAAGCTGAGCAACGCTGAACAAGGCTTACCAACGCAACATGCCGCAGCCGCTCCGGCAACCCGCCGACGAGCCTGGCTCGTGCTGTGCCAGAAAGGGCGCTTCGTGGCCGATTCCGGCAACCCCAACGAGAACATCCCGTCCACCGACGCCGGCGAGAACGGCGCGGTGACCTCGTCGAACGGCGAGGTCACCGCCTCGTACGACGCCAGCGCCATCACCGTCCTCGAAGGCCTGGACGCGGTCCGCAAGCGCCCCGGTATGTACATCGGCTCCACCGGTGAGCGGGGACTGCACCACCTCGTGTACGAGGTGGTCGACAACTCCGTCGACGAGGCGCTGGCCGGCCACGCGGACACCATCGACGTGACGATCCTGGCCGACGGCGGCGTCCGCGTCGTCGACAACGGCCGCGGCATCCCGGTGGGCATCGTCGCCTCCGAGGGCAAGCCCGCCCTCGAGGTCGTGCTGACCGTGCTGCACGCGGGCGGCAAGTTCGGCGGTGGCGGCTACGCGGTCTCCGGTGGTCTGCACGGCGTGGGCGTCTCGGTCGTCAACGCGCTGTCGGCGAAGGTCGCCGTCGAGGTCAAGACCGACGGCCACCGCTGGACGCAGGACTACAAGATGGGCGTCCCCACGGCGCCGCTCGCCCAGCACGAGGCCACCGACGTGACCGGCACCTCGGTCACCTTCTGGGCCGACCCGGACATCTTCGAGACCACCGAGTACTCCTTCGAGACGCTGTCGCGGCGCTTCCAGGAGATGGCGTTCCTCAACAAGGGTTTGACGATCAAACTCACCGACGAGCGCGAGTCGGCGAAGGCCACCAGCGGTGCGGACGAGGCGGGTGCGGACGAGAAGGACGAGGTCAAGACCGTCACGTACCACTACGAAGGCGGCATCGTCGACTTCGTGAAGTACCTCAACTCCCGCAAGGGGGACGTGGTTCACAACACCGTCATCGATCTCGAGGCGGAGGACAAGGACAAGAGCCTGTCCCTCGAGGTCGCGATGCAGTGGAACAGCGGTTACAGCGAGGGCGTGTACTCCTTCGCCAACATCATCCACACGCACGAGGGCGGTACGCACGAGGAGGGCTTCCGCGCGGCCCTCACGAGCCTCATCAACAAGTACGCGCGCGACAAGAAGCTGCTGCGCGAGAAGGACGACAACCTCACCGGTGACGACATCCGTGAGGGTCTGACCGCGATCATCTCGGTCAAGCTGAGCGAGCCGCAGTTCGAGGGCCAGACGAAGACCAAGCTGGGCAACACGGAGGCCAAGACCTTCGTGCAGCGGGCGGTCTACGAGCACCTCAACGACTGGCTGGACCGCAACCCGAACGAGGCCGCGGACATCATCCGCAAGGGCATCCAGGCGGCCACCGCGCGCGTGGCGGCCCGCAAGGCCCGCGACCTGACCCGCCGCAAGGGCCTGCTGGAGTCGGCGTCGCTGCCGGGCAAGCTGTCGGACTGCCAGTCCAACGACCCCACCAAGTGCGAGATCTTCATCGTCGAGGGTGACTCCGCCGGCGGCTCGGCCAAGTCCGGTCGCAACCCGCAGTACCAGGCGATCCTCCCCATCCGCGGCAAGATCCTGAACGTGGAGAAGGCCAGGATCGACAAGATCCTGCAGAACCAGGAGATCCAGGCGCTCATCTCCGCCTTCGGCACGGGTGTGCACGAGGACTTCGACATCGAGAAGCTCCGCTATCACAAGATCATCCTGATGGCGGACGCCGACGTCGACGGCCAGCACATCAACACCCTGCTGCTGACCTTCCTGTTCCGCTTCATGCGGCCGCTGGTCGAGGCCGGGCACGTCTTCCTGTCCCGTCCGCCGCTCTACAAGATCAAGTGGGGCCGGGACGAGGTCGAGTACGCCTACTCCGACCGCGAGCGCGACGCGCTGCTGGAGATGGGCCGCCAGCGCGGCAAGCGCGTGCGCGAGGACTCCATCCAGCGCTTCAAGGGTCTCGGCGAGATGAACGCCGAGGAGCTGCGCGTGACCACCATGGACCAGGAGCACCGCGTCCTCGGCCAGGTCACCCTCGACGACGCCGCCCAGGCCGACGACCTGTTCTCGGTCCTGATGGGCGAGGACGTCGAGGCCCGGCGCCAGTTCATCCAGCGCAACGCCAAGGACGTCCGGTTCCTCGACATCTGAGTCGGTCTCAGCTGACCGCACCAGGAAGGATCTTCACCAGCAATGGCCGACGAGAACACTCCCGTCACCCCTGAAGAGGGCGGCGACCTCGCGATGCGCATCGAGCCCGTCGGGCTCGAGACGGAGATGCAGCGCTCGTACCTCGACTACGCGATGTCCGTCATCGTCTCGCGTGCGCTGCCCGACGTCCGGGACGGTCTCAAGCCCGTCCACCGCCGCGTCCTGTACGCGATGTACGACGGCGGCTACCGCCCCGAGCGCGGCTTCTACAAGTGCGCGCGCGTGGTCGGCGACGTCATGGGCAACTACCACCCGCACGGCGACAGTTCGATCTACGACGCGCTGGTCCGCCTCGCGCAGCCGTGGTCGATGCGGATGCCGCTGGTGGACTCCAACGGCAACTTCGGCTCTCCGGGCAACGACCCGGCGGCGGCCATGCGCTACACCGAGTGCAAGATGGCGCCGCTGTCGATGGAGATGGTCCGTGACATCGACGAGGAGACCGTCGACTTCACGGACAACTACGACGGCCGCTCCCAGGAGCCGACCGTCCTGCCCGCCCGCTTCCCGAACCTGCTGATCAACGGCTCGGCCGGTATCGCGGTCGGCATGGCGACCAACATCCCGCCGCACAACCTGCGCGAGGTCGCGGCCGGCGCCCAGTGGTACCTGGAGAACCCGGAGGCCTCGCACGAGGAGCTCCTGGACGCGCTCATCGAGCGCATCAAGGGCCCGGACTTCCCGACCGGCGCGCTCGTGGTCGGCCGCAAGGGCATCGAGGAGGCGTACCGCACCGGCCGTGGCTCGATCACCATGCGCGCGGTCGTCGAGGTCGAGGAGATCCAGAACCGTCAGTGCCTGGTGGTCACGGAGCTGCCCTACCAGGTCAACCCCGACAACCTCGCGCAGAAGATCGCCGACCTGGTGAAGGACGGCAAGATCGGCGGCATCGCGGACGTCCGCGACGAGACCTCCTCGCGCACCGGCCAGCGCCTGGTCATCGTGCTCAAGCGGGACGCGGTCGCCAAGGTCGTCCTGAACAACCTCTACAAGCACACGGACCTGCAGACGAACTTCGGCGCCAACATGCTGGCGCTCGTCGACGGTGTCCCGCGCACCCTCTCGCTCGACGCGTTCATCCGCCACTGGGTGACGCACCAGATCGAGGTCATCGTCCGCCGTACGCGCTTCCGGCTGCGCAAGGCCGAGGAGCGTGCGCACATCCTGCGCGGCCTGCTGAAGGCCCTGGACGCCATCGACGAGGTCATCGCGCTGATCCGGCGCAGTGAGACCGTCGAGATCGCGCGTACGGGCCTGATGGGCCTCCTGGAGATCGACGAGATCCAGGCGAACGCCATCCTCGAGATGCAGCTGCGCCGACTGGCCGCCCTGGAGCGCCAGAAGATCGTCCAGGAGCACGACGAGCTCCAGGCGAAGATCACCGAGTACAACGAGATCCTGGCCTCCCCGGTCCGCCAGCGCGGCATCGTCAGCGCCGAGCTGGCCGCGATCGTCGAGAAGTACGGCGACGACCGCAAGACGATGCTGGTGCCCTTCGACGGCGACATGTCCATCGAGGACCTGATCGCCGAGGAGGACATCGTCGTCACGGTCTCGCGTGGCGGTTACGTCAAGCGCACCAAGACCGTCGACTACCGGGCGCAGAAGCGCGGCGGCAAGGGCGTGCGCGGGACGAAGCTGAAGGAAGACGACATCGTCGACCACTTCTTCGTCTCCACCACCCACCACTGGCTGCTGTTCTTCACCAACAAGGGCCGCGTGTACCGCGCGAAGGCCTACGAGCTGCCCGACGCCGGCCGGGACGCCCGCGGCCAGCACGTCGCCAACCTGCTGGCCTTCCAGCCGGACGAGGCGATCGCCGAGATCCTCGCCATCCGCGACTACGAGGCGGTGCCGTACCTGGTCCTCGCCACCAAGGGCGGCCTGGTCAAGAAGACGCCTCTGAAGGATTACGATTCGCCGCGTTCCGGCGGCGTCATCGCGATCAACCTCCGTGAGATGGAGGATGGTTCCGACGACGAACTGATCGGCGCCGAACTCGTTTCGGCCGATGACGATCTGCTTCTGATCAGCAAGAAGGCCCAATCGATCAGGTTCACCGCCACGGACGACAGCCTCCGGCCCATGGGCCGTGCCACCTCGGGTGTCAAGGGCATGAGTTTCCGTGAGGGCGACGAACTTCTGTCGATGAATGTTGTTCGACCCGGTACGTTCGTGTTCACTGCCACAGACGGCGGGTACGCGAAGCGGACCAACGTCGACGAGTACCGCGTCCAGGGTCGCGGCGGCCTCGGTATCAAGGCCGCCAAGATCGTGGAGGACCGCGGATCGCTCGTCGGCGCTCTGGTGGTCGAGGAGGCCGACGAGATCCTCGCCATCACGCTGTCGGGCGGTGTGATTCGTACGCGAGTCAACGAGGTCAGGGAGACGGGCCGTGACACCATGGGCGTCCAACTGATCAACCTGGGCAAGCGCGATGCCGTGGTCGGCATCGCTCGTAACGCCGAGGCGGGACGTGAGGCGGAGGAGGTCGACGGCGATGCCGTGGACGAGGCCGCCGAGGGTGCCGCGGACACCGGCACGGACGAGGGTGAGGCGCCCTCGGCCGAGTAGCACGAGGAGTGAGTCATCGTGAGCGGAGCCACGGGCGCCGGATCTGCCGGTACCTCAACTGGTACGGATGCGGACGGCGGCGGCCGTGGCTCCGCCGCGCGTGCGGCGGATCCGCACACCACTCAGCTGCGCAAGATCGACGCCGGCACCGAGGACTCGTCCTCGCCCGACACTCATGGATCCCAGGGGGGAACTGTGACGGACTCCCGAGGCCCGCAGACCCAGCAGTACGAGGCTGGAGCGGGCCCGGCCGCACCGGGTGCCCAGCCCGCGGCGCAGCAGGCGGCCTCCCCGCTCCCCGGGGAGCGGCAGTCGCAGCAGCAGCCCGCCGGGCCCTACCACCCGCCGCAGGCCTACCAGAACCAGCAGGCCCCGGGCCCGGCCGGCGCCGTACGGCGGCCGCGCACCGGCGCGCGCACCACGCCCCGCATCCGTAAGGCGCGTCTGCGCGTGGCGAAGGCCGACCCGTGGTCGGTCATGAAGGTGAGCTTCCTGCTCTCCATCGCGCTGGGTATCTGCACGATCGTCGCGTCCGCCGTGCTGTGGATGGTGATGGACGCGATGGGCGTCTTCTCGACGGTCGGCGGCACGATCTCCGAGGCGACCGGCTCCAACGAGTCGAACGGCTTCGACCTGCAGTCCTTCCTGTCGCTTCCGCATGTCCTGATGTTCACGTCGATCATCGCGGTCATCGACGTCGTCCTCGCGACGGCGCTCGCGACCCTCGGCGCGTTCATCTACAACCTCTCCGCGGGCTTCGTCGGCGGTGTCGAGCTGACGCTCGCCGAGGACGAGTGACCTTCACTCCGACAGCCGCTTCAAACCTCCTGCGCCGGCCCCCGGACAACCGATTTTGGGACTGCGCACGTCGTGCGCTAATCTTCAGGGGTCAGCGCGCGGGACGTACACCGCAGAGCGCGGCGGGGCTATAGCTCAGTTGGTTAGAGCGCATCCCTGATAAGGATGAGGCCACAGGTTCAAATCCTGTTAGCCCCACCAGCACGAAGACCCCCAACCGATCATGGTTGGGGGTCTTTGACATCCACGGCTGACATCAGCCGATGAGTGGATCTTCCAGAAGCTCGGCGAGCATGCCCACCGCTTCTCGCTCGCTGTCGCCCACCACGTGCGTGTAGACGTCCATGGTCATGCTGATCTGGCTGTGCCGGAGGATCGCCTGAGCGACCTTGGGATGCACCTTCAGGAAGGCGAGCAGGGTGCCGCAGGTGTGCCGGGCGAGCCGGACCGTGATGCGCCGCACACAGGCGCGCTTCACCAGACGGTCGAAGGTCCGCGAGAAGCCCACCGGGTCGATCATGCCGCCGTGCTCCGACGAGAAGATCAGGTCATGGCCCGGCTCCTGGGACCAGTGCTCACCCGCGATCTTCCGTTCCAGCCCTTGCAGCTCCCGACGCTCCTCCAGGGCTCGGGCGCAGAACTCCGGAAGCGGGAGCACCGCCTGGGACGACTCCGTCTTGAGGTCTTTGAGGACCAGTCCGACTCCCTTGACGCGCTGCACCTGCTTGACCGGGGTGAAGTGCCGCGCCTCGAAGTCGACGTCCTGCCAGCGCAGGCCCAGCAGCTCACTGCGACGCAGGCCGAGCACGAGGACCAGGACCAGGGCCGCGTAGAGGCGGTGAGCGCGTGCCGCCCGCAGGAACATGATGGCCTCGCGGGCGTTCCACGCCGTGCCCTTGTCCTTGGTGACCTTGGGCATGTCGACCAGGAGCGCGACGTTACGCGTCAGCAGCTCCTCACGGATGGCCCGGTTGAGCGCGTTACGGAGCACCCGCAGCACCTCAAACCGTGCGGAGGCGCCGACGTCCTCGCGCTTCAACACGGCCATGAAGGCACGGATCTGGGCGGGCGTGAGCTTGACCAACGACTTCTTGCCCAGGTGCGGCAGGAGGTACAGCCGGACCTTGGACTCGTACTTGACGTACGTGTTGTGCTCTCGTTCCGGCTCCACGATGTGCTCCAGCCAGTAAGCCAGCCACTCGCCGACCGTCCAGGACCGGGAAGGCACCGGGACGCCGTTGCGCTCCTGGTCCTGCAGCTTGCCGAGCTTCTCGTTCGCCTCGTCCCAGGTGGATCCGTAGACGTACTTCCGGACGCGATTTCCGTCGGTGTCGGTGACGTAGGCAGCGCCCTGGTAACGGCCGTCCTTGCGCTTGGCGATCGTGCCACCGCCGTTGGGTCGACGCTTGGCCATCAGGCTGCCTCCCCGATATGCCGGCGGATGAAGTCCTGCACTGCGTCAGACGGGATACGGCGGCAGCCGTCGACCTTGATTGAGACCAGACGGTGCGTGCGAATCAGGTCGTAGACCTTGGTTCGGCCTACCTTGAGCTGCCGCATGACCTCTCCCACGGTCAGCAGCTCGACAGGGGCGGCGGTAGTCATGCGGCGGCTCCTTCCAAGGTGAGTTGAGCGGGCAGTTCTTCACGTGCGATCTCGCGGTTGAGCTGGATGTCGCGGTGGATGTTGGCGGCGAGCCAGGATTCGCCGGGGGTGTGGCCGTGTCCGGCGTAGGTCCAGTGGGCGAGGGTGAGCGTGGTTGCTTCCGGGTTGTCGTCCGGGTCGGGCAGGCCGAGCGCTTCGCGTTGTTGGGCGGCGCGGTAGAGGGCGCGGACCTGCCGCAGGGCGCCGAGCGTGGTGGAGTAGCGGCGGGACTTGGTGGAGAAGTGGCCGCGGAAGCCGAGCATGTGAGCCCAGTCCCGCAGCTTGCGGTCCGGGTAGAGGGCGTGGAGGTCGAGGCAGGCCGCGATGAGTCGGGCGGGGTGGTCGGGCACGTCGAGCAGGACCAGGGCCTCTTTGTTGCCGATCCGCCGGTCTACGGCGCCGGTGGTCTCGGCGGCCTTGGTGGCGTACTTGGCGACGTAGGCGGCGACCTTCTGTTCGGTGATCTCCTTGTCGTCTCCGAAGGCAAGGATCGGCCGGACGTCGAACTTGACGCCCCAGCGCAGCGTGCGGGCGGGCTGGTCACCGGCCGGGGGTACGTCGATGGCGACGCGTTCGACGGCGGCGATGATGGCGTCGGTGAGGAGTTCGAGGGTGGCCCAGGCCGGGGGCGCGTCATCGGGTCCGTCGGGTCCGTCGAAGCGGATCACCGCGTGGAAGTGCACGGCCCCGCGCTTTTGGTACTCGGCGACCTTGCCGAAGGAGACCCGGGACTGTTCCCGCGCGTCCTTCTGCGTGAGTCCGGCCCGCTTGGCGATCTCACGGCGCAGGTAGATCGTGAAGTAGCGCCACAGGTCGGACGCGTGGTTGTTCCACAGCACCGCGCCCGCGTAGTCGTACGCCTCGGGATCGAGCGGGGTGCCGAGTTCGGGCGCGTCCTCCGCGTGCCGGGTGCCGCAGCGGCAGCGGCCGGTGTCGGGCCGGTTGTGGACCGGGCCGAACGAGGGCGCGGTGAGGGTGGCAAAGACGCGCGGGTGGTCCCGGATGGTGTGCGGGGTGCCCTTGTCCGGGTCACCGGCCAGTCCGGCGCGGATGAGGTGGTAGGTGTCTCCGGCGTAGGTCCAGGCGCAGGCCGGGCAGCGGGAGGCACGGCGGTTGCCGCAGGCGATGCGGAGCATGCCGCCCGGCTCGGTGTCTGTGGAGTACGCGTGCAGCACCGTCTTCGTCGCCGGATCGATCGTCTTGGTGCCGCCGATCAGGCGGATCGGGTCCGAGCAGCCGCCGGTACGGCGGATCTGCTCTTGCCAGCGGTCGAAGTCGGCCTGATTGGCCACCCTCAGCACATCGCCGAGGGTGGCCGCATCGAGGCCCGCCAGAGTGGCGGTGTCGGTCACGTGATCACCGGCCCCAACGGCGCTTCTGCGGCGTGCTGGCGGTGCTGCTGGACGGGCCGGACTGCTCCTTGGAGGGCCGAGGGCCAGACATCGGCAGCTTGCCGCTGTCGTGGCGACTGTGGGCCTTGGCGGTCTTCTTCAGCCGGTCGTAGTCGCCGTCGATCCCCTCGTAGTGGGTGCGGTCGACGCCGAGGCTCCAGCGGCGGGGCATCAGACGCTCACCGCCTGCGTGCGCACGGCCAGGGCGCGGGCGGAGTGGCCGGTGCCCTGGCAAGCGGGGCAGGTGACGCGGAGGGTGATGCGGGTGCCGGTGGCGTGCCGGGTGCCGGTGGTGATGGCGACGACGGGGAAGCCGTCGCAGTCGCGGCAGACGGGCGTGTTCGGGGCGTGCTGGGGCATGATGAGGCGTCCCTTTCGGGTCCGTTGGATCTGGAAGAGGTGCAGGCGTCCGGGGCGGCGGTTCTTTGGCGAGAGAGCCGCCCCGGGGGCCGTTTAGAGCTTGACGCCGGTGACCTTGCGGAAGATCCGCTTGTCGCCGTCGGTGGCGGTGCCGTCGGAGAGGCGGTCACGGATCGCGTTGAGTTCCGCGCTGCCCTGCCGCTTGGCCGCCTGGATCTCCCGTTCCTGCTGATTGGCGTCGACCGGGGGACGCTTGCTGAAGAGGCCCATGTCAGTGCTTCCTTTCCTGGTTGAGGAGCGAGCGGAGAACGACGGCGGTCACGGCGACAGACATGCCGGTGATGGCGACCGCGAGGAGCATGGAGACCAGCACGGCGCCGACGACGAGGACCACGGCGGTGCCGCCGCCGACCAGGACGAGCGTGGTGCCGGGGGTGAGCTGGACGGTCGGCCGGTTCGAGACCGGGGCCGCCGCAACCGGGGCCGGGACCGTCGGCTGGATGGATGCCGGGGTGTGGTTGGCCGGCACGGTGGCCGTGGCGGGCGGTGCGGTGTCCTGGGGCGGGTACTTGGGCGTGAACATGGGGCGGGTCCCTTCTACTTGAGGACGGTGCCGAGGGCGGGGGCGAGGACGCTTCCGGCGGCGAGGTAGCCGCCGACCAGGAGCACGGCGACCAGCCACCACGGCGGGCGGGCGAGCTTGACGCCGAGGCATCCGACGACGAGCAGGGCGAGCCAGAGCGGGACGTCCATGACGGATCTCCTGTCAGGCCTTGCAGCGGTGGGTGCGGGCGGAGAGTTCGGCGCCAGCGCGGGTGTCGTAGTCGGCGGCGAAGCCGCAGCCCGGCGCAGTGCAGGCGGCGGTGTGCTTGTCGCGGCCACGGCCGTCGTAGGCGGTGGCGACCTGTACAGGGCCGATACGGATCACGTTGCGGAAGCGGCGGTAGGCGGTCACGGGCGGTTTCTCCCTTCCTGATCAGGCGAGTTGGAGTTCGGCGGCGATGGCGTCGACCATCGGGGCGGGCAGTTGGAGCCGGGCAGATAGGGCGTCGGCGGGCATCGGCGAGCCCGTCGCGGCGCGGTGGGAGTCGGCGATCTTGCGAGCGTGATCGAGCAGCGCGGCCGGAACCGCGGGCGCGCGTGGCGTGGGCTGTGGCGGTGCAGGAGTCAGCTCGGGCACGGCCGGGGCGGGGTCCGGGACGGGGGCGTCGGTGCGGTGGGTCTCGACTTCTGGCGTTGCCACCTCGTCCACAGCCTGTGCAGGACCAGCCGGGCTGTCGGGTGAGTGGACCAGGAGGGTTCCGCCGAGGAAGGCCAGAGCGGGCCAGCCAGCCACGAGAATGCACAGCCAGGCGGGCACCTGGGCCAGGTCGAGGAGTCCGGCGGTGGCGATGTTCGCACCGAGAGACGCGAACAGGGCGATGACGAACCAGATCCAGGCGGAGCGGTCGCGGCGGGCCGTGCGTAGTCGGCGCCAGGCGGCGACCAGAAGCAGGTCGACGGAGACCGGGTAGGCCCATGCTTTCCAGCCGGTCTGTCCAGCGGCTTCAGCCAGGTCGTGCAGGTGGGCGAAGGACAGCGCGCCAGCGATGACGGCCTGGACGAGCACGGCATCAACGCGGATCGAGCGGGACATGCGGTGCACCTCCCTTCAGGGGAGTCGGGCCATGGGCGGTAGCGGGTGCTACTCAGTGACCGGGCGGGGCTTGACCAGCGACGGACCCGCCGCCGGGTCGGGAGCAGGCACGAAGGGGCGGAACGGGTCGAGGAAGGAGAGATCCGGGACCAGGTGGGCGAACTCCCGGCAGACCGCCACGACTTCATCGCGCGAGGTGTTCGGCGTGCGGATCTTCGACCAGCCGCCGGAGGAGTCCGCCGCGACAGCGGTTCCGGGACGGTTCATCGGGATCAGGCTCGCGGCCGGGACCGCGTCCGGGGCCACGTCCGCCAGGCCCATTTCGGCGGTCTGCTTGTCGTTGACGCGGTGCACCACGCGGCCGGTGAGCTGGGCGCGGAGCATGGTGGCGCCCTTGCCCAGGTCGGAGCCGAAGCGCTGCCCGCAGATCTCCAGGTAGATGCCGATGGCGCGGGCCATCTGCGCCAGCCGGATCAGCGCGGTGACGATCCGTTCCCGGCGCTCCTCATCCTTCTTGGAGGAGATCAGGAACAGTTCCGCCACCTCGTCGACCAGCACGACCACCGGCACCGGGCGCAGCGCTGCGGGCAGCTCCCACAGGTCCGAGACGCCGTTGCGGCTGAGCAGGTCGAAGCGGTCTTCCATCTCTGCAACCAGGACGCCGAGCAGTGAGGCGGCATCGTCGGGGGTAGTGACCAGCGCCGACAGGCGGGACGCGAAGGCGGACTGTTCCACCCCGCGCTTGCAGTCGACGCCGACCAGGGCCACCGGCAGTTGCGCCAGCCCCTTGATCAGGTTGCGCTGATACATGGACTTGCCGGAGTGGTTGGCGCCCAGGGTGAGCGCCATCGGTGCCTTGCGGTAGTCCCGCTCGAACGCGGTCCCGTCCTCGCGCACCGCGACCGGAACGGCCATGTCGTGCGGGCGGGCCTTGCGGGGCATCTTCACCCGGCGCAGCACGTCGTAGCCGGTCATCCGCAGTTCCACGAAACCGGGCTTCGTCTCGACCACGGTCACGGAGTGGACGCCCCAGGCGTGCCGGAGCCGTTCCGAGGAGGCCATCAGATCGGCGGGCTCCAGGCCAGCGGGAAGCCGCAGGGTGACCCGCAGTCCGGTCGAGGTGCCGCGTACCCGGCGGATCTTCGGCGGGACCGGCTGGACCTCGCGGCGGGCAACGCTGCGGGTGAAGAACGCCCGCAGTCCCGAGGGCTGAACCGTCAGCCCGCACACGTCCATCGTCGAGCGGTAGGAGAGGGTGAAGCGGCCCCAGGTGACCGGCATCCCGACCAGCGACCAGTACACGCGCGGTGCGCGGACCTTCGCGTAGCCGAGACCACCGGCACCGGACAGGGCTCCCGTGGCCTCCAGCCACGTCGTCAGGTCGGCCATGATCAGGCCGCCGGGGTGATCGCGACCGCGCGGAACGAGATCCCGTGCCGCTTCTGGCCGTTGAACTCGTTCTCCCAGTCACGCGCCTTCAGGCCGATGACCTTGACCGGCATGCCCGGCGCCAGCCCCTCGGGGAGACCGGTCTCCGGCACGGTCACCTGGTAGAGGTTGCCCTCCCCCTCATCCGAGACCAGCAGACCCACGGTCGAAAGACTCGCGTTGGTCTCCCGGTCCACGGCGCGCTCGCCGGTCTTCTTGTTGACCATCTTCGGTTCCGGCGCGGTCGCGACGAACACCACAGCGGTCGAAGTGTCGATCTTGAACGACGGCATGAATTGCTCCCTGAGTCGATGCTTCGGAGCAGCCCAAAGAAGGCCCTCCGTACCCGCTGTCCTAGGACTGCGAGCGACTTAGGGAGACTGTGGCACGCAGTCCTGGGACTGTCAACAGTCCTGGGACTGTGCTTGACTTATCTCGTCGAGAGGAGTCGTGAAATGGCGCCGAAGTGGCGGGAGCTGGCCGACAAGCTGGCTGAACAGATCAAGAGGGGTGAGTACGCGCCTGGCCAGCAGCTTCCGCAGATCAGGGAGCTAGTTGCGGCAGGCGAGGGCTCCAAGTCCACCGTCCACCAGGCATATAAGGCTCTTGAAGCCGAGGGCCTGGTGACGTCGTCTCGCGGGCACGGCACCGTCGTGCGACAGCGAGTTCCGCTCAAGCGGCTCGGCATCGGCCGGTACGACAAGGCGAAGTGGCGCGACGGCGACGAGGTGGCTTTCATCGCAGACCGCGTGGCCTCTGGGCGCAGCTACCGCCGAAACGAGCAGACCCAGACCGTTAGTCGCGTGGAAGCCCCGCCAGCGGTCGCCGCTGCCCACGGTCTCCCCGAGGGGGCGGAGGTGTACGCGCGAGCGCGGCTGGTGAAGGAAGGTGACCAGCCGACCCACACCCTGACCAGTTACTACCGGCCCGAACATGTCGAGGGGACCCGGCTCGTGGACCCGACCCCGGGGCCGGCCGGTCGCGGAGGCGGATTCCGGGTGCTGTATGACGCGGGATACGAGATCGACCACATGAAAGAGGAGATCTTCGCCAGGGCGGCCACGGCCGACGAAGTGAAGCTCTTGCAGCTGCCGCCGGGCGAACCAGTCGTTGAGCTGCATCGGACGACGTACACGGCCTCTGGCACAGTGGTGGAGTTCGCCATTGGTGTGCACGCGGCTTCGCGCTTCGCCTGGGAATACGACTTCAAGGTGCCGGACTCGACGAAGGGCGAGAAGGGGTAGGAATGATCTCCACTCAGGCATGGGCCGACGCACGGCGGCTGTGGGACTACCACCAGATGGGCCACGTCCTGCGGCCGTGCTCAGTCGCGATCGGGTTGGGTAGCCATGACCTGGGTGTGGCCGACACGGCGGTGGATCTGTACAAGCGCGGTATGGCTCCCCTGCTTGTGTTCACTGGAGCCACCAGCCCGACGACGCGCGAGCGCATGCCGCGGGGTGAAGCCGTCCACTACCGCGAACGAGCCCTCGAACTCGGTGTACCTAGCTCTGCCGTGCTCGTAGAGCCGAACGCCCGCAACACCGGCGAGAACATCCGCTTCTCCAGGACCTTGCTCGAGGAGGCTGGGGTAGACGTCTCCTCTGTGCTCCTCATCAGCAAGCCGTACGAGGAGAGGCGCGCGTACGCCACGGCGCGCAAGCTATGGCCCGAAGTCGAGATCGTCAGCGCGTCCACTCCGATGACGCTGGAGGAGTACGCGGACTCCATCCAGGACGCTCGGTTGGTCATTGACATGCTTGTGGGGGCACTTCAGCGACTGCTGATCTACCCGGAGCAGGGGTTCATGATCAGCCAGCCCGTACCGGATGACGTGCGTGAGGCTTACGAGCGACTGTGCCACGAGGGCTTCACCAGTCGCCTTCTCACCACTGACCGGCCCTCTGTCTGAGACTCGGCTCATGTCACGACAGCCAACCCCGCTCCACTCGGTCTCCGTGGCGGGAGTCGTTGTGCGTGAAGACGGCCGCGTGTTGGTGATCCGTCGTGCCGATAACGGCACGTGGGAGCCGCCCGGCGGGGTGCTTGAGCGTACGGAAGCCGTCGAAGAAGGGGTCTTCCGCGAGGTGTTCGAGGAGACCGGGATCAAGGTGCGCGTGGAGCGGCTGACCGGCGTCTACAAGAACATGACCATTGGTGTCGTCGCCCTGGTGTTCAGGTGTCGACCCGACGGCGGTCACGAGCAGCTCTCAGACGAGTCGACCGCGGTTGCATGGTTTACCCCGGACGAGGCCGTTGCGGCGATGAGCGAGGTCTACGCGATCCGCATCATGGACGCTCTGCGCGACGACGAGTCGCCACACATCCGAACCCACGACGGCCGCAAACTCGCACCGCCGATCGGTAGTTGATCTCCGACCGGCAGAGCCGTGTCGAGTCTCAGTTGATGCTTGACGGGTTGGCGTCGGGTGATGCTTGACGTCTGCCCTAGACGATCTTCCGGCGGTTGTGTTCGCCGGACTTGC